>NZ_JBEPAP010000015.1:0-147232 GCF_040298665.1 Streptomyces sp. NPDC001508
CCCCACCACCGAGCAGCCCACCCACACCCCGCCGACCACCAACCCCACCACCGAGCAGCCCACCCACACCCCGCCGACCACCAACCCCACCACCGAGCAGCCCACCCACACCCCGCCGACCACCAACCCCACCACCGCCCCCCACCGGGCGGCGGACCGGAACGGCGGACCGGAGCAGCGGGTCGTTATGAGCCCAGGATAGTGGCCAGGAACTCGCCGACCCACGACAGCAGTTCGCGGCCGACCAGCGGCTTGCCGCCCACCTTCGCCGTCTTCGGACGGGGGACCAGGATCTGGTGGACGGCCGGTTTGATGACCGTCCCCGGGTACAGCCGCTTGAGCCGCAGCTCCTGCGACTCGCGCAACTCCACCGGTGCGAAACGGACGTTGTTGCCCTGGAGGACGATCTCGCCGACCCCGCACGCCCGCGCCAGCATCCGCAGGCCGGCCACCAGCAGCAGGTTCTCCACCGGTTCCGGCAACTTGCCGTAGCGGTCGACCAGTTCCTCGCGTACGGAGGTGATGTCCGCCTCCGAGTTGGCGGAGGCGATGGACCGGTACGCCTGGAGGCGCAGCCGCTCGCCGGGCGCGTAGTCGTGCGGGACATGCGCGTCGACGGGCAGCTCGATCTTGACCTCCAGCGGCGGCTCCTCCTCGATCGCGCCGGTCTCCAGCTGCCGCCGGTAGTCGGCGACGGCCTCGCCCACCATGCGGACGTACAGGTCGAAGCCGACGCCCGCGATGTGGCCGGACTGCTCGCCGCCGAGCAGGTTCCCGGCGCCGCGGATCTCCAGGTCCTTCATCGCGACATACATGCCGGCGCCCATCTCGGTGTGCTGGGCGATGGTCGCGAGCCGTTCGTGCGCGGTCTCCGTCAGCGGCTTCTCCGGGGGGTAGAGGAAGTACGCGTATCCCCGCTCCCTGCTCCGGCCCACGCGGCCGCGCAGCTGGTGCAGCTGGGACAGGCCGAAGGTGTCGCCGCGCTCCACGATCAGGGTGTTGGCGTTGGAGATGTCGATGCCGGACTCGACGATCGTCGTGGACACCAGCACGTCGAACCGCTTCTCCCAGAAGTCGACGACGACCTGTTCCAGCGTCGACTCCGACATCTGGCCGTGCGCGGTGGCGATGCGTGCCTCGGGGACGATCTCGCGCAGCCGGGCGGCGGCCCGGTCGATCGAATCGACCCGGTTGTGGATGTAGAAGACCTGGCCCTCGCGCAGCAGTTCACGGCGGATCGCGGCGCCGATCTGCTTCTGCTCGTAGGGCCCGACGAAGGTCAGCACCGGGTGCCGTTCCTCCGGCGGGGTGGTGATCGTGGACATCTCGCGGATGCCGGTGACCGCCATCTCCAGGGTCCGCGGGATCGGGGTCGCGGACATCGTCAGAACGTCGACGTTGGCCCGCAGCTTCTTCAGCTGCTCCTTGTGCTCGACGCCGAAGCGCTGCTCCTCGTCGACGATGACCAGGCCGAGGTCCTTGAACTTGGTCTCGGCGGAGAAGAGGCGGTGGGTGCCGATGACGACGTCCACGGAGCCGTCCCGCAGGCCCTCCAGGACCGCCTTGGCCTCGGTGTCGGTCTGGAAGCGGGACAGGGCGCGCACATTCACCGGGAACTGCGCGTAGCGTTCGCCGAACGTCCCGAAGTGCTGCTGCACCAGCAGTGTGGTCGGTACGAGCACCGCGACCTGCTTGCCGTCCTGTACCGCCTTGAAGGCGGCCCGCACCGCGATCTCCGTCTTGCCGTAGCCGACGTCGCCGCAGATCAGGCGGTCCATCGGGACCGACTTCTCCATGTCTTCCTTGACCTCGGAGATCGTGGTCAGCTGGTCGGGGGTCTCGGCGTAGGGGAAGGCGTCCTCCAGTTCGCGCTGCCAGGGGGTGTCCCCGCCGAAGGCGTGCCCGGGTGCGGCCATCCGCGCGCTGTAGAGCTTGATCAGGTCGGCGGCGATCTCCTTGACGGCCTTCTTGGCGCGTGCCTTGGTCTTCGTCCAGTCCGCGCCGCCCAGGCGGTGCAGGGTGGGTGCCTCGCCGCCGACGTACTTGGTGATCTGCTCCAGCTGGTCGGTGGGGATGTAGAGGCGGTCACCGGGCTGGCCGCGCTTGGCGGGGGCGTACTCGACCACCAGGTACTCGCGGGTGGCGCCCTGCACGGTGCGCTGCACCATCTCGATGTAGCGGCCGACGCCGTGCTGCTCGTGGACGATGTAGTCGCCCGTCTCCAGGGTCAGCGGGTCGATGGTCTTGCGGCGGCGGGCGGGCATGCGGGCGCCGTCCTTGCCGGCGGCCTTCTGCCCGGACAGATCGGTCTCGGTGAGCACGGCGAGCCGCAGCACCGGGTCCACGAAGCCGTAGTCGATCGAGCCGCAGGCCACATGTACGACGGACGGCGCGATCTGCCCGAGGTCGGCCTCCAGGCGGGCCGCGACGCCCTCGTTGCCGAGCACCTCGACCGTGCGGGAGGCCGGTCCGTGGCCCTCGGTGACGAAGACGGTGCGCCAGCCGTCGGCGAGCCAGCCCTTGGTGTCGGCGAGCGCCTTGGCGGTGTCGCCGCGGTAGGTCTCCGGCGCGTGCATGCCCAGCTTGAGGGTGTCGCCGTCCCCCGCCGCGTCAGCGGCCGATGTCAGCGACTCGTCGACGGCGAACGGGGACACCGACCACCACATCACGCCCAGCTCGCGGGCCCGGTCCCGGATGTCCGCGAGGGACCACAGGGAGGCCGCACCGACGTCGATGGGGGCGTCTCCGCCGCCGGCGGTGGCCGCCCAGGACGCCTGGAGGAACTCCTGCGAGGTGGCGACGAGGTCGGCGGCACGCGTGCGGACCCGCTCCGGGTCGCAGACGACGGTCATGGCGCGCGCGGGCAGCACGTCGAGCAGCAGCTCCATGTCGTCGACCAGGACGGGGGCCAGGGACTCCATGCCCTCGACCGCGATGCCCTCGGCGATCTTCCCGAGCAGTTCGCCCAGCTCGGGGTGTTCCTCGGCGAGGGTACGCGCACGCGTGCGTACGTCGTCCGTGAGCAGCAGCTCGCGGCAGGGCGGTGCCCACAGGCCGTGTTCGGCGACCTCCAGGGAGCGCTGGTCGGCGACCTTGAAGTAGCGGATCTCCTCGATGTCGTCACCCCAGAACTCGACGCGCAGGGGGTGCTCCTCGGTGGGCGGGAACACATCGAGGATGCCGCCGCGCACCGCGAACTCGCCGCGCTTCTCGACCAGCTCCACGCGCGCGTAGGCGGCGGCGCCGAGGGCGTCCACGATCTCGTTCAGGTCGGCGCTCCGGCCGCTCCTCAAGGACACCGGTTCCAGGTCGCCGAGGCCCTTGACCTGCGGCTGGAGCACGGAGCGCACGGGGGCGACGACAACGGAGACCGGGCCGGTCTCCGGGTCGTCGGGGCTGGGGTGGGCGAGGCGGCGCAGCACGGCGAGGCGGCGGCCGACGGTGTCGCTGCGCGGGCTGAGCCGCTCGTGCGGAAGGGTCTCCCAGGAGGGGTACTCCACGACGCCCTCCGGTGGCAGCAGCGTGCGCAGCGCGGCGGCCAGGTCCTCGGCCTCGCGGCCCGTGGCCGTCACGGCGAGCACGGGGCGGCCGGTCTCGCGGGCCAGGGCGGCGATCGCGAAGGGGCGGGCCGCCGGGGGGCCGACCAGGTCGACGTGGGTGCGGTTGCCGTCGGCCGCCGCCTTGATCGCTTCCGCGAGTGCGGCGTCCTTGACGACGGCGTCGAGCAGACCGTGCAGGCTCATGGAGGGGGTGTCCGTCCTGGGTGGGCAACGCGAATCACCCGACACGCTGTGCGGGCCGGGGCGTGTCCAGCCTACGACGCCCGAGTGACGTTCACCCGCGAGAGCGAGCGACGTGACACTGGTCGGCCGAGCTGGAGGCCCGGCTTGCGGACCTGGAGGATCAACTGGCGTCGGCCCGGTACCGAGCCCGGCAGGCCGGCGGCGAGGTCGTCGCCGGCCCGCAGGACGAGGCGCGCGCACGCCTCGGGTCGGACCGCCCGTGAACTACACGGTCCTGTAGGACGAACCGGCCCTCGATACGGCGGCCAAGTTCCTGGCCGAGGATCCGGACGGCTGACGCCAGGTGTTCGCCGCCACCGATCGCCTCGCTTCCGAACCCCGGCCGCCGGGCGCCACCGCATACGGATCGCGCGATCTGCGCCGGATGCGCGTCGGGCGGTACCGCATCCCGTACGAGATCACCGAGAGGACCGTCACCGTCACGGTCCTCCACTTCGGCCGTAGCGCTGGACGACGAGGGGCCCGGTGCCGGGGAGTTCTCGCACTCCCCGGCACCGGGCCCTTCCCCCGCAACCCCCGTCTGCGGCGGCCTTGAGATCGCTACATCGCTACATCGCTACTCCGTGGCGATCGCGTTCAGTACGTTCATCCGGCCCGCGCGGAACGCCGGGACCAGGGCGGCGAACAGGCCCACGAAGGCGGAGCCGATGAAGACACCGATGATCGTCGGCCAGGGGATGTCCAGGACACCCAGGCCCTCCAGGGCGAGCAGCTTCTGGGCGGTGGCGCCCCAGCCCATGCCCAGGCCGAGGCCGAGGAGGGCGCCGAACAGGGCGATGACCACGGACTCCATGCGGATCATGCGACGCAGCTGGCGGCGGGACAGGCCGATGGCCCGCATCAGGCCGATCTCCCGGGTCCGTTCGACCACCGAAAGCGCCAGGGTGTTCACCACGCCCAGCACCGCGACGATGATCGCCAGGGCGAGCAGGCCGTAGACCATGTTCAGCAGCTGGCCGACCTGGTCCTTCAGCTCCTGCTTGTAGTCGGTCTGGTCCCTGACCTGGTAGGTCGGGTACTTCTTCAGCGCGCTCTTCAGGGCCGCGTACGCCTGCTTCTCCTGGCCCTTCTCCGCCTTCGCGAACATGATCACGCTCGGCGGGATCTGGCTCTTGGGCAGGTACTTCTCCATCGTGGCGATGGAGGTGTAGCGGGCGCCCTGGTCGATCGCGGTGGAGTCGTCGGTGATCGCGGCCACCTTCAGCCGGGCGGTGCGGCCGCCCTTGAAGGCGACGGTGAGGGTGTCACCGACCCGCACCTCGTGCTTCTTGGCGTAGTCGGAGCCCACCGACATCGCGTCGGTGCCATAGGCGTCCTTCAGGGTGCCCTCGGTGGTCGGGCGGCGCAGGTCGTCGGCGTACGTCGGATCCGCGGCCGTGATGCCGGAGTCGTCGACCTTGCCGTCGGGCGAGGTGAGGGTGGCGTCAAGAGCCTTGTAGCGGGTGACGTGGGCCAGGCCCGGGGCCTGCTCCATGGCCTTCTCCGCCTGCGGGACGATCGGCTGGTTGCCCTCGACGATGAAGTCCGCGCCGACCGACTTGTCCAGTTCGCTGGTGGCGGAGGCGACCATGGAGGAGCCGACCACCGACAGGCAGGCGACCAGCGCGAGGCCGATCATCAGGGCGGCGCCGGTGGCTCCGGTGCGCCGCGGGTTGCGCAGGGCGTTGCGTTCGGCCATGCGGCCGACCGGTCCGAAGGCCCGCAGCAGCACCGCGCTGATCACCCGGACCACGCCGCCGGCCAGCAGCGGGCCGATGACGACGAAGCCGATCAGGGTCAGCACGATGCCCAGGCCGAGGACGAGCGCGCCGTCGCTCGCCTTGTCGGCGGTGGCCGCCGCGTACAGGGCGGCGCCGCCGGCGCCGGTGAGCACCAGGCCGATCAGGCCGCGTACCAGGCCCGCCCGGCCGTCGGCCGGTGTGCCGGCGTCGCGCAGCGCGGCCATCGGGGAGACCTTGCCGGCGCGCCGGGCCGGCAGATAGGCGGCCAGCACGGTGACGACCACGCCGAGCACCAGGCCCACCACCGGGGTGGTGGCCTTGACGGTCAGGTCCTGGGTGGACAGTTCCATGCCCGCCGCACCCATGAGCTTCATCAGGCCGACCGCGATGCCGACGCCGGCGCCGACGCCGAGGACGGAGCCGACGAAGCCGAGCAGCAGCGCCTCGACCAGCACCGACCGGTTGACCTGTCGGCGGGAGGAGCCGATGGCCCGCATCAGGCCGATCTCGCGGGTGCGCTGGGCGACCAGCATCGAGAAGGTGTTGATGATCAGGAAGATGCCGACCAGGAACGCGATCCCGGCGAAGCCGAGCATGGCGTACTTGATGACGTCCATGAAGGAGCCGACGTCCTTGCGGTTCTCGTCGGCGTTCTCCTTGGCCGTCTGGAACTTGTACGACCCGCCGAGCGCGCGTGCGACGTTCTGCTTGAGCCGCGCGTCGGAGACGCCGGCCGCGGCGGTGACGTTGATCTGGGTGTAGCGGCCGGTGCTGCCGAGCAGATGGCGCTGGGCGGTGGGGGTGTCGAAGTAGACGACGGCGGCGCCGGGGTTGGTCACCTTGAAGGTGGCGATGCCGACGATCCGGGCGGTGAAGTCACCCCGCTGTGTGATGGTGCGCAGTTCGTCGCCGAGCTTCAGGTGGTGCTTGTCGGCGGTGTCGGCGTCGACCATCGTCTCGGTCGGCCCGCGCGGGGCGTGCCCGGAGGTGATCTCCATGGAACGCAGGTCGTTGCCCGTCCAGTTGCCCGCGATGGTGGGCGCGCCGGTGGTGGAGCCCACGCTCTCGTTGTCCTTGTCCACCACGGTCACGCTCATCGAACTGACCGCGCCCTCGGCCGACTTGACGCCGTCCGCGGTCTTGGCCCGGTCCAGCGTGGCGGCGGGCAGCGACAACGGCACGCCGTTCTGCGGGGTCTCCTCGCTCTTGGCGTCCTTGGGCGAGACGGTGACATCGGACGCGGTGACCGAGAACAGCTTGTCGAAGGTCGTGTTCATGGTGTCGGTGAACACCAGCGTGCCGCACACGAACGCGACCGACAGCAGGACGGCGACCGCCGACAGCGCCATGCGTCCCTTGTGCGCGAAGAAGTTGCGCAGCGACGTCTTCAGGACGGTCATGACGTGCGCCCCCGGGCGTCGAAGTCCTTCATCCGGTCGAGGACCTGATCGGCGGTCGGCTGGTGCATCTCGTCGACGATGCGGCCGTCGGCGAGGTAGAGGACCCGGTCCGCGTACGAGGCGGCCACCGGGTCATGGGTGACCATCACGATGGTCTGGCCCAGTTCGTCGACCGACCGGCGCAGGAAGCCCAGCACCTCGGCGCCCGCCCGGGAGTCGAGGTTCCCGGTCGGCTCGTCACCGAAGATGATCTCGGGGCGGGCGGCCAGCGCCCGGGCTACGGCGACCCGCTGCTGCTGTCCGCCGGAGAGCTGGGTGGGCCGGTGCTTGAGCCGTCCGGCCAGGCCGACCGTCTCCACGACCTGGTCCAGCCACGCCTTGTCGGGTTTGCGCCCGGCGATGTCCATGGGCAGGGTGATGTTCTCGAGCGCGTTCAGCGTCGGCAGCAGGTTGAACGCCTGGAAGATGAACCCGATCCGGTCCCGGCGCAGTTGGGTGAGCTTCTTGTCCTTCAGGCCGGTGATCTCGGTCTCGTCCAGGTAGATCTGCCCGCCGGTGACCGTGTCGAGGCCGGCGAGGCAGTGCATCAGGGTGGACTTGCCGGACCCCGAGGGGCCCATGATCGCGGTGAACTGGCCGCGGGCGATGTCCACGTCGACGTGGTCGAGGGCGACGACCCGGGTCTCCCCGGAGCCGTACGCCTTGACGACCTGCCGCGCCCGCGCGGCAACGGCCGTACGCCCTCCAGTACCCCCGTGCCTGGGAATGGTCACAGCCGATGTCACGGTAAATCTCCTATGTCGGTTTGCGCTTGTGTGGCGCGAAACGGTACGTCGATGAGTCTCATGGCCGGCAGGGACCTCGCGCGCTGGTGCACAGCCCCGTCTTCTCCTGGGGAAAACCCCACCCCTGCCGTGCGGCGAGCCGCCCCCCAGCGGCGTAAAGCAAGGTTAAGGACGACGGCGGGCGACTCTCGTCCTCCGCCGGGACGAACCTTGACCGGGCCTCAGTACGGAGGTACCCCTAGGGGCCGTCCACCGCCGGGTGGACGCCTTCTCGGGGTCGCGTCCACCCTCCGGCCAAGGAAGCCTCCACCCTCCCGCCGCGTCAGGGTCAAGTGGGAAGCTGTGGGACGCCGGATGGATGCACAGGGAAACCAGTCAGGGGGAACGCGGTGGGCAGCACGGAACCCGTGATACGGGACGCCGCTCAGCAGGCCGGGTCGAGCCGCCGGGGCGCGGTGGTCGCCGCGCTGATGCTCGCGATGGCACTGGCGGCGCTCGACTCCACCGTCGTCTCCACGGCCGTCCCGCAGATCGTCGGCGACCTCGGCGGCTTCTCCGTCTTCTCCTGGCTGTTCTCCGGCTATCTGCTCGCCGTCACCGTCACCCTCCCCGTCTACGGCAAGCTCTCCGACACCTTCGGCCGCAAGCCGGTCCTGGTCGCGGGCGCGGCCGTCTTCCTGGCCGGCTCGCTGCTGTGCGCGCTCGCCTGGAACATGGGGGCGCTGATCGCGTTCCGCATCGTGCAGGGCCTGGGCGGCGGGGCGCTGCAGGGCACGGTGCAGACCCTCGCGGCCGATCTGTACCCGCTGGGGGAACGCCCCAAGATCCAGTCCAAGCTGTCCACGGTGTGGGCGGTGTCGGCGGTCGCCGGCCCCGGGCTCGGCGGAGTCCTGGCGGCCTACGCCAACTGGCGGTGGATCTTCCTGATCAACCTGCCCATCGGCGCGGCGGCCCTGTGGCTGATCGTCCGTCACCTCCACGAACCCGCACGCGAGCCGCGCACGCCCCCGCGCATCGACTGGGCGGGCGCGCTCGCGGTGTTCGCGTGCGGCGGGGCACTGCTGACCGCGCTGGTGCAGGGCGGAGTGGCGTGGGCGTGGCTGTCCGCGCCGTCACTCATCCTGTTCGCCACGGGCCTCGCCCTGGTCGCGGTCGTGGTGTGGGTGGAGCGCCGGGCGGCGGAGCCGATCATCCCCGGCTGGGTGTGGCGACGCCGTACGATCGCGGCGGTCAACGTCGCGCTGGGCGCGCTCGGCCTGCTGATGGTGGCGCCCACCGTGTTCCTGCCGACCTACGCGCAGTCGGTGCTCGGCCTCGCCCCGGTGACCGCCGGATTCGTGCTCTCCGTGTGGACCCTGACCTGGCCGGTGTCCGCGGCGCTGAGCCAGCACGTGTACCGGCGCATCGGCTTTCGCGACACCGCGCTGCTCGGCATCGGCACGGCGACGCTGATCCTGTTCGCGTTCCCGTTCCTGCCCTACCCGGGCGCGGCATGGCAGCCGACGCTGCTGATGCTGCTCCTCGGCGCCGCGCTCGGCCTGTTCCAACTGCCGCTGATCGTCGGCGTCCAGTCCACGGTCGGCTGGGCGGAACGCGGCACGGCCACCGCCTCCGTGCTGTTCTGCCGCCAGACCGGCCAGACCGTCGGCGCCGCCGTGTTCGGCGCGGTCGCCAACGGCGTGCTGGCCGCCCGGCTGGGCGGCGCGGGCGACCTGGACACGGTGACCCGCTCCCTGGACTCCGGCACCGCCGCGGAAACCACCCGGCACGCCATCGCCGAAGCGGTGCACGCGGTGTACCTCGGAGCGGCCTGTGCGGCGGCCCTGGCCTTCCTGGCCCTGCTGCTCCTCGCACCGCGCCGCTTCCCCGTACTGAACGACTGACAGCGAGGATGTGACGTGGCACCGCTCGGGGGTACGGCCCGACGCCGGACGCCTCGCGGCGCAGTGCGGCCGGGTCACTCCCAGGCGGTACGCCCGGTCAGGGAGCTGAGGCTGTCGCGCACACAGTCCATCTGCGCCTGCATGTCGTCCCACACCTCGCTGTGCTCGCGCAGCACCCGCTCGGTCTCGCACGCGATCTGCTCCTCCCGCACCCGCGCCTCGGCCAGGATCTCGGCGGCACGCGCGTGTGCCTCGTCCTGGCACCACCGGGCCGCCTCCCGCGCCTCCCCGGCCTCCTGCTGCGCCGCGGCCAGCGCGGCCTCGGCCCGGGCCACGGCCTCGGTGACCCTGATCTCCCGCGCCGCCGCCCGCTCAAGCTCCGCCTGGTCCTCCCCCGCCCACCGCGCCGCATGCTCCTTGGCCTGCTCGGCGAGCATCACCGCGGTCCGCTGCCGCAGCTCCCGCAGCGCCGCAAGGGCCTCACCGCGCCACTCCTTCACCGCACGCCGGGCCCCGACACGAACCTCGTCCGCCTCGGCCTGCGCCGCGAGGAGCCGTCGGCGGGCGCGCTCCTCGGCCTCCGCGCGCACGATGTCCGCCTCCTCCTCGGCCGCCCGGCGCACGCCGAGCGCCCACTCCTCGGCCCGTGCCGCCTCCTCCCGCACCACGCCCCGAACGCACTCCCGCAGGGCCGCCGCCTCCTCCTGCGCCAGCTGGAAGATCAGGCACGCGTTCTCCCCGAGCGTCTCGTACGTCTGCGGAGCGAGCCGCGCGACCGTCTCACGCAGCCGCTCCACCTCCGCCTCCATGTCCCGGGCGAGTACGGTCAGCCGCGCGGCCCGCTCCCACGCGGCGTCCCGCTCCCTGGAGAGCGCCGCCGCATACGCGTCCACCTGCTCGGGGCGGTAGCCGCGCCCGCGGACGGTGAGGAAGCCGTGCGATGGCACCGATGCCCTGTTCATCCTGGAACTCCTCTCCGCCGGACACACACGAAATGATGGTTTCGCGCAGATCAGGATGAATCGGGGGTAAGCGTCCGTGACACGCAAAGGGGGCCGGGTCCGATCACTCGACCGGACCCGACCCCCAGGGCTCAGCAGCGCGCCGCTACAACAGGCCGTCCCACATCTGCTCCAGCAGCACCGACCACCAGCTCTCCGGCGAACCGAGCGCCGCCGGGTCCAGGGAGGCGAGCTGGGCCTGGAAATCCACGGTCCAGCGGCCCGCCTGCTCCTGGTTGAGGCCGTACCGCAGCCGCCACATCCGGCCGAGCAGCGCCAGACAGCGCGCGAACTCCGGCAGGCCGGTGTTCACGAACTGCGGCGGTACCGGCGCCCCGCCCGGTCCCCCCTCCACCGGCACGGCCACGATGTTCGCCGTGCCGTACTGCACACAGATCGCCCGGCCGAAGTCGGTGCCCATCACCAGGTACGAAGCCGCGTCCGAGGCGGGCTGCACCCCGCGCTCCTGCGCCAGCTCCGCCAGCGTCGGCACCGGACGGCCCGGCTGGGCCTGCGCCCAGAAGAACGGACCCATGTCCACCGGCAGCCCCGCCACGACCAGCGTGTGCGCCACGACCGGCGGCACGCCCTGCCGGGACACCGCGGCCTGCTCGAAATGGAACACGCCCGGCCCGAACGCCGCCGCCAGCTCCTGCGCGAGCCCCTCCGGCGGGACCGGCGGCGCGGACTGCACCGGGGGCAGCGGCGCCCGTACCGGCGCCGGCCGCGCGGGGCCGTCCGCCACCTGATGCAACTCGCCCTGGTGCGCGAGCAGTTGCTGCATGCCCTGCTGCCGGCTCGCCTGGTCCGTGCCGTACGGCGCGATGCTCGTGATGCGTGCCTGCGGCCACTGCTCGCGGATCATCCGCGCGCAGTAGGCGCCCGGCAGTTCACAGGACTCCAGCTCCGTGTGCAGTTCCAGCACCTGGCCCGGGGGGACGTTCATGGCACGCAGCTCGTGGAAGATCTGCCACTCCGGGTGCGGCGTGCCCGGCGCCGAGCGCCGGATCAGCTGCTGCTCGGAACCGTCCTGCGCGCGGTAGCGCAGTACGGCCTGATAACCCGGGCCGACCGTCGGCTGCGCCTGCTGCGGATAGCCGTACGCGGGCGGCGGGACCGCGCCGGGCGGCGCCGGCGGGGCGCCCGGCGGCATACCGGGAGCGCCCGGCGCACCAGGCGCACCGGGTACGCCGTGGGGCGGCGGCAAAGGCGTGCCGGGGCCGCCCACCGGGGGCGCGGCCAGCACGGTCTCGGCGTGGTGCACGGGAGGCGGCTGCGGGGCCCCGGCAACGGGAGGCGCGCCCGGAACACCCGGCGGATTCGGCGCACCAGGCCCACCCGAGGGCCGCGGGGCGCCGGGCGGATTCGGCGCGCCGGGGACGCCCGGGGGCCGCGGGGCGCCGCCGCCCGTGCCGCCACCCGCCATCTGGCTCGGGTCGGCCAGCACCGTGGCCGCGTGGTGCACGCTGCCGGGAGGGGTGTCACCCGGGGCACCCGGCGGGTTCGGGGCGCCGGGCGGGTTCGGGGCGCCGGGCGGGTTCGGGGCGCCGGGCGGGTTCGGGGCGCCGGGCCCGGTGCCGCCGGGTCGGTCCGGGCCTAGCGACGACACTAGTTGCGTCGGTGCGTAGCCGCCGGGCGGCGTACCGGGCCCACCCGGCGGAGGCGTGCTGCCCGGCCGTACGCCCGGGGTGCCCGGAGCGCCCGGCGGCGGAGGCGGCGTGCCCATGCCGGTGCCACGACGCGGCGGCGGCGCGGCCTTGCTCGTGGCGGCGTCCGCGATGTCCCCCGCGGGGGCGGGGGGCGGAGGACTGCCCTGCGGGAATCCAGGCGGCGGAGTACCACCCGGGGGCGGGGGGCTGCCCTGCGGGAATCCCGGAGGCGGCGGCGTGGCGGGACCCTGCGCAGAAGGCGGGGCGACCGGCCCGCCACCCGGAGCCGGGGTGCCGGGGGCGCCCACACCCTGCGGATACCCGTACGGGGGCACACCCGGCGGAGGCGGAGGCGTACTGCCCGGCTGAGGTGGAGGCATGCTGCCCGGCCCACCCGGCTGGGGTGGAGGCATGCTCCCCGGCCCACCCGGCACGGGCGGAGGCGTGCTCCCCAGCGCCCCCGGCTGGGGCGGAGGCGCGCTCCCCGGCGCACCCGGCGGAGGCGCAGGCATGCTCCCCGGCCCACCCGGCGCAGGCATGCTCCCCGGCCCACCCGGCGGAGGCGCAGGCATGCTGCCCGACCCACCCGGGACAGGCGGAGGCGTGCTCCCCGGCGCGCCCGGCACAGGCGCGCTCCCTGGCGCACCCGGCGGAGGCGCAGGCATGCTGCCCGGCATGGGCGGAGGCGTGTGGGCCTGGGGGCCGGGCGCGTTCGGGTCGCCGATGGCCGGGGCGACCGCCGTGCGCGGCAACTGGCTGCCGCCCGACATCAGCGCCGTCTTGGCGTCCGGCGCGGCGGCGGGCGGCGAAGTGTCGTCGTCCGAGTCGCCCACCGGCGACGAGAACACCGTCGCCGGCAGCGGCACCGACCGGTCCTCACCCGCGTCGGCGTTGGTGTCCGTGCCCGCCCAAGGCGTCGCACCCACCGGCGCGCCGGACGCCACCTGCCCGGCACCACCCCCGGCGGCCGGCCACGCAGCACCGGAACCGCTCCCCGGCGCCGCACCCGACGCCGTATCGGACGCGGGCGGCCGGACCGGAACCCCGGCCTGCGTCTCGGGCAGCGCGCCGCCGCCCGCCGCCCGGCGATCCGGAATGCCCAGCTTGTCGGCCGCCTCCTGAAGCCACTCCGGAGGACTCAGCAAGAACGACGTCTGGTTGAGATCCACCCGCGCCGCAGGAGCCGGCGGCGCCTCGGCCAGGCCCGCCTCACGGCCGTACTCCTCCTCGTACCGGCGGATCACCTCACCCACCGGCAGCGCCGGCCACAGCGTGGCCTCACCACTGTCCCGGGCGATCACAAGCCGCTGCGCGCCCGCGTCCGAACGCGGACCCTCCGCCCGGTCCTCGCCCCACACCACGAAGCCGAGTTCGAACTCCCGCACCCGCACCTCGCGATGCTGGTACGCGGGCACCTCCCCGTTGATCCACTCCTCCGCGCGCTCCTGCGCCTGCGCAAACGTCACCATCGAAAGCTCACTCCCCCGCAGACCCGGCCGACGACACCGGCACCGCACGCGCGAAGCCGCCGTCCACCATCAGGTTCGCCACCGTATCCAGCTCCGGCGGACTGCCCGCCAGCCGCGACAGAAAGACGTCGAAGTCCTCACCGCACGGCAGCAGCAGCCGCGCCACCCGCTCAGCCGGCGGCCACGCCGGGTCCACGTCCCGCGCGTCGTCATAAGCGCAGAACCACACCGAACCCGTCCGCTCGCCCTTGACCTTCACCGCGAGCAGCCCGCCCTGCACGAACGACACACCCAGGTAATCCTTGGTCAGATGGTCCCGCAGGCACTTGTTCACGTACACCAGGTCATTGACCGCCGCCTCGTCCCGCACCGTGAAGAACGGCTGGTCCAGCAGCAGCCCCAACTCCGCGTCCAACGCCGTGCCCACCGGCGCACAACCACCCGCCGCCTTCAGGAACGAGCGGTACGCGCCGGGCAGCCGGTACCCCAGGTCCTCCTCGACCCCCTGCACCTGCTGCTCCGTCACGGCCACACCCGACTTCGGCAGCCCGAAGTGCGCCGGACGTGTCTCCTGCAACGGCCGCGTGCCCCGCTTGCCCTGCTCGACACGGGCCGTGGTGATCCCACCGTGGTGCCGCAGCAGCGCCTTCACCTCGACCGGAACCAGTTCCAGCCGCCGCGAACCCGCCACGTGATGCCACGTCCAGCCGTGCGGCGTGGCCACCTCCGGAACCGTGTCCCACAACTCGTGCCCCGCCGCCGACAGGGCCGCGTTCGCCGACACATAGTCCGTCAGCCGCAGTTCGTCGACGCCGAAACCCTCCGGCGGATCGGCGATCTCCGCCGCCGCACGCGCATAGGACGAGAAGTCGGGATACCCGCGCTCGTCGACCCGTACCCCTCTCGGATGGCGCGCCGCCCGGACCGGATCCGGGAAATGCACGACCTGCCCGGCATAGGCCGCGTTCGGCGGCGCGGCTTGTCCCCCGGCCTGGCGGCCGGGTGGTGCCCCAAGCCCGAGCCGACCTGTCGTCATGGCGGTTGCCCCCTGCGGCACTCTGTACGAGCCGCCACCGCACCACGCACGGCACGCCACGACCCGTATCCGACTGTCTCTCCAACGTCACCGACGCGTTGACCGCGCCCATCGCGGTGCCGACAGCCTATGCGGTACACGGACACCGGTCACCGGGCCTCCGCTTCCGTGACCAGAGGTCACCGCGCCGTGACAGTCCGCCCAAACCCGGGCGTGTCGCACCGCCCCAGCTTCCGCACCCGCCACGGCATTTGGCACTCTGTGTCCTTCGGGGGACGCCCGGGAGGGAAAAGACGATCATGAACTCGACGCAGACGGGACCGCAGGCGAACGCCCGCGCCGCAGCGCGGGCCGGCTCAGCCGACAGCCCGTCCGGCGACCCCCGCATCGGCTGGAGCCACACCGAATCACCCCAGGTGCCCGCCCTCCTCCACCGACGCGACGGCATCCTGCCGACCGTCGCCGCCGCCCTGTCCGTACGCGGCGCCACCCTCACCGGCACCGCCGCCCGCGGCGACCAGACCCCGCCCCTGCACCCACTCGTCCAGGACTTCCTCGACACCCTCACCAGCGACCAGCGGGACCGCTTCACCGGCCGCTGCGCCGAGACCATCCTCATCTCCCGGCACATCGCCGCCGCCGACGCCGCACGCAGCAAGCGCGCCGCCCGCAAGCCGATGACCAACGGCGAAGCCCGCAAAGCCCTCAAGCAGGCCAAGCTCACCACGCGCCGGATACGCGAGGACGGCGACCCCCTGCACGGCAGCTTCGCCCCACCGTGCCGCGCCTGCACCGCCCTGAGCGCCCACTTCGGCGTCCGCGTCGTCGCCCCGACCACGGCGGACGACTGAACACCCCGAGGCCGGCATCCGTACCCCTCCCGGACACCCTCCCCGCGCCACACCCGCACGACCGGAACCACCCGCACCACCGCAAGGTCTCGACGAACGAAGGGCAGATGCACACCGACCGCACCACCTCCACTCGCTTCGCCGTGCCCGTCGACGCCGCCCTGCGCGCCGCCGGCTGGCAGCCCGGACACTGGGACATCAAACAGGCCGAAATCTGGGCCGACGCCCTGCGCGCCCACATCTCGCCCGCCGGCCACCGGCACGCCGTCTTCCCGGCGGCCGTCGAGGCCTGGGCCGAATTCGGCGGACTCCGCATCACCCCCACCGGACCCGGCCGTCAGATCGCACCCGCCGCGCTGCACCTCGAACCACTGCGCGGCCTGCACCTCGCCCGCACCCTCGGCGACCTCGGCCGCGCCCTGGACACCGAACTGTGCCCGCTGGGCGAGGAGACCGACACCGGCGCGCTGCTCGCCATCGATGCCGAAGGCCGCGTCTACACCCTCGACCACACCGGCGACTGGTACCTCGGCCCGGACATCGACCGCGCCCTCACCACACTCATCGCGGGCACCCAGCCGACCCGTCTGACCGCGGCCTGACCCACCCGACCAGCCGCCCCGGCCGACCCGGCCCGATCCGATGACATCCCAGGCCGCACACCCGAACCGACCACGCCCGAACCGCCCCGGCCCCGTACGCACGGCCGCCCCAGTCGGACACACGGGGCAACCCGCGCCCGGTCACACGGGCAATCAACGCCCGGACACCGGCGGGCGCGAACCGCCACCCGACGCGCGCCGCGATCCGCCCACCGACACACGGGCACAGGGACACACGGGCACACGGGCACCGACGATCAAACCGCTGGAATCACCGCAGACACCCTGAAACCCCCCGCATCCGTCGGACCGGACACAAAAACGCCACCCAGCCCCACCACCCGCTCCCGCATCCCCAGCAGACCGTTGCCACCGGACGGCAGCCGCGCCGCCGACGCCGACCCCGGCTCGGGCGGCGGCTCGTTCTCCACCTGCATCGCGATCTCCGCACCGCGATGCGCCAGCCGAACATGCGTCTTCGCACCCGCCGCATGCTTGTGCACGTTCGTCAACGCCTCCTGCACCACCCGGTACGCCGTCTGCTCGATCTCCCGCGCATACGACCGATGCTCACCCTCCACCGACAGATTCACCACCATGCCCGCCGCGGCCGACTGCCCGATCAACTCGTCCAGTTCCGACAGACACGGCCCCTCCCCCACACCCTCCTCCACCACAGCCCGCGACGCGGCCACCGCGGCAGCCACCTCCACCGCGGCCAACGGCACCGGCTCCACCCGCCGCACCCCGCCGTCCCCCGACCGCAACACCCCCAGCATCTCCCGCAGTTCCGTCAACGCCTGCCGCCCCATGTCCCCGACCAACGCCGCGTTCTTCACGGCCTTCTCCGGATCCTTGCGCGCCACCGCCTGCAACGCCGCCGCATGCACCACCATCAGACTCACCCGATGCGCGACCACGTCATGCATCTCCCGCGCGATCCGCGTGCGCTCCTCGTTACGCGCCCACTCGGCCCGCTCCTCGGCCCGCTCCGCCAGCAGTTGCAGCTCACGCTCCAGACTGTCCGCCCGCTCCCGCAAGCTCTCCATCAGCCGCCGCCGCGCACCCACATACAGACCCAGCAGCACCGGAGGCGCGGTCACACCGAGCGACGTGGTGATGGACGCGAACGGCTCGAACCAGTCACCGAGCGTCAGATCCCCGCGCGCCGTGTCCTGCCGCACCCGCACAAACGTGACGATCATCGTCCCGACGAACGACATACCGGCCAGCGCCGCGATGATCCGGCGCGGCAGCTCGGCCGCGGCCAGGGTGTACAGGCCGACGATGCCCATCAGAAAACCCATCTGGGCGGGCGTGATCGCAACCGCCACGAGCACCACGGCGATCGGCCACTTCCTGCGCAGCACCAGCACCGAACCGGCCAGCAGACCGAACACGATCCCGGCCGGCACCGGGATCCCCGCATCCCGTGCGAACGGCACGCCCTCCGCCGCGCACTCCACGGCCGACAGCACCGCGAGACCGCCGTCGAGCAGTGCGCTGCGCCACCTCGCCCACCACCACGGCCCGGTCACGGCCGTCGTGCGGTCTTCCCCCGTCGTGGTCATGCGTCCAGCCTACGGGCGGCGGGGGCCGCTTATCGGGTGAGTTTTGCCTACCCGATCACACCACAGTCCGTGAGCACACCGTTGCGAGACCCCCCTCTATCCCTCGAACTGGTGAACCATCCCCGTTCGACTCCGGAACGACCCATTCCGGCCGGACGGTATGCCCATGGCACACCCCCACGGCAAATACACCGACATCGAGGCCCTACGCGAACAGGCGGTCGCACTGCGGCGGGCAGGGCTCAGCCGTCGCCAGATCCGCGACCGACTGCACATCGACAACAACGACATCCTCAACCGCCTCCTGGAGGGCGAGCCGCCCCCGGAATGGACGAAGCGCCCGAACGCCAAGGACGACCTGCGCGACAAGGCGCGAGAACTCCGCCTCCAGGGCCGGACGTACGACCAGATCCAACTGGAGCTGGGCTGCTCGAAGAGTTCGATCTCGCTGTGGGTGCGTGATCTCCCGAGGCCGGAGCACAGGCGCAGCCGCAAGGAAGCGGCGGCCATCGCCAGGAAGGGCTGGGAGGCGCGGCTCCGCATCCGCGACGAGGAACGGCAGCACACAAAGAGCGCCGCCCGCGAGTCCATCGGCAACCTCTCGACCCGCGAGCTGTTCCTGGCGGGGGTGGTCCTCTACTGGGCCGAGGGCGCCAAGGACAAGTCGTACAGCCGTCGCGAGAGGCTCCAGTTCATCAACAGCGACCCGAACGTCATCATCCTCTTCCTACGCTGGCTCGAAGTGCTCGGCGTGGAACGCGAACGCCTGCGGTTTCGATTGAGCATCCATGAGTCGGCCAACGTGTTGGACGCCGAGGAGTTCTGGGCCGGGCTGGTAGGCGCGGAGCCCTCCGCCTTCCAGAAAGCCAGCCTCAAGAAGCACAACCCGAAGACGCGCCGGAAGAACACCTCGGAGACCTACCGCGGCTGCCTGATCATCTACGTCCTCGGGAGCGCCGACTTGTACCGTCGCGTAGAGGGCGCCTGGTACGGCATAGTGGACTCTGCACGCGAGGCCGATCAATGGAATCGGACATAGCGTGACAACCGTCCCGGATCGTCTAAAGGTAGGACAAACGGTTTTGGTCCGTTGAATGAGGGTTCGAGTCCTTCTCCGGGAGCCCACAGCGCACAAGACCCAGGTTCGGGCCCTGACCGGTGTGGTCAGGGCCCGCTCTCATGTCGTCCATGAAACGCCCCGGTATCCTGCGGGTGTCACCCCCACCCGTCAAAGCCGAAGGGCAACTCCGTGAGCGCCATTCGCCCGGCAGCCGTCGTCGTTCTCGCAGCGGGTGAGGGCACCCGTATGAAGTCGGCCACACCCAAGGTCCTGCATCAGATCTGCGGCCGTTCCCTGGTCGGCCATGTGCTCGCCGCCGCACGCGAGTTGAAGCCGCAGGACCTGGTCGTCGTCGTGGGTCACGCGCGCGAGCAGGTCACCGCGCACCTCGGTGAGCTGGATCCGCAGGCGCGCACGGCGGTGCAGGACCGGCAGAACGGCACGGGGCACGCGGTGCGCATGGCCGTGGAGGAGTTGGGCGGCGCCGTCGAGGGAACCGTGGTCGTGGTCTGCGGGGACACGCCGCTGCTCACGGGTGAGACGCTGCGGCGGCTCACCGACACCCATCACGCCGACGGCAACGCGGTGACGGTGCTGACGGCTCAGGTGCCGGATGCGACGGGGTACGGGCGGATCGTCCGTGACGATGCTTCCGGCGCCGTGACGGCGATCGTGGAGCACAAGGACGCCGACGAGTCGCAGCGTGCCGTCCGGGAGATCAATTCGGGTGTGTTCGCCTTCGACGGGCAGTTGCTCGCTCAGGCGCTGGGCAAGCTGCGGACGAACAACAGTCAGGGCGAGGAGTATCTGACGGATGTGCTCGGGATTCTGCGGGAGGCGGGGCATCGGGTCGGTGCTTCGGTCGCCGGCGATCACCGGGAGATCGCGGGGATCAACAACCGCGTGCAGTTGGCGCAGGCGCGCCGGATCCTGAACGACCGGTTGCTGGAGCGGGCCATGCTGGCCGGTGTCACGGTGGTGGATCCGGCGACGACGTGGGTGGATGTGACGGTGTCGTTCGAGCAGGATGCCGTGGTTCATCCGGGCACGCAGTTGCATGGTGCGACGTTGATCGGTGAGGGCGCTGAGGTCGGGCCGAACACGCGGTTGACGGATACCAGGGTGGGTGCCGGTGCCCGGGTGGACACGACGGTCGCGGAGCGGGCGCAGATCGGTGCGGGGGCGAGTGTGGGTCCGTTCGCGTATCTGCGTCCGGGTACGCGTCTTGGTGCCAGGTCGAAGGTGGGCACGTATGTGGAGACGAAGAACGCGGTGATCGGGGAGGGCACGAAGGTTCCGCACCTGTCGTATGTGGGGGACGCGACGATCGGTGAGTACACGAATATCGGTGCGGCGAGTGTGTTTGTGAACTACGACGGCCAGGACAAGCATCACACGTCGGTGGGTTCGCACTGCCGGACCGGTGCGGACAACATGTTTGTGGCGCCGGTCACGGTGGGGGATGGTGCCTATACCGCGGCGGGGTCTGTGATCACGAAGGATGTGCCGCCCGGTTCGTTGGCTGTGGCCCGTGGTCAGCAGCGGAATATCGAGGGCTGGGTGGCGCGTAAGCGTCCGGGGAGTGCCGCTGCGAGGGCCGCGGAGGCGGCGGCGGAGCCGGGCGGCGGCGAAGACTGACCGGAAACGGGTACGTGAAACACGGCGTACGGTGATAAGTGCACATCCGCACCCGCCAGCTGAGTCGGCCTCTCATGTTCTGCCGAGGGGTCGCTCGACGGCTGAGACACCTCTGAGGAGACTGTGCTGTGACCGGGATCAAGACGACCGGCGAGAAGAAGTTGATGTTCTTCTCCGGCCGCGCCCACCCCGAGCTTGCCGAGGAGGTCGCCCACCAGCTGGGTGTCGGGGTCGTCCCGACGAAGGCCTTCGACTTCGCCAATGGCGAGATCTATGTCCGGTATCAGGAGTCGGCGCGTGGTGCGGACTGTTTCCTGATCCAGAGCCATACGGCTCCGATCAATAAGTGGATCATGGAGCAGTTGATCATGATCGACGCGTTGAAGCGTGCGTCGGCGCGTTCCATCACCGTGATCGTGCCGTTCTACGGTTATGCGCGTCAGGACAAGAAGCACCGTGGGCGTGAGCCGATCTCGGCGCGGTTGATCGCGGATCTGATGAAGACGGCGGGTGCGGACCGCATCCTGACGGTGGACCTGCACACGGATCAGATCCAGGGTTTCTTCGACGGTCCTGTGGACCATCTCTTCGCGTTGCCGCTCCTCGCGGACTATGTGGGTGCGAAGGTGGATCGCGCCAAGCTGACGGTGGTGTCGCCGGACGCGGGCCGGGTCCGGGTGGCCGACCGCTGGTGCGATCGGCTCGGTGCGCCGCTGGCGATCGTGCACAAGCGGCGTGACAAGGACGTGGCGAACCAGGTGACGGTGCACGAGGTGGTGGGTGAGGTCAAGGGCCGGGTGTGTGTGCTGGTCGATGACATGATCGACACCGGTGGGACGATCTGTGCGGCGGCCGACGCGTTGTTCGCGCATGGTGCGGAGGACGTCATCGTGACGGCGACGCATGGTGTGCTGTCGGGTCCGGCGGCGGACCGGTTGAAGAATTCGCGGGTGGGTGAGTTCGTGTTCACCAATACGGTGCCGACGCCGGGCGAGCTGAGCCGGGATCTGGACAAGATCACTGTTCTGTCGATCGCTCCGACGATCGCCCGTGCGGTGCGTGAGGTGTTCGAGGACGGCTCGGTGACGAGTCTTTTCGACGAGCAGTGAGGTTTCTTCAGGCCGCTCCGCCGGTGGGGGCGCGCCGCGTCCCTTCGGGGGCGGCATCGAGCTGAAGATCCTTTTGGGTGCGGCCTTCTTCGCCGAGTACACTTGTGAAGTTGCTCGGCGAGGGAGGCCGTGTCCCGTTGTCCACGGGGTGCGGCGGTCCGTTATCGACGCGCTCTTCGTAGCAGGCCGTTCGTGGCCGGGTGACCACGTTTCTGTCCGCCTCTACGAGGAGTGATCATGTCCGAGGTGAAGCTCGCCGCCCAGACGCGCACCGAGTTCGGCAAGGGTGCCGCGCGCCGTGTCCGCCGTGACAACAAGGTTCCGGGTGTGCTGTACGGCCACGGCTCGCAGCCGCTGCACCTGACCCTGCCGGGCCACGAACTGCTGCTGGCGCTGCGTACGCCGAACGTTCTGATCTCCCTGGACATCGACGGCAAGTCCAACGAGCTGGCGATTCCGAAGGCCGTGCAGCGCGACCCGCTGAAGGGTTTCCTGGAGCACGTCGACCTGCTGCTGGTCAAGCGCGGCGAGAAGGTCACGGTCGAGATTCCCGTACACACCGAGGGTGAGCTGGCTCCGGGCGGCAACCTGCTGGAGCATGTGCTCGCCGCGCTGCCGGTCGAGGCCGAGGCCACCCACATCCCCGAGTCCGTCACGGTGTCCGTGGAGGGCCTGGCGGCCGGTGCGTCCGTCCACGCCAAGGACATCGTGCTGCCGGCGGGTTCGACCCTGGCGGTGGACGAGGACGCGGTGGTGCTGCAGGTCCTGGCGGCGCAGGCCGAGGAGGCCCCGGGGGAGGCCGCCGAGGGCGAAGAGGCCGCCGAGGCCTGAGCCTGAACGGACCGTCGGCCGTGGCAGGGCCGGGCGCTCGTTGGCCGGGTGTCCGGTGCTGTCGGCCGTGCCCAGCGTTCCGCGCGTGCGGGACGGCCGCCCACAGTGGTGTGCAGCCGCTGCTTCCCCGGGGAGCGGCGGCTGCATCGCCTTGCGAGGAGACATGGACGTGACCACCCCCGCCAGTGGCCCCTGGCTGATCGTCGGGCTCGGGAATCCCGGGCCGGAGTACGCCAAGAACCGGCACAACGTCGGTTTCATGGTGGTGGACCTGCTCGCCGAGCGGATCGGGGGGAAGTTCAAGCGGGCCCAGAAGGCGCAGGCGCAGGTCGTCGAGGGCCGGGTGGGTCCGCCCGGTCCGGGGAACCGGCGGGTGGTCCTCGCCAAGCCGATGTCGTACATGAATCTGTCGGGGGGCCCGGTGAACGCGTTGCGGGACTTCTACAAGGTGCCGGTGGCGAATGTCGTGGCGGTGCATGACGAGTTGGACATCGACTACGGCGTGCTCAGGCTCAAACTGGGCGGCGGGGACAACGGGCACAACGGGTTGAAGTCGATCAGCAAGGCGATGGGGGCGGAGTATCACCGGGTGCGGTTCGGGATCGGGCGGCCTCCGGGGCGGATGCCGGTGGCCGACTTTGTGCTGAAGGACTTCTCGTCGGCGGAGCGCAAGGAGTTGGACTACTTCGTGGATCGTGCGGCGGACGCGGTGGAGTGTCTGGTGATCGAGGGGCTGGAGCGGGCGCAAAGCTCGTACAACTCCTGACTTGTCCGCCCGTCGGCGTCCGCCGAGTTGACCGATCGGACAGCCATGGCCAATGATCCCGGCCATGCCCGCCACAGCCGCCATGTCCCGTCAGACCTCGGTCGCCGCGCTGCGGTTCGGCCGGCTCGCGGCGATGGGCGCGGTCACCGTGCTGATCCTGATCGCGGGTGTGTGGGGTTCCTGGGGGACCGCGCAGCACGTGATGCTGGCGAAGGGCCGGGAGAGCGGCACGATCAAGGTGACGAGTTGTGCGCAGGACACCTGTTCCGGGCCGTTCACGCCGGGCTCGGCGGGGGCGAAGGCCCGTGAGCGGGTGGTCATCGCGCGGAGCGTGGCGGTGCGCAAGGGGCAGACGTACGCGGTGGTGGTCAAGCCGGGCACCGACGAGGTCGTACGGTCCGGTCCGGCCGGGATCCTGAACGCTTGGGTGCCGCTGGGCGGCGCACTGCTGCTGGCCTCGGTGGTGGTCGCGGGCGGCCTGCGGCTCAGCCGCCTCGCCTGGCTGCTGGCCGGCGCCGGCCTCACCCTCCTCACCACCGCCTTCCTCACCCTCTGAACCAACTGCTGCCGCACACGACAGCACCCCTGACTCGCGGAGGGCGTGCGGGGTGACCGCGTCGCCGAACCCCGACACA
Organism: Streptomyces sp. NPDC001508; assembly: GCF_040298665.1. Classification (NCBI taxonomy): domain Bacteria; kingdom Bacillati; phylum Actinomycetota; class Actinomycetes; order Kitasatosporales; family Streptomycetaceae; genus Streptomyces; species Streptomyces sp. NPDC001508. The sequence goes on from NZ_JBEPAP010000015.1 coordinate 23,811, forward strand.
CGACGACGCCCCCGGCTCACGGAGAGCGTGCTGGGGGCGCCTTCAGGGCGGGCGGGCGGTGTCAGGTGGTGCTGCGTAGGCCCGCTGCGACGACACCCGCCCCCAGGCCCCGCGACGATCACCGACCCACAGGCCCCGCGACGATCACCGATCCGACGCGGCCGGCCGGGGTCGGCGTCGCTCAGCTCATCACCGCCCCGCCCGGGGCCCGGGCCCCGGGCCCCGCCACGCGGCGGCGCCTGCGGCTCGGGGGGAGTCCGCCGGAGGCGCCGTCGTGTGGTGTGCCCGTTCTCAGCCGGTGTTGCGCAGGCCCGCTGCCACGCCGTTGACGGTGAGGAGCAGGGCGCGGGCCAGGAGTGGGTCGGGCTGTTCGCCCGCGGTGGCCGCGTCGCGTTGCCGCTTGAGGAGGGTGACCTGGAGGTAGGAGATGGGGTCGAGGTAGGCGTCGCGGATGGCGAAGGTCTGCTTCAGCACCGGCTGGGCGTCGAGCAGTTCGTTCTCGCCGGTGATCCGCAGGACCTCGCGGACCGTCAGGTCGTGTTCGGCGGTGATGGTGTCGAAGACGTGCCGCAGTTCGTCGGGCACCAGGGTGTCGACGTAATGGCGGGCGATCCGCAGATCGGTCTTGGCGAGCGTCATCTCCACGTTGGAGATGAAGTTGCGGAAGAAGTGCCACTGTTCGTGCATTTCGGCGAGGACGGTGTCGAGGCCGGCCTCGCGCAGGGCCTTGAGGCCGGAGCCGACGCCGAACCAGCCGGGGACGATCTGCCGGGACTGGGTCCAGCCGAACACCCAGGGGATGGCGCGCAGTCCGTCGAGCCCGGCTCCGGAGTCGGGGCGGCGCGAGGGCCGGGAGCCGAGGTGCAGGTCGGCGAGCTGGTCGACCGGGGTGGAGGCGAAGAAGTAGGCCGGCAGGTCGGGGTCCTCGACGAGTCTGCGGTAGGCGGAGTGCGCGGCGTCGGAGACGACGTCCATGGCGGCGTCCCAGCGGGCGAGGGCCTCCACGGACTGCCGGGGGGCGGTGTGCAGGGCGGATGCCTGGAGGGTGGCGGCGACGGTCAGTTCCAGGTTCTCCCGGGCCAGCGCGGGCACGAGGTACTTGTCGGAGATGACCTCGCCCTGTTCGGTGACCTTGATCTCGCCTTCGAGGGTGCCCCAGGGCTGGGCGAGGATGGCGTCGTGGGAGGGGCCGCCGCCGCGGCCGACGGTGCCGCCGCGGCCGTGGAAGAGGCGCAGCCGCACCCCGTAGCGGTGGGCGACGTCGCGCAGCCGGCGCTGGGCGCGGTGGATCTCCCACTGGCTGGTGGTGATGCCGCCGAACTTGGAGGAGTCGGAGTAGCCGAGCATGACCTCCTGGACGTCCCCGCGCAGCGCGACGAGCCGCCGGTAGGACGGGTCGGAGAGCATGTCCTCCAGGATGGTGTCGGCGGCCTTCAGTTCGTCGGTGGTCTCCAGCAGCGGCACGATCCCGATCTTCGCCCAGCCGGCGTGCAGGTCGATCAGGCCGGCCTCGCGGGCGAGGACGGCGGCGGCGAAGACGTCGTCGGCGCCCTGGCACATCGAGATGATGTACGACTCGACGACCTCGGGTCCGAAGACCTCCAGGGCGCGCTTGACGGTCTGGAAGACGCCGAGGGTCTTCGCGCCGGCGGCGTCCACGGGCGCCGGGGTGGGTGCGAGCGGCCGGCGGGAGCGCAGTTCCTTGGCGAGGAGCTTGGCCCGGTACTCGCGGGGCATGTCGGTGTAGCGCCAGGACTCCTCGCCGAGCCGGTCGAAGAGCTGGCCGAGGGCGTGGTGGTGGGCGTCCGCGTGTTCGCGTACGTCCATGGTGGCGAGCTGGAGGCCGAAGGCGGCGAGGGTGCGGATGTTGCGGCCGAGGCGGCCTTCGGCGAACAGGCCGCCGCGGTGTTCCCTGAGGGAGGTCTGGATGAGGCGCAGGTCGGTGAGCAGTTCGGCGGTGCCGAGGTAGTCGCGGCCTGCTTCGTGCGGGGTGCCGGTGGCCAGTCGCTGCTTGGTGTTGACGAGCTTCTGGCGGACGCAGGTGGCCTTGAGCCGGTAGGGCTCCTCGGCGTTGAGCCGCTTGTAGCGGGGGCTGATCTCGGGCAGCAGTTCCAGGTCGGTGCCGAGGGACTGGAGCAGTTCTTCGGTGGCGCCGGTGTAGCGGATGGAGTTGGACAGGAAGCCGCGTAGTTCGTCGATCATCTCCAGGGCGTCGTTGATGCCGTGTTCGTGCTGGAGGATGAGGACGTCCCAGGTGACGTCGGGGGTGACGTTGGGGTTGCCGTCGCGGTCGCCGCCGATCCAGGTGCCGAAGGTGAGCGGCCGGGTGTCGTCGGGGAGGCGGACGCCGACGCGTTCCAGTTCGGCCGTCAGGTCCTCGAGGACGTCGCCGACGGCGCCGGCGTGCAGTTCGTCGAGGTAGTAGATGGCGTTGCGGGCCTCGTCGGCGGGTTCGGGCCGTACGACGCGCAGTTCGTCGGTCTGCCAGACGAGGTCGATGTTCTCGGCGAGCCGGGTGTCGTGGCGGCGCCGGTCGGCCTCGATGACGGGGGTCTCCAGGAGCGCGGCGATGCGCCGGAGCTTGGTGAGGACGGAGCGGCGCGCGGCTTCGGTGGGGTGCGCCGTGAACACGGGGCGAACGTTCAGGTGCTCGACGGTCTGCCGCAGGTGCTCCGGGTCGGCGTCCTTGAGGCGGTCTGCGGTGCGGGCGAGCAGGCCGCCCTCGGCCGCGCGCCGGGCCCGCAGTTCGCGCCCGCGGTGGACCTGTTCGGTGACGTTGGCGAGGTGGAAGTAGGTGGAGAAGGCGCGCACCAGCTTGGCGGCCGTCTCCAGTTCGGTGCCGCGCAGCAGCTCGGCGGCGGCTTCGCCGTCCTCGCGGGTGAGGCGGCGGACCCTCTCGACCAGGTCGAGCAGTTCGGGGCCTTCCTGCCTGACCAGGGTCTCGCCGAGGAGGTCACCCAGTCGCCGGATGTCGGCGCGCAGCTCACTGCTGGTCGTGGTGGTCTGATCGTCGGCACTGCTCACAGGTGCGGCTCCTTGCAGTAATCCGGAGGTGCGTCGCGTCAGCGACTCTTTGGAAGGACGGTGGTGGGCGACGGGTGGGATCATCCGGGAGGAACCCGGTGGTCCGCCGCGCGGCGGGTGGGCCGCATACGGGCGGGACAGCCGGGAAGACATCAGAGCGGACCGCGCTGTCCGACCGATTCCAAGGATAGGTGTCCATGCGGACGCGCAGGTTCGCGGGCTCTTGTCGCCGCATGCGGCGCTGCCATACTTACGACGCCGTAGGTTACGGAACCGTAGGGAAGCCCGATCGGTCTCCCGCGGTTTCGGCGGCCCGGTACCCGTCTCGACCCTCGACCCCCCAGGGACGCCCCATGACCACCCGTTCCGATGTGATCGACGACGCCCAGAAGACCACCGACCCGTCTCTCCCGTCCGCCACGCTGGGTGGCGAGCAGAAGCGCTCGATCGAGCAGATCACGCTGCTGCTGTTCATCACCGTCCCCTTCCTCGCGCTGGTCGCGGCGGTGCCGCTGGCCTGGGGCTGGGGGGTCAGCTGGCTGGATGTCGGCCTGCTGGTGTTCTTCTACTTCCTCGGCTGCCACGGCATCACGATCGGTTTCCACCGGTATTTCACCCACGGTTCGTTCAAGGCGAAGCGGCCTCTGCGGATCGCCCTGGCGATCATGGGGTCGCTGGCGGTCGAGGGTCCCCTGGTGCGCTGGGTGGCCGATCACCGCAAGCACCACAAGTTCTCCGACGCGGACGGCGACCCGCATTCCCCGTGGCGCTACGGGGAGTCCGTGCCCGCTCTGCTCAAGGGCCTGTGGTGGGCTCACATCGGCTGGATGTTCGACGAGGAGCAGACGCCGCAGGAAAAGTACGCGCCGGATCTGATCAAGGACGGGGCCATCCGCGCGGTCTCCCGCCAGTTCGTGCTGTGGACGATGATGTCGTTGCTGCTGCCCGCGCTGATCGGCGGCCTGGTCACGATGTCCTGGTGGGGCGCGTGCACGGCGTTCTTCTGGGGGTCCCTGGTCCGGGTGGCCCTGCTGCACCATGTGACCTGGTCGATCAACTCGATCTGCCACGCCGTCGGCAAGCGGCCCTTCAAGTCGCGGGACCGTTCGGGCAACGTGTGGTGGCTGGCGGTCCTGTCGTGCGGGGAGTCCTGGCACAACCTGCACCACGCCGATCCGACGTCGGCGCGGCACGGTGTGGAGCGCGGCCAGCTGGACTCCTCGGCGCGGATCATCCGCTGGTTCGAGCTGCTCGGCTGGGCCCACGATGTGCGCTGGCCGTCACGCTCGCGTATCGATTCGCGCCGCAACACCGGGGAAGACGGCTCCCGGCGCGGGACGGAGACCGCGAAGACGGCATGATTGACGCCGTGGCGACCGACTCCAGCACTCCCAGTCCTGACAAGCCGCGGCGAGCGCGTCGCACCCGTATGACCGGTGCCGAGCGCCGCCAGCAGCTGCTGGAGATCGGTCGCACCCTCTTCGCGGCGAAGGGTTTCGAAGGCACCTCGGTGGAGGAGATCGCGGCAAAGGCCGGGGTGTCCAAGCCGGTGGTCTACGAGCACTTCGGCGGCAAGGAGGGGTTGTACGCGGTGGTGGTCGACCGTGAGATGCGGCGTCTGCTGGACATGGTCACCAGCTCGCTGACGGCCGGGCATCCCCGTGAGCTGTGCGAGCAGGCCGCGTTCGCGCTCCTGGACTACATCGAGGAGTACACGGACGGCTTCCGGATCCTGGTCCGTGACTCTCCCATTCCGCAGTCGACGGGCTCCTTCGCGTCTCTCATCTCGGATATCGCCACGCAGGTGGAGGACATCCTGGGCCGCGAGTTCAAGAGCCGCGGTTTTGATCCGAAGCTGGCTCCGCTGTACGCGCAGGCCCTGGTCGGCATGGTGGCGCTGACCGGGCAGTGGTGGCTGGACGTGCGCCGCCCGAAGAAGGCGGAGGTGGCCGCGCACCTGGTGAATCTGGCCTGGCACGGCCTGGACGGCCTGGAACCGAAACCGCGGCTGATCGGCCACCGCAAGTCCTAGCCGGCGGCTCGGGCGGGCTCCGGGAACTCCGGCCGGTTGCCGCCGGGGTCCGCGCGGCAGCGCCGGTGGTTCGGCGAGCCGTCGTGCCGGGCGGGGGGCCGCGACAGCCCCCGACCGGGGCCGGTCATGCCCGGCGAAGAGGGCCAGCGCCTCGGCCACCGCGTACGGGAAGGACCCCGACGCCACGTACGTCAGGAGCTGCTTCACCGCCCGCACGGCCCCGACCAGCCAAGCCGTACCGCCGAACTCGGTGACAGGGCGCTGTCCGCCGTATCCTGTGGGCGGGGAGGCGGTCCGGTGGGGCCCCGATGTGCGTGGTGCGCGGCCGGGGGTGGGTCTGGTGTGCCGAGGGGGTGCCGTCCTCGGCACCGAGGTGCGGTCCGCACGCCGCCGGCCCGGAATAGGCAGCCGCCCGGTGCGGCGAGTACGGGCCTTTCGGGATGCCCGTCATAGCGAGCACGCCGGTGCGGTGGGCCCGTGGCGGGTCCTGCGACCCGGATGCGACGGTCAGCCTCGGGGCTGCTTCGTGGCCACGGTGAACAGGCGTCGGAAGGGCAGCACGGTGCCGTACTCGGCGCTCGGGTAGGCCCTGCGCAGCAGCTCCCGGTACTCGCCGAGGAACGCGTCCCGGGCCTCTGGATCGTCCGCGAGCGCGGTGAGCACGGGCCGCAGCCCGGTGCCCTTGACCCAGTCGAGGACGGGATCCTCGCCGGTCAGGATGTGGAAGTACGTCGTCTCCCACACGTCGGCGGTGCAGCCGAGGCGGGTGAGGCGGTCCAGGTAGACGGCGGGCAGGTGCACGGAGTCCTCGTGGCGCAGGACGTGTGCGAGGCGGGCCTTCCAGCGGGGGGCGGCGGCGAGTTCGCGCATCAGGGCGTGCAGGGGCGCGTCGATGTTGTGCGGTACCTGGAAGGCGAAGGTGCCGCCGGGGGCGAGGGCGTCCAGCCAGGCCGGGAAGGCGTCCAGGTGGCGGGGGACCCATTGCAGGGCGGCGTTGGAGACGATCAGGTCGTAGGTTTCGGCGGGCACCCAGTCGGTGGCGTCCGCGTGGGCGAAGTCGAGGCGTCCGCCGCCGGGCGTGCGACCGGCGTGCGCCTGGGCGTCGGCGAGCATCTGCGGGGAGTTGTCGTACCCGGTGATGTGCGCGGCGGGCCAGCGGCCGGCGAGCAGGAGGGTGACGTTGCCGGGGCCGCAGCCGAGGTCGGCGATGCGCGGGGCGGCGGCGGGCGGGTCGGGGACGCGGGCCAGCAGGTCGGTGAAGGGGCGGGCGCGGTGGCCGGCGTGACGCAGGTACTGGGCGGGGTCCCAGCTGGGGGACGCGGCGGACATGGCGGGCTCCTCTGAGTCGTACACCGTTGGGATCGCCACTCTGACCCCCAATACACCTTGACGTCAAGATACTTGGCATCAAGAGACTTCATGTCGACACAACCACTACACTGATCGGCATGGAGGACGAGGTCGATCGGCTGGTCGCGGCCTGGCGCCGGGAGCGCCCGGACCTCGACGTGGAACCGCTTGAGGTGCTGAGCCGGGTGAGCAGGCTGGCCCGGCATCTGGACCGGGCACGCCGGCTGGCCTTCGCCGAGCATCATCTGGAGCCCTGGGAGTTCGATGTGCTGACCGCGCTCAGGCGGGCGGGCACGCCCTATCAGCTCTCCCCCGGTCAACTGCTCACCCAGACCCTGGTCACCTCGGGCACGATGACGAACCGCATCGACCGGCTGGCCAAGAAGGGCCTGGTCGAGCGGCTGCCCGACCCCAGCGACCGGCGCGGCGTGCTGGTCCGGCTCACCCGGGAGGGCCAGGAGCGCGCGGACCAGGCGCTGGCGGGCCTGCTGGAGCAGGAGCGGGCGATCCTCGCGGAACTCTCCCACGCCCAACGCAGCGAACTGGCCGCCCTGCTACGCCGGCTGACCGCCCCCTTCGACAACATCCCCGGCTAGCGCACAGGCGGGCACCGCCGGTACCGCCGGTACGAGTGGCATCGCCACCGCGACCGGCACCCCAGCGATACCGATGCACCAGGCCGCCGGTGCCACGGCGCCACCGGTGCCGCAGCGCTGCCGGTGCCGCAGCGCTGCCGGTGCCGCAGGTCCGGGCGGTGTCGCAGGTCCGGGCGGTGTCGCAGGTGCGCCGGGCCACCGGTGCACGGGTGTCGTCGGTGCGGCCCGTGCGGCGGGTCTCTCCCGACGGGAGCGCCCCGCTGCCGCTGGCTCGACACGCGTCGGGTTCCCTGGCCCCGGCCGACCGGACGTGCCGTCGCCTCCTGCCCCCGTATGCTTCCGGCCCAGTCGGTAGGGGCCTCGTTGCGGCCGTTGCCGTGTCGGTTGCCGCCGTGCGCATCGGTGCGCCGGGCTCTGGGGTCAGGCGGTGTTGGGTTGTTCCGGGGGGAGCCGGGTGGTGGGCCGCAGATCGGCCGGGCCGACGCCGGCTCGGCGGGCCAGGGCGACGGCGGCGAGGGTGGAGTGGACGCCCAGCTTGCCGAGGACGTTCTGCATATGGGTGCGCACCGTGTGCGGGGACAGGAACAGCCGCTCGGCGACCGCCTTGCGGCCGAGCCCGGCGACCATGCAGCGCAGCACCTCCCGCTCCCGCGGGGTCAGCGACTCGACCAGCCGCTCGCTCTCGGTGCGGTGCTTGCGGGCGGCGGTCAGTTCGCGCAGTACGCCGGTGAGCAGCGCGGGCGGCAGATGCGTCTCGTCGCGCAGGACGCCCCGGATGACGTTGAGCAGCCGCGACAGCGAGCAGTCCTTGGCGACCCAGCCGGAGGCACCGGCCTGGAGCGCGAGGGCGGCGCGGCGCGGGTCGTCCCGCTCGGCGAGGACCACGGTCCGTACGCCGGGGTGCGCCGAACGGACGCCCGCGACCAGCGAGATCCCGTCCACCAGCCCCTCTTCGTTGCTCGCCTGCACCGGCACCGCGGGCCGGGCGCCGGGCACATGACCGCCCAGGTCGGCGTCGACGAGCAGCACGTCGAAGCGGCGGCCCTCGCCGGCCGCCCGCTCCAGGCAGCGCAATGCCGCCGGACCGCTGCCGGCCGCGGAGACCTCCACGTCCGGCTCGGCGGCCAGGGCCGCGGCGAGCGACTCGGCGAAGATGCGGTGGTCGTCCACGACCAGGACTCGGATACGAACCATGAAACCCCCTTCCCCACGCTCTCGAAGAGCAGGGGACACCCCAAGGTCCGGTGAACGACGACCTCGCGGGTACGACGCTGTGGTCGGCGGGGCCGGCCACACGGCCGCCGCCGTGCAGTCACTGCTACCCCCACCGCGGGCGTCGTACCCGCCTGTCTCGCCCCCTGATCAGCACCGGCCCCCACCGGCACCGTTCATCAGAGTACGGCCGGGCGCCGTCGGCGGAAGGCGATTTGCAGAACTGGCCGCCCGGCGCGTTTATGGTGTGCCGCATGTTTCGTATTGAGGCAGAAGTCGACAAGGCCCGACGCGATCTGCTCCGTTCCCGGCTGCGGGACACCAATACGGCGGCGTCCCCCGTGCTGGCCGCCCTGCGCGGCACGCCCGGCGCACGCGAAGTGCCCCTGCATGTCTGGGCGGTGGACGCCGCGGGGGATCTGGCCGGCGGACTGGTCGGCCACACCTGGGCGGCCTGGCTGCATGTGACCTATCTGTGGGTCGACGGCCGGCACCGCGGGGCGGGCCTCGGCGCGCGGCTGCTCACGGAGGCCGAGCGGCTGGCCGGGCAGGACCGGGGCTGCCGGGCGGCCCGTGTGGAGACCTGGGACTTCCAGGCCCCGGAGTTCTACCGCAAGCAGGGCTACGAGGTGGTGGGCGTGATCCCCGACTATCCGCCGGGGATCACCGAGTACACCCTGACCAGGCGACTGGGCTGAGCGCGGGTCACACCAGACGGCGGGCGCCGGCCGCGGGCACCGCCTCGAAGGTGCGCGGTGCGGTGAAGCCGGCCGCGGCGAACGCGGCCTCGACCGCCTTGGTGATCGCTTCGGCGTCGCTCGCCTCGGCCAGGACGATCGCCGAGCCGCCGAAGCCGCCGCCGGTCATCCGCGCGCCCAGCGCGCCCGCCTCCAGCGCCGTGTCGACCACGAGGTCCAGTTCGGGGCCGGAGATGCGGAAGTCGTCCCGCAGGGAGGCGTGGCCCTCGGTCAGGACCGGGCCGATGGCGCGGGTGTCGCCCGACTCCAGCAGGGACACGGCCCGCTCCACCCGGTGGTCCTCGGTGACGACGTGGCGGACCAGCCGGCGCACCTCCTCCTCGTCGCCGAGCCGGGCCAGTGCGGCATCCAGCCCGTCGTAGGGCACGTCCCGCAGCGCGTCCACGCCGAGCAGGGCCGCGCCCTTCTCGCAGCCGGCCCGCCGCTTGCCGTACTCGCCGTCGCTGTGGGCGTGTGTGACCCGGGTGTCGACGACCAGCAGACGCATGCCCTCGGCGGCCAGGTCGAAGGGGATCTGCCGCTGGGACAGGTCGCGGGTGTCGAGGAACAGGGCGTGGCCCTCGGTGCAGCACGCGGCGGCGGTCTGGTCCATGATGCCGGTGGGCGCGCCGACGTAGACGTTCTCGGCGCGCTGGCACAGGCGGGCCAACTGCCAGCGCTGGAGGCCGAGTTCGTACAGGTCGTTCAGGGCGAGCGCGACCACCACCTCCAGGGCCGCCGACGACGACAGGCCGGCGCCCGTCGGGACCGTCGAGGCCAGGTGGATGTCGGCGCCGGTCACCGGGTGGCCCGCCTCGCGCAGGGCCCAGAACACGCCCGCGGGGTACGCCGTCCAGTTCCGGTCCGACTCCGGGACCAGCGCATCGAGCCGGAGTTCCACGGCCCCGCCTGCGGCGCCCGCGGTGTCTGCGGCGCCCGCGGTGTCTGCGGCGCCCGCGGTGTTCGCCGAGTGCAGCCGCAGTACGCCGTCGGTGCGGCGCGAGACGGCCGCGACGGTCGTGTGCGGCAGCGCGAACGGCATCACGAAGCCGTCGTTGTAATCGGTGTGCTCGCCGATCAGATTGACCCGGCCGGGCGCCGACCAGACGCCCTCCGGTTCGGCTCCGTACAGCCGGGCGAAGCCGTCCCGCACCCGCTGCGCCCCCACTACCGCTCCTCCACGATGCCCTGCGCGAACTCCCATGCGTCCGCGACGATCCCGGCGAGGTCCGCGCGGGACGGGTTCCAGCCCAGTTTTTCGCGCGCCGTGCGCGCCGAGGCCACCAGCACCGCCGGGTCGCCCGCGCGGCGCGGCGCGGCGACCTCCGGGACGGGATGGCCGGTGACCCGGCGGACGGTCTCGATGACCTCGCGCACCGAGAAGCCGTTGCCGTTGCCGAGGTTGCAGATCAGATGCTCGCCCGGGGTGGCGGCCCCGAGCGCCAGCAGATGGGCCTCGGCCAGGTCGGCGACGTGGATGTAGTCGCGGACGCAGGTGCCGTCCGGGGTCGGGTAGTCGTCGCCGTACACCGAGATGGCGTCGCGCCGGCCCTGGGCGACCTGGAGGACGAGCGGGATCAGGTGCGACTCGGGGGCGTGCCGCTCGCCGTACGCGCCGTACGCGCCCGCCACGTTGAAGTAGCGCAGGGACACGGCGCCGAGGCCGTGGGCCGCCGCCTCGCCCGTGATCATGTGGTCGACGGCGAGCTTGGTGGCGCCGTAGGGGTTGGTCGGCTTCGTCGGCGCGCTCTCCACGATCGGGATCTGCTCCGGCTCGCCGTAGGCGGCGGCCGTGGAGGAGAAGACCAGCGTGCGGACGCCCGCCTCGCGCAGGGCGCCGAGCAGCGCCATGGTGCCGCCGACGTTGTTGTCCCAGTACTTCTCGGGCCGCACCACCGACTCGCCGACCTGGGAGAAGGCGGCGAAGTGCAGGACGCCGTCGTAGGAGGAGTCGAGCCACTTGGCGGCGTCGCGGACGTCCCCCTCGACGAAGGCGGCGCCGGCGGGGACGCCCTCGCGGAAGCCGGTGGAGAGGTTGTCGAGGACGGTGACCTCGTGACCGGCCTCCAGCAGATGCTGGGCGACCACGCTGCCCACATAGCCCGCGCCGCCGGTGACCAGATACTTGCCGCTCATGAACTCGCTACCTCTCGCAGTCGCTCGGCCGCGCGCTCCGGCGGCACGTCGTTGATGAACACGCTCATGCCCGACTCGGAACCCGCGAGGAACTTCAGCTTGCCCGATGTCCGGCGGATGGTGAAAAGCTCCAGGTGCAGCGCGAAGTCGTCGCGTGTCACACCGTCGAACTCGTCCAGCGTGCCGAACGGGGCCTGGTGCCAGGCCGCGATGTAGGGGGTTGGGGGCTCGCCCTCGCCGAAGATCCGGTCGAAGCGCTTCAAGAGTTCCAGATAGACCTGGGCAAACTCTGTGCGGGCCGGCTCGTCGAGGCCGAGCAGATCGGGGACGCGGCGCTTCGGGTACAGGTGGACCTCGTAGGGCCAGTGCGCCGCGTACGGCACGAAGGCCGCCCAGTGTTCACCCTCCAGGACGACCCGCTCGTCGGCGAGTTCACACTCCAGGACGGCGTCGAAGAGGTTCTGGCCGCCGGTCGCCTCCTTGTGGGTCGCAAGGGAGCGCAGCATCAGGGCGGTGCGCGGGGTGGTGAAGGGGTAGGCGTAGATCTGACCGTGCGGGTGCCCGAGCGTCACGCCGATCTCCTCGCCGCGGTTCTCGAAGCAGAACACCTGCTCCACGGAGGGCAGATGGGACAGTTCCGAGGTCCGGTCGGTCCATGCGTCCAGGACGAGGCGCGCCTGGTCCTCGCTCAGGTCGGCGAAGGAGGCGTCGTGGTCCGAGGTGAAGCAGACCACCTCGCAGCGGCCGGAGTCCTGGGCCAGCGACGGGAAGCGGTTCTCGAAGACGACGACGTCGTACGCGGAGTCGGGGATCTCGCTCAGCCGGCCGTCGCGGGTGGGGCACAGCGGGCATTCGTCGGCGGGCGGGTGGTAGGTGCGGCCCTGGCGGTGCGAGGCGACCGCGACGGCGTCGCCGAGCAGCGGGTCGCGGCGGATCCCGGAGGTCGTCACGGTCCGCTCCAGCGGCCGGCGGTCCACCGCGCCGCGCACCGCGTCGTCCCGCAGGTCGTAGTGGATCAGCTCACGACCGTCGGCCAGCCGGGTCGAGGTCTTCTTCACACCGGACTCCTCTGTGCCCGCACCCCATCACTCACTCAACACAACCAAACATAACAGATCAGAATCCGACAGCCCTTATGGCTCATCACAATCAAACAAAGAACACCATCAGAACTGTTCAACGTCCGAATACAGAGGCATAGGTTCCGCTACGGACCAGTTCGCGCAACGAAGCGAGGACGTATGGACACCCCCACACAAAGCCCCACCTACCTGGCAGCGGAGCTACGGCTCCCCACCAACTGGCTGGACTACACGATCCTGGCGATCTACTTCGTCGTCGTCCTGGGCATCGGTCTCGCCGCCCGGCGCTCGGTCAGGACCAGCCTCGATTTCTTTCTCTCCGGACGCTCGCTGCCCGCCTGGATCACCGGTCTCGCCTTCATCTCCGCCAACCTCGCCGCCACCGAGATCCTCGGCATGGCGGCCAACAGCGCCCAGTACGGCGCCTACACCGTCCACTGGTACTGGATCGGCGCCATCCCGGCCATGGTCTTCCTCGGCCTGGTGATGATGCCCTTCTACTACGGCAGCAAGGTCCGCTCGGTCCCCGAGTTCCTGCTGCTGCGCTTCGACCGGTGGGCGCACCTGCTGAGTTCGATCCTGTTCGCGTTCGCCGCGATCCTGATCGCCGGCGTGAACCTCTACGCGCTCGCGATCGTCGTCGAGGCACTGCTGGGCTGGCCGCAGTGGGTGGCCATCGTGGTCGCCGGCTTCTTCGTGCTGGCGTACATCACGCTCGGCGGTCTGTCCTCCGCGATCTACAACGAGGTCCTCCAGTTCTTCGTGATCCTGGCGGCCCTGATCCCGATCACCATCCTCGGTCTGAAGAAGGCCGGCGGCTGGGGCGGGCTGACCGACAAGCTCACCGCGGCCCACGGGGACAACTTCACCACCGCGTGGGGTGGCACCGGCATCGGGCACGGCAACCCGCTCGGCGCCAACTGGCTGACCATCGTGCTCGGCCTCGGCTTCGTGCTGTCCTTCGGCTACTGGACGACCAACTTCGCCGAGGTGCAGCGGGCACTGTCCGCGAAGAACCTCTCCGCCGCGCAGCGCACCCCGCTGATCGCCGCGTACCCGAAGATCTTCATCGTCTTCCTGGTGATGATCCCGGGCCTGGTGGCCGCCGCGCTCGTGCCGAACATCGGCACCTCCGCGTCGGGGCTGCAGTACAACGACGCCATCCCCTATCTGATGCAGGAGTTGCTGCCCAACGGCGTGCTCGGCATCGCGGTGACCGGTCTGCTGGCCGCCTTCATGGCCGGTATGGCGGCCAACGTGTCGTCCTTCAACACCGTGTTCACCAACGACATCTGGGCGAAGTACGTGGTCAAGGACCGCGAGGACGCCCACTACGTCCGCTTCGGCCGGCTGATCACGGCGATCGGCGTCCTCGCATCCGTCGGCACGGCGTTCCTGGCGTCCTCGTTCTCGAACATCATGAGCTACCTCCAGACGCTGTTCTCCTTCTTCAACGTGCCGATGTTCGTCGTGTTCATCGTCGGCATGTTCTGGAAGCGGGCGTCCGCCAAGTCCGGCTTCTGGGGCCTGCTCGCCGGGACCGTGACCGCGATGGTCAACTACTTTGTGATGTACAAGAAGGACATCATCGGCATCCCCTCCGACCAGGGCGCCAACTTCGTCTCCGCGATCGCGGGCTTCGTCGCCGGTGCGGTGGTCATGGTGGCCGTGTCGCTGTTCACCAAGCCGAAGCCGGCCGAGGAGTTGCAGGGGCTGGTGTACGGCACCAGGTCCCCGGGGACGGCCGAGGCCCCCGCCGCCGGCGACGACGCCTGGTACCGCAGGCCGGCCCTGCTGGGCTGGGGCGCGGTGGTGCTGGCCGCCGTCTGCTACATCCCGTTCTCGTTCTGACGGCCGTCCGAAGGGGAGTCTGAACCATGACCGAGCACTCCGGGCAGTCCGGGTACTCCGAGCACGACGTCCAGCGCCAAGTCACCGAGCTGGAGCAGAAGTCCGCGACCGCCGCCCGCATCTTCGACCTGCGCCGCATCATCGGCGGGCTGTTCATCGTCTACGGCGTCATCGTCACGATCGTCGGCATCACCGACTCGCAGGCCGCCATCGACAAGGCCGAGGGCGTCAACATCAATCTGTGGACCGGCCTGGGCATGCTGATCCTGGGCCTGTTCTTCCTGGCCTGGCTAAGGCTCCGCCCCACCCCGCCCCCCACCCCGACGAACCCAGACGAAAACCCCACCAACCCCGAGTGACACCCCCTCCGGGCACAGCCGGGGCCCGGGCGCCGACCGAGCGCCCCGCACGCGTCGCGGCGGCGCGTGCGCGTGCCGCGCGCCGGTCAGTGGGTCCGCACGTTCGCGTGCGGACCCCGGACCGACCGCGCAAGCGGCCGGACCCGCGCCGATGAACCCGAACGGCAACCACCACCGGACACGGCTCCGACCGGTGACCGTCACCACCACCGGCTGAGGCGCACGTCGAGGGTTCTGTCATGGGCGCGTGGCGCGCAGCGCTGGCAGCCGAGGCGGACGCGGCCGCTCTGTCGGCGGGCGCGGTTCGCAACCGGTGGTGATCGGCGGTCTCAGGATGTCCGTGTCGTGGGTGGGCGTTGTCGTGGCGGGCGTCTTACTGGCCGTCCGGTCATCAGGGGTGCGGGGGTGGGTGGGGGGTTGCGTGGTCCAGGAGGCCGGTGCGGGCTGCCAGGGCCGCCGCCTCCAGGCGGGAGCCCACGCCCAGTTTCATCAGCACCCGCTGGACATGCGTCCGGGCGGTCGACGGGGCGATGCCCATGCCGGCGGCGATCAGCCGGGTGTCCTCGCCGTCCGCGACCCGGACCAGTACCTCCACCTCGCGCGGGGTGAGCATCTGCAGCAGCCGCCGGCCCTCGTCGTCGGGTTGGGCGACGGGATTGAGCAGGTCACCGAAGGCGCCCTGGAGCAGCTGCGGAGCGACGGCCGCCTCCCCCGCCCGCGCCTTCATGATCGCCCGCTCGACCCCCTCGATCCGCTCGTCGTGCCGCACATACCCGGACGCGCCGGACGCGAAGGCCGCGGCGATCCCGCGCGGCGACGGCACGGGGCCGAGGACCACGACCGCGACCTGCGGCCGCTCCCGCTTGATCTTCACCACCGGATCGAAGGTGCCCGGCTCGGCCGGCGCCGCCGTACCCAGCAGGCACACCTCGGGCGCGCGGCTGATCACCAGGTCGGCCGCGCCCACGGACGGCGCCGCCGCGGCGAGCACCCGGTGCCCGCGCAGCTTCAGCGCCGAGGCCAGCGCCTCGGCGAGCAATCGGTGGTCGTCCACCACCATGAGCCGCACTCCCATAGAGCAGCAACCCCCCAGTCCCCCCCATGGAGCCCCCACTATGGATGCCCATCGGTCCACATGGACAGAGGGCCCCCGGCCCCTCGTCCTTCATTGCCCCCGGAAGCTACACGCTTGTTCGACGTTGCGCTGCCCCTAGCGATGAGAAGTGCCCCGGATCGGAGGAATCTCTTGCTTTCCCGGCATGCGGGTGGTGGGCGGCATGCGCACGGCCCCGCCCCGTGCGACGAGCGGGGGCGGGGCCGTCGGGCCGGGGCGGGCCGGCGATCAGCCGCCGGTGCCGAACGCGACCACCAGATACTCCTTGCCGTAGGCGGTGTTGGTCTTGTGGGCGAACACCGCCGACATGTACAGGCGGCCCTGCGCGTAGCGGATCTCCGCGTAGTCCGGCAGCATGCCGGTCTCCGCGTCGCGCACCGCCTTGGTCGCCGGGTTCTCCAGCAGCTTGGTCTCCTTGAAGGAGTTGCCGTCGAGGCTGACGATCTGGCCGCCCTTGTCGTAGGGCGGGCGCTTGTACGCGATCAGGTTGGCGCCGTCCATGCGCAGCGGGGTGATCGTGTAGCCGTCGCCGGCGTCCCCGCGCTGGCCGGTCTGCTTGCCGGTGGCCAGGTCGAAGGCGACGATCTCGTTGGTCTTGCTGTACTGGCCGCTGCCGTCGTGCTCCTCGGTCGGCACATACAGCTTGTCGCCGCCGACGACGATCTGCCGGCAGTACTCGATCCGGGAGATGCCGTCGCAGCGGCCGGCGTAGTCCTCGCCCGGCGCCGAGATCCTGGCACGCAGCTTGCCGGTCTTGTTGTCGATGGAGAAGTAGTCGGAGATGCCGCTGCCGTCACCGGCGCTGTCGCCGACGTCGGCGGCCACCACCAGCGGGTCGGTCGAGACGATCGCCGCGTACTCGATGCCCGCGGTCATCTTGTACTCGGAGATCACCTTCCCGGACTTCGGGTCGACGGTCTGGATGTGCAGCTGACGGTTGTCGTAGCTGCCGCACTTGCGGACCGCGACCAGTTTGGCGCCGCCGCCGTACCCGGCGTCGTAGCAGGTGTCGGTCGGCTTCGGCTGCCACAGCACCCTGCCGGAGAGGTCGAAGGCGGCGCCACCGCTGGTGCTGCCGACCGCGACCGTGTTCTGGGCGATCGTGACGTTATCGAAGTTGATCGGCTGGTCGCCGGAGTTGACCGTCTTGGTCCAGAGCTTGGTCCCCGCGTCGAGGTCGATCAGCCCGACCTGGCTGCACCCCTCGG
The DNA here is from genome assembly GCF_040298665.1 of Streptomyces sp. NPDC001508. Taxonomy (NCBI): domain Bacteria; kingdom Bacillati; phylum Actinomycetota; class Actinomycetes; order Kitasatosporales; family Streptomycetaceae; genus Streptomyces; species Streptomyces sp. NPDC001508. The sequence continues at coordinate 40,512 of NZ_JBEPAP010000015.1, forward strand.
TGGAGCCCTTCTTCGGCATCCGCGGCTGGAAGACGACCGCGGTCTTGTTGTCCGAGGTGATGTGGTCGGTGGCCTGGCACACCGGGCCGGGCAGCTTGACCGTCCACAGCTTGCTGCCCTTGACGGGGTCGTAGCCGACGATCTCGGCGATGCCGCTCTTGGCGTACACCTTGTCGGTGAGCCAGGAACCGGAGGTGACGACCGTGTCGTCGGTCGAGGGCAGCGGAACCTGGAAGAGGACCTTGGAGGCGGTGTCGGCGGGCGCCTTCTCCTTGCCGCCGGTGCCGGTGCCGCCGGAGCCGCCCTTGTCGTCCTTGCCGCCGGTGCCGCCGCTGGAGTTGGCCGTGTCCTTCTTCCCGGAGTCGTCGCCGGACGATTTGGCGTACACGAGACCGCCGACGACGATCAGCGCGATGGCGACGACCGCCGACACGATGATGATCAGCGGCGCCTTGGACTTCGCGGGGCCGCCGGGCGGGCCGGGCTGCGGCTGCTGCGGCATGCCCGGCGGGCCCGGATAGCCGTAACCGGGCTGCGGGCCGTACGCGTTGGGCTGGGTGTACGGCTGGGTGTACGGGCCCGGCTGCTGGCCGGGGTAGCCATAGCCGGGGGGTGTCTGGGGCGCGCCCTGCGGGGGCTGCGGCGGCTGCGGGTAGCCATAGCCGGGCGGCGGGGGCGGCGGGGTCTGGGGCGCCTGCGGCGGCTGCTGCGGATGGCCGGGGCCCTGCTCCGGGGCCTTGCCGAAGCCCGGCGGGGTCGCGGGCGGGCCCTGCGGGGCCGATGGCGTCGGCGGTCCCGCGGGCGGCTGGGGCGCGCCGAAGCCGCCCGGTGCGGGCTGCTGCGGCGGCGGGCCCTGCGGCGGGCCGAAACCGCCCTGCTGGGGCGGCTGGTTGGGCGGGGGCGGCGGCTGGGTCATGACGGGTACACCTCGGAGAAACACTCGAAGACGGCGACGGCGAAGGGGGCGGCGAAAGGAATGCGGTGCTCTCCGGCGCCGCGGTGCGCGCCGGAGACGACCGGGCTCACTTGCCGAAGGCGAGCATCAGCTTCTCCTTCGAGTCGTCGTTGCCGGTGAGCCGGGTGGAGGAGATGTAGAACCTGCCGTCGACCCAGTCGACGGCACCGTCGAAGAAGCCGTTCTCGATGGTCGCGGTGGACTGCGGGTTCTGCAGCAGCTTGATCGGCTGGTGGGCGGCGCCCGCGGTCGGGATCGACACGACCTGACCGCCCGCGTCGTACGACGGCTGCACATAGGCGACGAGTTGTCCGCCCTCGGCCTTGAGCGGCTTCATCGACTCGTCCGCCGGGGACTTGACGCGCCACTTCTCCTTGCCGTCGGCGAGGCTGATCGCGACGATCTCGTTGGCACCGCTGGTGGCGTCGGTCGGCAGATAGAGCGTGTCGGCGTCGACGGCGACACCGGTGCAGCCCTGCAGCTCACGCGCGAGGATCGCCCAGCCGCACTGGGGAGCGAACTTCTCGTCGACCGTGACCTCCGAGCGGAAGCCGCCGCTGCCTGTGAAGGTGGAGATGTTCCAGGCCTTCTTGTCCTCGTTGGTCATATAGACCACGAGCGGGTCGACGGAGTAGGCGCGTGCGACCTTCCAGCCCTTCTTGACCGGCTGGGTCCACTTGACCTTGCCGGTGGCCGGGTCGAGTTCCTGGATCTCGTCGTGCTCGTTGCTGCCGGTGGCGTCGCAGGAGGCCACGGAGATCAGCCGGCTCGTGCCGCCCGCGAACGCGGTCGGGAAGCAGGCGTTGCCGTACTTGGTCTTGTCGTACAGCTTCCGGCCGCTGTCCATGTCGTACGCCGTGCCGGACTGCGAGCGGCCCACCATCAGCGTCTTGCCGCTGAGGGTCAGTTCGATGGTGATGGTGCTGTCGAACAGCGCGCCGTCGGCGACCGTGCCGGTCCAGTCCTTCTTGCCGGTGTCGAGGTCGATCGCCTGGAGCTGGTTGCACTTGGCGCGGTCGCTGGAGCCGCTCATGTACGCCACGACGACCTTGTCGTCGGCCGTCTTGTGCGGGGTGACCGCGCAGATCTTCTGCGGGAAGGTGATCGGGTCCCAGGAAGGCTTGCCGTCGGCGACGTCGTAGGCGAAGACCTGCTTGTACGCGGCCTTCACCGCCGTCTTGCCGGTGATCCACATGCCGGGCGCGTCGGCGCCGGAACCGGGCGCGTCGGGCGCCGACTTGTACCAGAGCACCCGGGACTCGCCTGCCTGGCGGCCCTCGTTGAGATCCTCCGGGTCCGAGCCGCCGTTTCCGCTGCCGTCACCGGGGTCCGCCGGGCCGGAGGCGGAGGCCGAGGGCTTGGCGTCGTCGGACCGCTCGGCGACCGGCTTCTTGCCGCCGCCGTCACCGCTGACCGCGTACACGGTGCCGCCGACGAGGAGCAGCGCCACCGCCGCCCCGCCGACGATCAGCGCGGTCTTCTTCCTGGAGGAGCCGCCGGGCGGCGGGGAGCCGGGCGCGCCGGGGTACTGCGGCTGCTGCGGGTAGCCGTAGCCGGGCTGCTGTCCGTACGGGCCCGGCTGCGGCGGCTGTCCGTACGGGCCCTGCTGCTGTCCGTACGGGCCCGGCTGGGCGTAGGGACCCGGCTGGGCGTACGGGCCGGGCTGCTGCGGCTGACCGTAGGGACCCGGCTGCTGCTGCGGTGGCTGCGCGGGCGGGGGCGGTGTGCCCGGGGGGCCCTGGGCGGCGCCGAAACCTCCCTGCGCGGGCGGGGTCTCGGGAGCCCCGAATCCTCCGCCCTGCGGCGGCTGTCCTTGCGGTGCTCCGAAACCGCCGTGCGGCGGCTGGTCGGGCGGCTGAGTCATCAGCGCTCTTCCCCCTCGTTCACTGATTTTTAGCCACGCCCTGAGGTTCGCGATGGACCCAAGGTCGTTCTCAGACGGTACTCAGACGGCCCTTTCTATCACCCGGACCCGAACGCGGACCTGGCCGGATCCACCCCTGTTCCCAAGGGAGGACCCGCCCGTGATGCCGCCGTTACGCGCCTTCACGCCCCCTTCACCCCACCCTCGCGATTGCCTCGCGCCCGGCCCGTGCACAGCGCGAACGCGCCACCGAACGCGGGCGTCGCGGCTATGCGTCATCCGCCAGTTCCAGCCAGCGCAGCTCCAGTTCCTCACGCTCGGCCGCCAAGTCGCGCAGTTGAGCGTCGAGTTCGGCCACCTTCGCGAAGTCGGTGGCATGCTCGGCGATCTGCGTGTGCAGCTTGGTCTCCTTCTCCGAAACACGGTCCAACTGGCGCTCGATCCGCTGGAGTTCCTTCTTCGCGGCCCGCTGGTCGGCGGCGCTGCGCTCCGGCGTCGCGGGCTTCGGCGCGGCGGCCACGGCCTCCTCCATGCGCCGGCGCCGCTCCAGGTACTCGTCGATACCGCGCGGCAGCATCCGCAGCGTGGCGTCACCGAGCAGCGCGTACACCCGGTCGGTGGTGCGCTCGACGAAGAACCGGTCGTGGGAGATGACGATCATCGAGCCGGGCCAGCCGTCGAGCACGTCCTCCAGCTGGGTCAGGGTCTCGATGTCGAGGTCGTTGGTGGGCTCGTCCAGGAAAAGGACGTTGGGCTCGTCCATGAGCAGCCGCAGCAGTTGCAGCCGCCGCCGCTCACCGCCCGACAGATCGCCCACCGGCGTCCACTGCTTCTCCTTGGTGAAGCCGAACGTCTCGCACAGCTGCCCCGCGGTCAGCTCGCGCCCCTTGCCGAGGTCGACCCGCTCACGCACCTGCTGCACGGCCTCAAGGACCCGCCAGGACGGGTCGAGTTCGGCGACCTCCTGGGAGAGGTAGGCGAGCCTGACCGTCTTGCCGACGGCGATCCGGCCGCTCACGGGCTGTGTCTCGCCTTCGGTGCGCGCCGCGTCCGCCATGGCCCGCAGCAGCGACGTCTTCCCGGCGCCGTTGACCCCGACCAGGGCGATGCGGTCGCCGGGGCCGAGCTGCCAGGTGACGTGCTTGAGCAGCATCTTCGGACCGGCCTGGACGCTCACGTCCTCCAGGTCGAAGACGGTCTTGCCGAGCCGCGAGGAGGCGAACCTCATCAGCTCGCTGCTGTCCCGGGGCGGCGGCACGTCCTTGATCAGCTCGTTGGCGGCCTCGACCCGGAACCGCGGCTTGGAGGTCCGGGCGGGTGCGCCGCGCCGCAGCCAGGCCAGCTCCTTGCGGACCAGGTTCTGCCGCTTGACCTCCTCGGTGGCGGCGATGCGCTCGCGCTCGGCGCGGGCGAAGACGTAGTCGGAGTAGCCGCCCTCGTACTCGTAGACCGCGCCGCGCTGCACGTCCCACATCCGGGTGCACACCTGGTCCAGGAACCAGCGGTCGTGGGTCACGCACACCAGCGCCGAACGCCGCTCCCGCAGATGCCCGGCCAGCCAGGCGATGCCCTCCACATCGAGGTGGTTGGTGGGCTCGTCGAGGACGAGCAGGTCCTGCTGCTCGATGAGCAGCTTGGCGAGCGCGATACGGCGCCGCTCGCCACCGGACAGCGGGCCGATGACGGTGTCCAGGCCCGCCGGGAAGCCCGGCAGGTCGAGCCCGCCGAACAGGCCGGTCAGCACGTCCCTGACCTTGGCGTCGCCCGCCCACTCATGGTCGGCCATGTCCCCGATGACCTCGTGCCGCACGGTGGCCGCCGGGTCGAGCGAGTCATGCTGTGTGAGCACGCCGAGCCGCAGCCCGCCGGAGTGCGTGATGCGCCCGGTGTCGGCCTCCTCCAGCTTGGCGAGCATCCGGACGAGGGTGGTCTTGCCGTCGCCGTTGCGTCCGACGACCCCGATCCGGTCCCCTTCGGACACACCGAGCGAGACACCGTCCAGCAGCGCACGCGTGCCGTACACCTTGCTGACGTTCTCGACATTGACCAGGTTGACGGCCATTTCACTCCTGTGCGCGGGGATCGATCAGCCTTCAAGCGTAGGGCCTGCGGCGGCGCGGGCGGGGCGCGCGGGGTCAGTCACTCTTTGTGATGACGTAATCGGAATGCGGCGGCTACCGTGGGGGGCAGGCAGCAGGATCCCGTCCATGGGAGGAACCATGACCGCCGAGTCCGTCGAGCACCACGTGCAGTGGCCGGTGCCGCCGCAGGACGGCTACACCGTGGACGACCTGTTCACGCTGCCCGATCTCCCGCCGCACACCGAGCTGATCGACGGGAGCCTGATCTTCGTGAGTCCGCAGCGCCGCTTCCACGGCAACATGGTCGACTTGCTCGTCTTCGGCCTGCGCAGCAGTGGTCTGCCCGCCGAGTTCAGGGTCAGCCGGGAGATGACCGTGGTCCTCGACAAGCGCAACGGCCCCGAACCGGACGTGAGCGTGATCCGGGCTGATGCGATCACCGGGCCGGGACAGACGAGCTACCGAGCCGAGGACGTACTCCTGGCCGTCGAAGTCGTCTCGCCCGATTCCGAGTCCCGTGACCGCACGACCAAGCCGCAGAAGTACGCCGCTGCCGGGATCCCGAACTTCTGGCGCGTCGAGGCGAGCGGGACGAGCGGCAGGCCTGTCATTCACGTCTACGAACTCGATCCGCTCACCAAGGCGTATGTGCACATGGGCATGCACCGTGACCGCATCAAGGTCGACAAGCCCTACCCCATCGACATCGACCTGACGGCGATCGACGAACTCTGAAGGGGCCGTTCTCAGACCACCGTCGCGCCCGCCGCCGGTCCGGAGGACGTCCGCACCGTCCTGCACGTCCCGGACGTACTCAGCGCCCGCGCCACCCTCTCCGCCGCCCCGGGGTCACGGACCAGGAACGCCGTGGTCGGGCCCGAACCGGAGACCAGGGCCGTGAGGGCGCCCGCCGTGCGGCCCACCGCCAGGGTGTCCGCCAGTTCCGGGAAGAGGGACAGGGCCGCGGGCTGGAGATCGTTGGAGACGCGGGCCGCCAGCAGGTCCGGGTCGCCCTTCGCGAGCGCGTCCAGGAGGTCCGGGGAGGCCACCGGGTCGGGAATGTCACGGCCCTCGGCGAGCCGGTCGAACTCACGGAAGACGGCCGGCGTGGACAGGCCCCGGCCGGCCATCGCGAACACCCAGTGGAAGGCGCCGCCGACGTCGAGCGCCGTCAACCGCTCGCCGCGACCGGTGCCAAGGGCCGCCCCACCGAGCAGGCTGAACGGCACATCGCTGCCCAACTCGGCGCAGATGTCAAGGAGTTCGGCCTGCGAGGAGGCCGTCCCCCACAGCGTGTCGCAGGCCAGCAGCGCGCCCGCCCCGTCCGCGCTGCCGCCCGCCATGCCACCGGCCACCGGGATGTCCTTGGCGATATGGATGTGCACGGTGGGCTCGATGCCACGGCGCCCGGCGAGCGCGACGGCGGCGCGCGCCGCGAGGTTGGTGCCGTCGAGCGGGACCTGATCGGCGTCCGGTCCTGCGCAGGTGACCCGCAGTGCGTCCGCCGGGGTCACGGTGACCTCGTCGTACAGGCCGACCGCGAGGAAGACATTGGCCAGGTCGTGGAAGCCGTCGGGCCTGGCGGCGCCCACGGCGAGCTGGACGTTGACCTTGGCCGGTACGCGTACCGTGACGCTCACTTGCTCTCCTTGTGCTCCGCGATCCGCGCGAACTCCTCCACGGTCAGCGACTCCCCGCGTGCCTGCGGCGAGACCCCGGCGGCGACCAGGGCCGCCTCGGCGGCCGACGCGGAACCGGCCCATCCGGCGAGTGCCGCCCGCAGGGTCTTGCGGCGCTGCGCGAACGCCGCGTCGACGACCGCGAAGACCTGCCGTCTCGACGCCGTGGTCTTGACCGGTTCGGCCCGCCGGACCAGGGAGACCAACCCGCTGTCCACGTTCGGCGCGGGCCAGAAGACATTGCGCCCGATGGCCCCGGCCCGTTTCACCTCGGCGTACCAGTTCGCCTTGACGGAGGGGACGCCGTACACCTTTGAGCCGGGCGCGGCGGCGAGCCGGTCCGCGACCTCCGACTGCACCATCACCAGGGTCCGCTCGATCCCGGGGAAGGTGTCGAGCATGTGCAGCAGCACGGGCACGGCCACGTTGTACGGCAGGTTCGCGACCAGCGCCGTCGGTGCGGGGCCGGGCAGCGCGGCGACGTCCAGGGCGTCGGAGTGGACCAGCGCGAACCGGTCGGCGCGCTCGGGCATCCGCGCGGCGATCGTGGCGGGCAGCGCGGCGGCCAGCACATCGTCGATCTCTACGGCGGTGACCCGGTCGGCGGCCTCCAGCAGGGCCAGGGTGAGGGAGCCGAGACCCGGCCCGACCTCGACGACCACATCGTCGGGGCGGACCCCGGCGGTGCGGACGATACGGCGGACCGTGTTCGCGTCGATCACGAAGTTCTGGCCGCGCTGCTTGGTCGGGCGCACGCCCAGCGCTGCCGCCAGCTCACGGATGTCGGCGGGGCCGAGGAGGGCGTCGGGGTTTGGGCTGCTCACGGCACAAGGGTAAGGGGCCGCGACCGGCCCCTGGCCCACCGCCCGTTCGGGCGGCCCCCGGTCCGCCTGCCCCCGGTCCTGCGGGGCCGCCGGCGCTGGCCAACGGCCCGTTCGGGCGGCCCCCGGTCCGCCAGGCCGCCAGCGCTCACGCGCTCACCCGTACAGGCGTGACCCGCAGTGCGGCCAGGGGCTCGTGCCCCGGCGCACGTACAGCTTCTTGGCCCGGTACGTCTGCTCCGCCGCCGAGGCGTCCTGCGGGCGTCCCTTGCCGCCCAGGCTGCGCCAGGTGTGCGTGTCGAACTGGTAGAGGCCGCCGTAGGTGCCCGAGGGGTCCACCGCGGTGGGCCGCCCGCTGGACTCGCAGGCCGCGAGGGCGCGCCAGTTCAGTCCCTCGGCGCCCGCGACGGAGGGCGGTGGCGGCTTGATGCCCACCCGGACGAGCTGGGTGAGCGGCTCGCGCACCACCCGGGACTTTTCCCGGCGGGGCTTTTGCCGGACCCCGTTGACGCTCCGCAGGAGATAGGTCACACGCCGCACACCCGGCTGTCCGGCACGGTCGACCACCTCGATGCCCCGGAACAGCGCGGGGTCGTTGGTCCGGCGCACCTGGAACGGGATCGGCTCCTCGCGGACCTCCTTGGAGCCGGTCACCCGCAGCACGGTCACCGTCTGTCCGTCCCGCGGGAAGCTGCCGGACGGCACGGACACGGTGTCCTGGCCGCGCAGGGTGATCCCGGCCTGCTCGATCGTCTCGCGGACGGTCGCCGCGTTGGTGCGGACGGTGCGGGCGCGGCCGTCGGCGATGACCGTCACCGCGCGTTCGGTGCGCACGTCGAGGGTGAGCCCGGCGTTGCCGATGGGCTGCGAGCGGGAGACCGACAGATAGGCACCCTCCGCGCGCACCCCGAGCTGTCCGAGCGCGTCCTCGACGGTGCGCGCCGTCGTCCACACCTCGCGCCGCTGGCCGTCGATCGTGAGCCGCAGGGGGCGCCCGTAGTGCACCGCGATCTCGTCGCCGCTGCTGAGCGCCGAGCCGCGAGCGGGCGTGACCACGTCGTGCGCCCCCACCGGCACGCCTTCCTCGGCGAGCAGTTCGGTCACGTCGTCGGCGAAGGTGTGCAGGGTGCGCGACTTCCCGTCGACGTTCAGCTCGATCGCCTTGTCCTTGGCGACGAACGCGCTGGTGCCGCCGGCCAGAAAGGCGACGACCAGCGCCTGCGGCACCAGCCGGCGCATCGCGGGTTCCGGGCGCCGGGCGTAGCGCGCCCGGCGCCGGTGCGCGGCGCGTCGGTCCGAGCGGGGGCGCATGACGGGCTCGCGCAGGTCCGTCCCGGGCCCGCCCGGCGCCTGTCGCGGCAGCAGCGGCTGCTCGTGGGCAGGTGGGTGGGTGGCCCGGTGCGCCCCGCCGGTGACAGGCATCTCCCACGTGCCGTACGCCGCCGGGGCCGGGGCCGGGGTCGGGCCGGGGCCTTGGAGGTACGTCCCGTAGGGCCCGTACATCTCCTGCGTCCCGTAGTCGTACGTTTCGTGCGCCCCATACCGGTACGTCCCATGCGTCCCGTACGTCTCGTACTGCGGATTGCTCACACCGACACGCTCCAGAGGGCCAGAAGGGGTCCAAAAGGCCCCCAGAACCTAGCGGAGCACCCGTCACTCTCCAAAACGGCACGGCTACCGAGGGTGAGGAGAGGTGACGCGGCGGTCAGTAGGCGAAGGCGCGGGCCGTGTTCGCGCCCAGGGCCGCCGCCAGGGTGTCCTCGTCGATGCCGCGCACGGCGGCCATCGCCCGCACCGTCACCGGAACCAGGTAGGGCGCGTTGGGCCGTCCGCGGTACGGCGCCGGAGTGAGGAACGGGGCGTCCGTCTCCACCAGGACCAGTTCCAGCGGGGCGACGGCGAGCGCGTCGCGCAGATGCTGGGCGTTCTTGAAGGTGACGTTCCCGGCGAAGGACATGAAGTAGCCCTCGCGGGCGCACACATCGGCCATCGCGGCGTCGCCCGAGTAGCAGTGGAAGACGGTGCGCTCGGGGGCGCCCTCCTCCTTGAGGACGCGCAGCACATCGGCGTGCGCGTCACGGTCGTGGATGACCAGGGCCTTGCCGTGCCGCTTGGCGATCTCGACATGGGCGCGGAAGGACCGCTCCTGGGCCGCCTTGCCCTCGGGGCCGGTGCGGAAGTAGTCGAGTCCCGTCTCGCCGACGCCCTTGACCTGCGGCAGCCCGGCCAGCCGGTCGATCTCGGCGAGCGCCTCGTCCAGGGCGGCGTCACCGCCCGCCTCCCGGGCGCCCTGCCGGGACCACCCCTCGGGGTCCCCGTGCACGATGCGCGGGGCCTCGTTGGGGTGCAGGGCGACGGTCGCGTGCACGGCGTCGTACGCCGCGGCGGTCTCCGCGGCCCACTGGGAGCCCTTGATGTCGCAGCCGACCTGGACGACCGTCGTCACCCCCACCGACGCGGCCCTGGCAAGGCCCTCCTCGACCGTGCCGGACTGCATGTCGAGATGGGTGTGGGAGTCGGCGACCGGCACCCGGAGGAGTTCCGGGAGCGGCGGCGCCGCGTTCTTGTCGGCGTTCGAAGGCATGCCCCGATCCTACGAAAGGGGCATGCCGCCGTGGCCGGCCCGTCCTGCACCGGCCTGACCTGCGCCGGTCAGCCCTGCGCCGGTCAGCCCGCCTTGCGCTGGAACGGATGGAGGAGATCGGACAGGTGCCAGTGGTGGTGCGGGTGCTCCGGTTCCCGCTCGGCCGTCCGCGCCGCCGGCACCTCCGGTACCTCGACCGGTCCGGCCGGGGGCGTGCGATGCCGGTTGCCGTGCGCCGCGCCGAGCACCGACGAGACCTGCCCCGCCCGCATGATCCGCACCACGCGGCCGTCGCAGTTCTGGCACACGGGCCGGCTCAGCGGTGACGGGACGACCCGCCCGTCCGCCACATACATGACGAACTCGGCGCCGTCGGCGTCCGTGTGGTGCTCTATCTCGTACGACTGCTCCCAGCCGTGCCCGCAGCGCATGCAGGCGAAGGAATACGACTCGTGAACGACGGCTGTCGCCGCCCCGCGGAGGCCGGTCTGCCCTGCGATCTCGCTCATGCCAGCTGCTCCTCTTGTCCGCCTGACCCTTCGACCAGTGGACGCCTCCAGCCGACCCGAATGCACCAGCCCTGTCGAGTGTTGGACCCGATTTGGCCCTCCCTTGCCCCACCACCCGGCCAAGCCCCCCGCCCCTTTGCCTTACCGCCCCCCCCCTTTACTCCCAGATGGGACGCAAAGCGCCCCCAGGAGCGCGGGGAACTGCGCGGCTTTTGGTTTTAGGAGCGCGGGGAACTGCGCGGTTTTTGGTATTAGGGGCGCGGGGAACTGCGCGATCAACCCCACACAACCCGCACCCCACAACACACCCCAACCCCCACGGCGCCCTTTGGCTCTTTGGGGGCGCGGGGAACTGCACAATCAGCCCCCCACACACAGCCCACACCCCACAACACACCCCAACCCCCACGGCGCGGCGCTCTTTGGCTTTTTGGGGGCGCGGGGAACTGCGCGATCAACCCCACACAACCCGCACCCCGCAACACCCCCCAACCCCCACGGCGTCCTTTGGCTCTTTGGGGGCGCGGGGAACTGCACAATCAGCCCCCACAAACCCGCACCCCGCAACACCCCCCAACCCCCACCAACGCGCCCCGCAAAACCGGCCCTACCCAGCGGAGCGCTTCGCGGAGACGACCGCGTCGAACACCACCCGCTTCGCCACCCCCGCCTCGACCGCCACCGCGGCGATCGCCTCCTTGCGCCGCTCCCCCGCCTCCTCGCGGACCCGCACCCGGCGCACGAGTTCATCGGCGCCGAGGTCCTCGGGACCGGGCTCGGGGGCGCCCTCGACGACGACGGTGATCTCGCCCCGTACCCCGTCCGCCGCCCACCGGGCCAGCTCGGCGAGCGGGCCGCGGCGCACCTCCTCGTACGTCTTGGTCAGCTCCCGGCAGACGGCGGCCCGGCGCTGCCCGCCGAACACCTCGGCCATCGCGGCGAGCGTGTCGTCCAGGCGGTGCGGCGCCTCGAAGTACACCAGCGTGCGCCGCTCGTCGGCGACCTCCCGCAGCCGGGACAGCCGCTCGCCCGCCTTGCGCGGCAGGAAACCCTCGAAGCAGAACCGGTCGACGGGCAGCCCGGACAGGGCGAGGGCGGTGAGCACGGCGGACGGCCCGGGGACCGCGGTGACCCGGATGTCCTGTGCGACGGCGGCGGCGACCAGCCGGTACCCCGGGTCGGAGACCGACGGCATCCCGGCGTCCGTCACCAGCAGCACCCGGGCGCCGCCCGTCAGTTCGGCGATCAGTTCGGGCGTCCTGGCCGACTCGTTGCCCTCGAAGTAGGAGACCACGCGTCCCTTCGTGGTGACGCCGAGCGCCTGCGTCAGCCGGCGCAGCCGCCGGGTGTCCTCGGCGGCCACGACGTCCGCGGCCGCCAGTTCCGCCGCGAGCCGCGGCGGCGCGTCCGCGACGTCGCCGATGGGGGTGCCCGCCAAGACAAGGGTTCCAGTCACGCCCCCATCCTTCCAGGGGCGGACGGACGGGGGCGCATCCGGACCCGTAGCGCCCATGCGCGGGACTCCCACAGAAGGGTTCCCTACGATGGCGCGGTGACCAGTACCGCGTCCTCCACGGACACCCGGCAGGACCAGGCCCCGCACGACCAGCGGCCGTCGTGGCTGCAGCGGCTGCGCCGCTTCGGCTATCCGGCGGGCCCGGCCACGGCCGGCGGCCCCGGCGACGTCCGCGACCGCCTGGTGCCGCCGTACGCCGAGCCCAGCCCGCGTCTCTGGCTCGCCCTGGGCGTGCCGCCGGCCCTGGCCGGGCGGATCACCCGCTGGTCGGGCTGGCTCGGCCCGCTGCTGGTGACGCTGATGGCGGGCGTGATGCGGTTCTGGAACCTGGGCAGCCCGAAGGCGGTGATATTCGACGAGACGTACTACGCGAAGGACGCCTGGGCGCTCGTCCACCGCGGCTTCGAGGTCAACTGGGACAAGAACGCCAACGACCTGGTCCTGCAGTCGGGCGGGCATCTGACCATCCCCACGGACGCGGCGTATGTGGTGCACCCGCCGGTGGGCAAGTACGTCATCGGTCTCGGCGAGCTGATCTTCGGGTTCGACCCGTTCGGCTGGCGGTTCATGACGGCCCTGCTGGGCACGCTCAGCGTGCTGCTGCTGTGCCGCATCGGCCGCCGGATCTTCCGTTCGGCCTTCCTCGGCTGTCTGGCGGGCGCGCTGATGGCGGTGGACGGCCTGCACTTCGTGATGAGCCGCACCTCGCTGCTCGACGGTGTGCTGATGTTCTTCGTGCTCGCGGCCTTCGGCTGTCTCGTCGTGGACCGGGACCGGTCGCGGGCGCGGCTCGCCGCCGCGCTGCCCGCCGACGCCGACGGCCGGGTCCGCCCGGACGCGCACACCGCCGACACGCTCCGCCTCGGCCTGCGCCCCTGGCGCTGGGCGGCGGGCCTGATGCTCGGGCTGGCCTTCGGCACCAAGTGGAACACCCTGTACATCCTCGCGGCGTTCTGTGTGCTGGCGCTGCTGTGGGACGTCGGCGCCCGCAAGGTGGCCGGGGCGCGGCACCCTTATCAGGCGGTGCTCAAGTACGACACGGGCATCACGTTCCTGGCCACGGTCCCGGTGGCGATCGCCGTGTACCTGGTCTCCTGGATCGGCTGGATCCTGTCCCCCGCGGACGGCTCGGGCGGCTACTTCCGCAACTGGGCGGCGACCGACGGCAAGGGCGGCCACTGGACGTTCCTGCCGGACTGGCTGCGCAGCCTGTGGCACTACGAGCACGAGGTGTACGAGTTCCACGTCGGCCTGTCGTCGCCGCACACCTACCAGTCCAACCCCTGGAGCTGGCTGGTGCTGGGCCGCCCGGTCTCGTACTTCTACGAGTCCCCCTCACCCGGCGCAGCCGGCTGCCCGGCCGACGCGGGCCAGAAGTGCGCCCGTGAGGTCCTGGCGCTCGGCACGCCCCTGCTGTGGTGGGCGGCCTGCTTCGCGATCCTGTACGTCCTGTGGCGCTGGCTGTTCCGCCGCGACTGGCGCGCGGGCGCCATCGCCTGCGGCATCGCCGCCGGCTATCTGCCCTGGTTCATGTACCAGGAGCGCACGATCTTCTTCTTCTACGCCATCGTCTTCGTGCCGTTCCTGTGCCTGGCGGTGGCGATGCTGGTCGGCGCGATCGTCGGCCCGCCCGGCGCCACCGACACCCGCCGGGTGATCGGTGCCTCGGGCGCGGGCGTCCTGGTCCTCCTGATCGCCTGGAACTTCATCTATTTCTGGCCCCTGTACACGGGCACCGCGATCCCCATCGACTCCTGGCGGGCGCGGATGTGGCTCGATACCTGGGTCTGAGAGGGGCGAGGGCTCAGCCGCTCCCGGCGATACGGGACCGATCTCCGTTCGGACACCATCCGACAACATCTCTCACCTCCGCACCGTGGTGCCGCCTACAGTTCGGGGGACGGTCACGGGGGCCACGGGGAGGGGATCGGCAGTATGCGCAGGGGGGCCAAGGCCGCCGTCGTGGGCGGTGCGTTCGTCGTGCTGGCGGCGGGGGCCGGGTACGGGACGTACAACATCGTGTCCGCCGTGCAGGGCGGCGGGGGGACGGGCGGCGGTCCCGCGGCCGTGCGGACCGGGCCGCCCACCGGCGCCGAAGTGCGGGAGACCACGCGGAAGTTCTTCGCCGCCTGGGAGAAGGGCGAGGCGGCGACGGCGGCCTCGTACACGGACAACAGGGCCGGCGCCGAGCCGCTGCTGACGGCGTACGCGCAGGACGCGCACATCACGCACATACGGATCACGCCCGGCACGGCGACCGGCGCCACCGTGCCCTTCACGGTCGAGGCGACGGTGTCGTACGACGGGAAGTCCCAACCGCTCGCCTACAAGAGCAAGGTGACGATCGTGCGCGGCCGGAGCACGCACCGCGCGCTGGTCGACTGGCGGCCCTCCGTCGTACACCCCGAGCTGCGGCCCGGCGACACGCTGGTGACCGGTGAGTCCGCGAGCCCGCCCGTCAAGGCGGTGGACCGCAACGGAAAGGTGCTGACGAAGGACGCCTACCCGTCCCTGGGCCCCATCCTGGACGAGCTGCGCGACAAGTACGGCGCGAAGGCGGGCGGCAGACCCGGGGTGGAGCTGGCGATCCGGCACGAGGCCGACGGCGCCGCCGACACCCCGCTGCTCACCCTCGCCGAGGGCCGGGCCGGCCGGCTGCGGACGACGCTGAGCGCGAGCGCGCAGGCCGCGGCCGAGACGGCGGTGCGCACGTACCCGGAGTCCTCGGTGGTGGCGGTGCGGCCGAGTACGGGCGAGGTGCTGGCGGTCGCCAACCACCGCGAGGACGGCTTCAACGCGGCCTTCCTCGGCAAGCTGGCCCCCGGCTCCACCATGAAGATCATCAGCGCGGCCACGCTCATCGACAACGGGATCACCACGGCCGACGGTCCCGCGCCCTGCACCCCGGACGCGATGTGGGAGGGCCAGACCTTCCGCAACCTGGAGAGCCTCGCCCCGAACCAGAACGCGACGCTCTCCGAGAGCTTCGCCCGCTCCTGCAACACGGCGTTCATCAAGTACACCGACGACCTGAAGACCGACTCGCTCACCCGGGAGGCCGAGGACCGTTTCGGCCTCGGCCGGGACGACTGGCAGACCGGTATCCCCTCCTTCGACGGCTCGGTGCCGGCCACCGGCGGCCCGGACATGGCGGCCGCCCTCATCGGACAGGGCCAGGTCCAGATGAGTCCGCTGAACATGGCGTCGGTGACGGCGACCGCGATGACGGGCGCCTTCCGGCAGCCGGTGATCGTGCCGCTCGGCCTCGACGGCCGGGAACCGGCCCGCGCGCGGGGGCTGCCCGCGGGCACGGTGGGGCAGTTGCGCGCGATGATGAACCGCACCGCGACCAGCGGCACCGCGGTCGGCGTGATGGCCGGCCTCGGCGGCGACATCGGTGCGAAGACCGGTTCCGCGGAGGTCGACGGACAGACCAGGTCCAACAGCTGGTTCACCGGGTACCGGGGCGATATCGCGGCGGCGGCGATGGCCCAGGACGCGGGCCACGGCATCGACGCGGCCGGACCGATTGTCGCAGCCGTGCTACGGACAGGTGGCTGAAGTCACCCGTACAGGACGGGACTCTAGGGTGGTGGCCGTCGTTGAGGAGCACGGGGGCGACGAGGGTGACGGGGACCCTGGGGAAATCGCGGAGGAACTGAGGCAGTGGGCAAGAGAAGGCGCGTCGTCGAACGACGGAAGAACAGACCCGCCGTGCTCGGCGGGATGTGCGCCGTCGTCGTCATCGGCGCCGGGGTCGCGGTGTACGCGCTCTACGACAGCGGCGCGGCGGCCGAGGACCGGACGCGGTCGACGTCGGCGACGGCGGACGGCAAGGCGGTGAAGACCGGCCCGTTGACCGCGGCCGAGGTGCGGACCGCCGCCACGGCCTTCCTGACGGCGTGGCAGCGGGGCGATGTCGCGCGGGCCGCCGCCGCCACGGACGACGCGAGCGCCGCCACCGCGCTGCTCACCGGCTACACCAAGGACGCCCACCTCAAGAACGTCAAGGTCACCCCGGGCACCGGCACCGGTGCCGAGGTCCCGTTCTCCGTGCGGGCCACGGTGTCCTACAAGGGCGTGAGCAAGCCGCTGACGTACGACAGCGCGCTCACGGTGGTGCGCTCCGCCTCCGACGGCGAGCCGGTGGTCGGCTGGCACGCCGCCGTGCTGCACCCCGATCTGAAGGACGGCGACAGGCTGGTCACCGGCGAGTCCGGCACTCCGCCGGTCACGGCGCTCGACCGCGACGGCGGGAAGCTGACCACGGCGGCCTACCCGTCCCTCGGCACGGTGCTGGACGGGCTGCGCGAGAAGTACGGCAAGCTGGCGGGCGGCAAGGCGGGCGTGGAACTGCGGGTGGTCCGCGGCAAGGAGTCGAAGAAGGCGAAGCTGTCCGACAAGACGCTGCTGGAGCTGAGCAAGGGCACGCCGGGCACCGTGCGGACGACGCTGAGCCCGAGCCTTCAGGCCGCGGCCGAGCGGCAGGTCGCCTCGTCGCAACGCGCCTCGGTGGTGGTGCTGCGGCCCTCGACCGGTGAGGTCCTGGCGGTGGCCAACACCAGCCGCGGCTTCAACACGGCCCTCCAGGGCTCGCTGGCCCCCGGCTCCACGATGAAGGTCATCACGTCGTCGCTGCTCATCGAGAAGGACCTGGCGGCCGCGGACAAGTCCCACCCCTGCCCCAAGACGTTCACGTACGGCGGCTGGAAGTTCCACAACGACGACGACTTCCAGATCAAGGGCGGCACGTTCAAGGCGAGCTTCGCGCGCTCCTGCAACACGGCCTTCATCAGCCAGGCGGGCAAGCTGGACGACGACGACCTGACGAAGCAGGCCCAGCAGGTGTTCGGCCTGTCCAGGAACGACTGGGCGATCGGCGTGCCGACCTTCGACGGCTCGGTGCCGGTGCAGTCGGCGGCGCAGATGGCGGCCTCGCTGATCGGCCAGGGCGGGGTGCGCATGAACCCGCTCAACATGGCGTCCGTGGCCGCGACGGTGAAGGCGGGCGTCTTCCACCAGCCGTATCTGGTCTCCCCGTCGGTCGACCACCGCAAGCTGGCCACCGCGTCCCGCACGCTGTCCGCGGGCACCCTCTCCCAGCTGCGCGAGCTGATGCAGTACACCGCGGCGTACGGTACGGCGGCGCAGGCGATGTCGGGACTCGGCCCCGACTACGGCGCGAAGACGGGGTCGGCGGAGGTCGACGGGCAGAAGAAGCCGAACGGCTGGTTCACGGCGTACCGCGGGGACCTGGCCGCCGCGGGCGTGGTCCAGGCGGGCGGGCACGGCGGCGACACGGCGGGACCGATCGTGGCGGCGCTGCTGCGGGCGGGCGGCTGAGGCGGCGCCGGGACCGGGCCCGGGGCGCCGTGCACAGTGCCCTGAAGTGCTCAGAGTGCTGTCTGAGTGCTCAGCGCTCTGTGCTCAGTGCTCTGTGCTCAGTGCTCAGTGCTCTGTGCTCTGTGCTCTGTGCTCTGTGCTCAGTGCTCAGTGCTCTGTGCGCCACGGGTTCGGCGGCCATGTAGGTGCGCCGCAGGAACCGGAGCAGGGCCTTCGACTCGAACTGCACCACGGAGACCCCGTGCGCGGAGTGGAACTCCACGACGGCCTGGACGCGGCCGCAGGGCCACACCCGGACGTCTCCGCTCTCGGCGGGCGCCCGCAGACCCTGTTCGAGCAGCGCGCGTGCGAACGTCCACTCATGGGGTCCGGGCAGCGGATCGGGCAGTCCGACGCGCACCGACCTCGGATCCGCCTCGGGGTCGTAGCGCAGCATGACGGGGACGGCGGGGGCGTCCTCGCGGATGTCCTCGTCCGTGACGATGTGGGCTCGTGCGTACTGTTCGACTACGGACATCAGACGGCCCCTAACGCGGCGTTACTGATAGAAATCCTATGTATTCGCTAGTACCCGCCTCCTCTTCAATGTCGCATATTTCCAAGAATGCGCTCATTGGAAGCGAGCCGATCTCACCTGTGCAATAAACGACAACCTCGCTCTTGCAAGGTATTCGCAACAAGCGCCTAGAATCGGCGCGTGCATGTACCTGACGGATTCATCGACGCGCCCACCTCCGCCGTCACCGGCGTGGTCGCCGCCGGCGCCATCGCCGTGAGCCTGCGCGGCGCGCGCCGCGAGTTTGGGGGAGAGAAAACCGCGCCGCTGGCCGGTCTCGTGGCCGCGTTCATCTTCGCGGTGCAGATGCTGAACTTCCCGGTCGCCGCCGGGACCAGCGGCCATCTGCTCGGCGGGGCACTCGCCGCGATACTCGTCGGCCCCTACACAGGAGTGCTCTGCGTCTCCGTCGTCCTGCTCATGCAGGGCATCCTGTTCGCCGACGGCGGCCTGACCGCGCTCGGCGTGAACATCACCGACATGGCGATCGTGACCACCGTGGTCGCGTACGCCGTCTTCCGCGGCCTGCTCGCGGTGCTGCCGGGCGGGCGGCGCTCGGTCACCGTCTCCTCCTTCGTCGCCGCGCTGGTGTCGGTGCCGGCCGCCGCCTGCGTCTTCACCCTGATCTACGCGATCGGCGGCACCACCGACGTGGCCCTCGGCAAGGTCGCCACCGCGATGATCGGCGTCCATGTGCTGATCGGGATCGGCGAGGCCGTGATCACCGCGCTCACCGTCGGCGCCGTGATCGCCGTACGGCCGGACCTCGTGCACGGGGCCCGGGGCCTGCGGCAGACGCTGAAGCTGCGGGTGAACGGCGAACTCGTCGACGCCCCGGCCGCCCCGGTCCCGGCCGCCGCCCGGACCTCGCGCCGCACCCTGTGGATCACCGGACTCGTCACCTCGCTCGTGCTCGCCGGGTTCGTCAGCTTCTACGCCTCCGCCGACCCCGACGGCCTGGAGAAGGTCGCCCACGACCACGGCATCGACAAGAAGGCCGAGGACCACACGTCGGCCGACTCACCGCTCGCCGACTACGGCGTCAAGGACATCTCCGACGCCCGGCTCTCCGGCGGCCTCGCCGGTGTGATCGGCGTCGGCGCCACCGCCGTCGCGGGCAGCGCGGTCTTCTGGGCGGTGCGCAGGCGCCGCACCCGGGACGTCTCCCCCGCGGGCACGGACGTCTGACATGGGGGCCGGGCACACCCATCGGCTGTACCGGCACGGGCACTCGCCCGTGCACGCGCTGCCGCCGCACACCAAGCTCGCCGCCGCCTTCGCCTTCGTGGTGGTCGTGGTCTCCACCCCGCGCGAGGCCGTGTGGGCGTTCGGGCTGTACGCCGTGCTGCTCACGGCGGTGGCCCACCGCGCCCGGATCCCGGCCGGCTTCCTGCTCAAACGCCTGCTGATCGAGGTGCCGTTCGTCGCGTTCGCGGTGCTCATGCCGTTCGTGGCGGAGGGCGAGCGGGTGGACGTCCTCGGCCTGTCGCTGAGCGTGCACGGCCTGTGGGGCGCCTGGAACGTGCTCGCCAAGGGCACGCTGGGCGTCGCCGCCTCGGTGCTGCTGGCCGCCACCACCGAACTGCGCGAACTGCTGCTCGGGCTGCAACGGCTGAAACTGCCGCCGCTGCTGGTCCAGATCGCGTCGTTCATGATCCGCTACGGCGATGTCATCACCGACGAGATGCGCCGCATGCGGATCGCCCGCGAGTCACGCGGCTTCGAGGCACGGGGCCTGCGCCACTGGGGCGTGCTCGCCAAGTCCGCCGGCGCGCTGTTCATCCGCTCCTACGAACGCGGCGAACGCGTCCATCTGGCCATGGTGAGCCGCGGGTACGCCGGCTCGATGCCGGTCATCGACGAGGTGACCGCGTCCCGGGCCCAGTGGTCGTACGCCCTCACCCTCCCGTTCGCCGCGCTCGTCGTCTGTCTGCTGGGATGGACCCTGTGACCACTGATTCGATCCCCCCTTCCCTGGAGGTCTCCGGCCTCGCCTTCGCCTACCCCGACGGCCACCAGGCCCTGTTCGGCGTGGACTTCGGCATCGGCCGCGGCGAACGGGTCGCGCTGCTCGGCCCGAACGGCGCCGGCAAGACCACCCTCGTCCTGCACCTCAACGGCATCCTGAGCGGCGGGGCCGGGACGGTGACCGTGGCCGGACTGCCGGTCGGCAGGAAACACATGGCCGAGATCCGGCAGAAGGTCGGCATCGTCTTCCAGGACCCCGACGACCAGCTGTTCATGCCGACCGTGCGGGAGGACGTGGCGTTCGGCCCCGCAGCGGCCGGTCTGAAGGGCGCCGCGCTCCAGGGGCGGGTGCGCACGGCCCTGGAACGGGTGGGCATGCAGGACTTCGCCGACCGGCCCCCGCACCATCTCTCGTTCGGCCAGCGACGCCGGGTCGCCGTCGCCACCGTGCTGGCGATGCAGCCGGAGATCTTGGTCCTCGACGAGCCCTCCTCCAACCTCGACCCGGCCTCCCGCCGGGAACTCGCCGACATCCTGCGCGCGCTGGACGTCACCGTCCTCATGGTCACCCACGACCTGCCGTACGCGCTGGAGCTGTGCCCGCGCTCCCTGATCCTGAGCGACGGCGTGATCGCCGCGGACGGTCCGACCGGGGACCTCCTCTCCGACGACGCGCTGATGCGCGCCCACCGCCTGGAGCTGCCCTTCGGCTTCGACCCGCGGTCGGTGACGACAGCCCGGCGGTGACCCCGGAATCGCAGGCCGACCGCGGATGTTGCACCCACAGCCGAAGGTGAGCCGAAGGGATGTGCGGGCGTGGACGTGAACGGCACAGTAGCCGAGGGCTTCGAGCCGGTCAGGGAGGCGTTCCTGCGCAACTTCGAGCACCTGGGCGAGCGGGGCGCGGCGGTCACCGTGTACCGGTACGGGCGCCGGGTCGTCGACCTGTGGGGCGGCACCAAGGACTTGAACGGGACAGCCGGGACAGCCGGGGCGGCCGGGGCGGAGCCCTGGGAACGCGGCACCGCACAGATCGTACGGTCGGCCACGAAGGGCGTCGTCGCGGCCGTGCTGCTCCTGCTGCACCAGCGCGGAGAGCTGGACCTGGAGGCGCCGGTGGGCGCGTACTGGCCGGAGTACAAGGCCGCGGGCAAGGAGCGCACGCTGGTGTGGCACCTGCTCGCGCACCGCGCCGGCGTCCCGGTGCTTGACCTCCCGCTCACCCCCGCACAGGCGGCCGATCCCGAGCTGGGCGCGGCGGCCGTCGCGGCCCAGGCGCCCGTGTGGGAACCGGGCACGGACCACGGCTATCACGCGCAGACGTACAGCTGGCTCATCGGGGAACTGGCACGGCGGATCACCGGCCGGCCCGTCGGCGCCTGGCTCGCCGACGAGATCGCCGGGCCGGCCGGCGCGGACGTGTGGCTCGGGCTGCCGGACGCGCAGGCCGCGCGCGTGGGCCGGGTCGGACCCGTCGAAGCCCCCGAAGCGGCCGGCGGGCTGCGGACCCGCCCCAAGCGGTCCGTCGCCGAGGCGTACGCCGACCCCGGCTCCCTGACCCGGCGGGCCTTCGCCGCGATCACCCCGCTGCCCGACGAGAACGACCCCGGCTACCGCGCCGCCGCCCTGCCCGCCTCCAACGGCATCGCCACCGCGGACGGCCTGGCCCGGTTCTACGCGGCGCTGATCGGCGAGGTGGACGGCGGCCGACGGCTGTTCACCCCGCGCACCATGGAGCTGGCCCGCGGCGAACGGTCCGCCGGACCCGACCGCATACTGGTCGTGGGCACTCGCTTCGGCCTCGGCTACATGTTGCACGGCACGGCCTCGCCGCTGCTTTCCCCCGCCTCCTTCGGGCATCCCGGCCGCGGCGGCGCCCTCGGCTTCGCCGACCCGGAGTCGGGCATCGCCTTCGGCTATGTGACGAACGGCTTCCGGCAGAGCGTGACGGCGAACCCACGCGCGCAGGCCCTGGTACGAGCACTGCGGGCGGCTCTCGCCGGGGAGTAAGCGGCGCGCTCCGCGGAGGACAGCGAGTCTGTCGGCTGCACCGCCATCACGGCTGAGCGCGCCAGGCCCCTGCGGGGCCCCGCCGGCCGCCTTCGTCCGCCGCGCCATCGTGGCCGGGCGCGCCCACGCGGCGGAGCCCCGCCAGGCCGCCTTCGTCCGCCGCGCCATCGTGGCCGGGCGCGCCCACGCGGCGGAGCCGCACAGCAATACAACCCCGCGCCCCGTGGTGGGGACACCTGCCGACCCTCGTCCGCGGCGCCATCGTGGCGGCTCGCGCAGTTCCCCGCGCCCCTTGGCGGGGGCACCTGCCAGCCTTCGTCTACAGCGCCATCGTGGCCGGGCGCGCCCACGCGGCGGAGCCGCACATCAATACAACCCCGCGCCCCTTGGTGGGGGCACCTGCCAGCCTTCGTCTACAGCGCCATCGTGGCCGGGCGCGCCCGCGCGGCGGGGCCGCGCGTCAACTCAGCCCCGCGCCCCTTGCGGGGCGCTGTTGGTCAGACGTTGATGGGGTGGGACGTGTGGCCTGAGGCTGTGTCTATTTCGTTGTGGGCCTTGGTCAGTAGTTGCATCGCCAGTTCGTTGAGGGCGCGGGCGCCCGCTATTTCCTCGCCGACCCGCGGCTGATTGGTGTCGGTGCGGTGCCGGCTCGCCTGGCCGTGCGCCCGCACCTCCGTGCCGTCGGGCAAGCGCACCAGGGCCGCCGCCCGCGTGTGCTGTTCGTCCTCCTGGAACTCCATCTCGACGTGCCATCCCACTGTGCTGTGCATCATGAGGACCACCTCCGGAACCACTGATTCCAGGGTGCGCCCGTCCCGCCGCGACGTCACGCCGGACCGCGTCAGGACCGCGTCTTGGGCTCGCCGTCGAAGCTCGCGAAGTACGCGGCGGCCATGTCCTCGTCGCCATGGCCCTGCGCGGCGGCGCGGGCGAGGCGTTCGGCGGTGGCGGCGGCGACGTCCAGGCGTACGTGACCGCGCTCCCCCGCCTGCACGATCAGCCGCGCGTCCTTCTCGGCGGTGCTCACCGCGAACTGTGCCGGCGTCAGCTGCCCGTCGAGGATCATCCCGGCCTTGGCCCGCAGATACCCCATGTCGAGCGGCCCCTCGGCGATCAGGTCGAAGAAGCTGTGCGGGTCGACGCCGAGCGCCTGGGCGAGAGCGACGACCTCCCCGCCGGCCGCGGTGACCGCGAGGACCCAGCTGTTGGCGACGAGCTTCAGCCGGGTCGCGCCGGCCTCGGCCCCGTCGTCGCCGGTCCACATGGTCCGTACGCCGATCGCGTCGAAGACGGGCGCGACCGTGCCGCGGTGCTCCTCGGGGCCGGCGGCCAGCACGGTGAGCTGCCCGGACTCGGCGGGCTGCCGGGTGCCGAGGACGGGGGCGTCGTAGAAGACGAGGCCGTGCTCGCGGGCGAACGCGGCGAGTTCGGCGACGGAGTCGAGGCCGGCCGTGGTCGACTGCGCCCAGACGGCGCCGGAGCGCAGCGCGGGTGCCGCCTCGCGCATGACCTCCAGGGCCGTGCCGCCGTCGTACAGCATGGTCAGCACGACGTCGGCCCCGTGCACAGCCTCGGCCGGGTCGGCGGCGATGTGCACACCCTCGGAGGCCAGCGGCTGGGCCTTGTCCCGGGTGCGGTTCCAGGCGCGGACGGAGTGTCCGGCGCGGGCGATGTTGCGGGTCATCGCGGCGCCCATGATGCCCGTACCGAGAACGCTCACGGTGAGCTTGTCGGTCATGCGTGCTCCTGTTCTGAAGGTCGGAGGTTCGTCCTGCTCGCGGATTCCCGCTCCGGTGCGACACACACACCAGTCGATTGATTTTCGATCGATTCCGATCGACAATCGACAGATGCATCGTCTCTTCATAGCCGCCCTCCGGGCCGGTATCGCCGCGGCGATCTTAGGCGGCCTCTTCGCCCAGATCGTGGTCATCCCGACGACGGCGGCCGACGAGGTCGACCGGTTCCCGCCGTACGGCCCGTTCGCCGCCCCCTATGTGACGGTGGCGATCGCCGGCGTCGCCTGCGTCCAGGTCGCGCTGGTCGCCGTGTGGCGGCTGCTCGCCATGGTCCGGCGCGGCGCGATCTTCACCCCGCTGGCCTTCCGGTGGGTCGACACCATCATCGGGGCCTCGCTCGTGGCGACGCTGCTGGCGGCCGGGGTCACCGGGCATCTGGCGCTGGCCTCCATCCCCTCACCGGACGACGGCATGGAGGTGATCGGCGCCCTGGGCGCCGCCACGGCCTGCGTCGGGGTCGGGACGGCGTTCGCCATGCTCGTCGTGATCATGCGGAGCCTGCTGCGCAGGGCGACGGACCTGCAGACCGAGATCGCCGAGGTGATCTGATGGCCATCATCGTGGACCTCGATGTGCAGCTCGCCAGGCGCAGGCTGTCGGTGGGCGAGTTCGCCGCCGCCGTCGGGATCACGCCCGCCAACATCGCCGTACTGAAGAACGGACGCGCGAAGGCGGTGCGGTTCACGACGCTCGACGCGATCTGCCGCACCCTCGACTGCCAGCCCGGCGACGTGCTGCGCTGGGTGCCCGACGAGCAGCCGGACTGACGCTCGCCGTCCCCGCGGGCCGGAGGCGGTCAGGAGGTGCGCTCGCGTACGTCCACCAGGGTGCCGCCGGCATGCGCGATCAGCGTCTTCGGGGCCATCGGGAACACGGTGTGCGGGGTGCCGGCGGCCGCCCACACGAGGTCGTGGCCGAGCAGCGAGCGATCGGCGAGCACCCGGGTCCGCGTCCGGTGCCCGAAGGGCGGCACTCCGCCGATGGCGTACCCGGTGGTCTCCCGTACGACCTCGGCCTCGGCCCGGGTGACGGATCGCGCGCCCAGTTCCGCCCGGACCCGCTCGACATCCACCCGGGACGCCCCGTCCATGAGCACCAGCACCGGCTCCCGGTCCACAGCGAAGATCAGCGACTTGCAGATCTGGCTCAGCTCGCAGCCGATCGCGGCGGCGGCCTCGGCCGCGGTGCGGGTCGCGTCCGGGAAGCGCCGGATGCGCGCGTGCAGGTCGTTGAGGCCCAGTTCGTCCAGGGCGGCGGCGAACCGGGGGTGGGCTCCGGAGCCCTCGGCGTCAGTGGCGGCTGTCGGCGTCGTGGGGGGCATGGGTGCACCGTAGCGGGACGGGCGGCGGCGGGCGAACGCATTCGGGGCCGTCTCCCGCGAGGTTCGGGCGTCGCCCGGGACACAGGGAGGCCGGTGAGGGCAGCCCCGTCCCCACGGTCCCTCACCGGCCGGTTCCTGTGTCAGGCGATGCGCGTCAGGCGCGTACCAGCTCCCGGTCCTCGTCCCGGGGCCGGTCGTCGTCCAGGGCGCGCAGGCCCTCGCCCTCGACGTCCACATTGGGCAGGACACGGTCCAGCCAGCGGGGCAGCCACCAGGCCCGCCTGCCGAGCAGGGCGAGCACCGCCGGCACGATCGCCATGCGCACGATGAAGGCGTCGAAGAACACGGCGACCGCGAGACCGAAGCCGATCATCTTCACCATCGACTCGCTGGAGCCGATGAAGCCGGCGAAGACCGCCATCATGATCACGGCGGCGGCCGTGACGACCCGGGCGCCGTGCCTGAAGCCGGTCACCACGGCCTGGTTCGGCTTCTCCCCGTGGACGTACGCCTCCCGCATCCGGGTCACCAGGAACACCTCGTAGTCCATGGCGAGGCCGAAGACCACACCGACCATGAAGATCGGCATCATCGACATGACCGGGCCGGTCTCCTCGACGCCCATCAGGCCGGACAGCCAGCCCCACTGGAAGACGGCGACGACGGCGCCCAGGGCGGCCAGCACGCTCAGCAGGAAGCCGAGGGCCGCCTTCAGCGGCACGAGCACGGAGCGGAAGACCACGATCAGCAGCAGGAACGCGAGGCCGACGACAAGGGTCAGATAGGGCAGCAGCGCGTCGTTCAGCTTCTGCGAGACGTCGATGTTCATCGCCGTCGAGCCGGTGACCAGCACCGTGGCGTCGGTGCTGCGGGTGATGTCGGCGCCGGTGTCCCGGATCGCGTGCACCAGGTCCTCGGTGCCGGTGGAGGACGGCTTGGAGTCCGGGATCACGGTGATGGTCGCGGTGTCACCGGCCTCGTTGGGCGCGGGCGGGGTCACCGTGACGACGTTCCCAAGGCCCTTGATCCGGTCACCGACCTCGGTGAAGGCGGCCTTCGGGTGGTCGCTGTCGCGCGCGTCGACGACGACCATCAGCGGGCCGTTGAAGCCGGGCCCGAAGCCCTCGGAGAGCAGGTCGTAGGCGCGGCGCTGGGTGGTGGACGTCGGCTGGGAGCCGTCGTCGGGCAGGCCCAGTTCCAGGAAGGTGGCCGGGACCGCCGCGGCGCCGAGGCCGACGATGCCCAGCAGCAGGACGGCGACCGGACGCCGCACGACGAAGCTCGCCCAGCGGGTGCCCAGGTTCGGCCGGCCGGCCTTGTGCGGCTGCTCGGCCTTGCGCCGGCCGCCGAGCAGCTTGCTCTTCTCGCCGGCCGGCTTGATCCTGCGGCCGGCGTAGCCGAGCAGCGCCGGGATCATGGTGAGGGCGATCAGCACCGCCACGGCGACGGTGCCGGCGGCCGCGACGCCCATCTTCGTCAGCATCGGGATGTTGACGACGGACAGACCGACCAGGGCGATCACGACGGTGAGGCCCGCGAAGACCACCGCGGAGCCCGCGGTGCCGACGGCCCGCCCGGCGGCGTCCTCGCGCTCGCGGCCCTCGGCGAGTTCGGCGCGGTAGCGGGAGACGATGAACAGCGCGTAGTCGATGCCGACGGCGAGGCCGATCATCATCGCCAGGATGGAGGTGGTCGAGCCCAGGTCGAGGGCGCTGGCCAGTGCGGTGATGGTGGCGACGCCGATGCCCACGCCGATGAGCGCGGTCAGCAGCGGGAGCCCGGCCGCGAGCAGCGAGCCGAAGGTGATGACGAGGACGACCGCGGCGACCGCGATGCCGATGACCTCGCTGGATCCGGTCTCCGGTGTCGCGCTGAGCGCGTCACCGCCGATCTCCACGGTCAGCCCGGCGTCCCGCGCGTCCTCGGCGGCCTGGTTGAGGGCATCGCGTGAGGAGTCCTCCAGCTCCATGCCGGAGACCTTGTACTTCACGGACGCGTAGGCGATCGTGCCGTCCTTGCTGACCGCCTTGCCGGTGTACGGGTCGGCGACGGAGGAGACCTCGGAGCCGTCCGCCAGCTCCTTCACCGTCTTCTCGACGGTGGCCTTGTTGTCCTTGTCGGTCATCTTCTCGCCGCTCGGCGCCTTGAAGACGACGCGGGCGGTCGCGCCGTCGGCGCTCATGCCGGGGAAGCGCTGTTCCAGCAGGTCGAAGGCCTTTTGTGCCTCCGTGCCGGGGACGGAGAAGGAGCTGTTGCCGGCCGCGGGCGCGCCGGCCGCGCCGATGCCCGCCAGGGTCAGCAGCGCCACCCAGATCAGGGCGACGAAGTGCCGTCGCCTGAAGGCGAGCCAGCCCAGTTTGTAGAGGAACGTGGCCACGAGGGCGTACTCCCGGTCAGTCGTGGGGTGTTTCAGGGCAGGGGTGATCGACCCGTGGGGCAGGGGTGAGCGACCCATGAGGCAGGGCTGATCGGCCCGTGGGGCAGAGGTGATCGGCCCGACGACGTGAGCGGTGACGTCAGGTGGGGCTGGGAAGGTGGGGGGTGGTCAGTCGGTGGACACGCCGAGGGCGGGGAGCACCACGGCGTCGACGTACGACGTGAGGAATGCCTGGGTCGGTGGCTGGTCGTCGAGCAGCGCTCGGGTGGCCAGGCCGCCGACCATCATGTGCACGAGGAATTCCAGCGCGGGGCAGTCCGGGCGGACCTCGCCGCGGTCGACGGCGCGCCGCAGCACCTGGTGGAATCCGTTCATCTCGGGTTCCACGAGCTGGTTGCGGAACGCCTCGCGCAGATCCGGGTTGTTGTGCATGGCCATGGCGATGCCGCGCATCAGGGCGGAGTTCCGCTCGATCTCGCAGTCGTCGTCGGCCGCCACCAGGGCGTGTAGATCGCCCCGCAGCGATCCGGTGTCGATCTCTTCGAGGCTGCCCCGCTTGCTGTGCCGGATGGCCTTCACGACCAGCTCGGCCTTGCCGCCCCACTGTCGGTAGAGGGTGGCCTTGCTGGACCGGGTGCGGGCGGCCACGGCGTCCATGGTGAGGGCGTCGTAGCCGACTTCCCGGAGCAGGTCGAGCACGGCCTCGTACAACTCGGCCTCGCGCTCGGGGGTGATCCGACTGCGACGCCCCGGTGCGAGCACCGGCTCCACCGGAGCGGCCGTCGCCGCGCCCCTGGATGCCCCAGTCATATCTCTCGCCCTCCTGCTCCGAACGACAGGGTGTCGTACGAGACGAATGTAGCGCACCCCGTCATCGAAACGAAACGGTTTCGTACGTGCGCTGGGTCACGTCCGTCAGTTCCGGATAAGTTGCCCGTGCGCAGACGGCGGAAAAGCATGGTGAGGTGAGCTATCTGCGCCTGCCGCACCTCAGCGGCGACCTGCTGTGCTTCGTGGCCGAGGACGACCTGTGGCTGGCCCCCCTCGACGGTCCGGGCCGCGCCCGGCGGCTCACCGTCGACCGCGCCAAGACCGGCCACCCGCGCTTCGCCCCCGACGGCCGCCGGATCGCCTACACGACCTGGCACAGCCTGGTACCCGAGATCCACCTGGCCGACGTCGAGGGCGGACCGGGGCGGCAGTTGACGTACTGGGGCAGCGCCGACACCCGGGTCTGCGGCTGGACGCCGCCCGGCCCGGACGGCGCGTCCGACATCCTCGCCGTCGCCTCCCACGGCCAGCCCTTCTCCTACTTCTCCTGGGCCTACAAGGTCTCCACCGACGGCGACCCGGGCCGCACACTCCCCTGGGGCCCGGTCAGCGACATCCAGGTCGCCGACATCGCCGACGAGCGCAGGACCCTGCTGCTGACCGGCACCCCGCCGCACGAACCGGCCGGCTGGAAGCGGTACCGGGGCGGCGCCATGGGCCGGCTGTGGCTGCACGGCCGGCGGCTGCTCGCCGATCTCGGCGGCCACCTGGACTCCCCGATGTTCGTGGCCGGCCGGATCGCCTTCCTCTCCGACCACGAGGGCGTCGGCAACCTCTACTCCTGCGCGTACGACGGCTCCGACCTGCGCCGCCACTCCGACCACGACGCCTTCTACGCCCGGCACGCCGCTGGCGACGGGACGCGGGTGGTGTACCAGTGCGGGGGCGATCTGTGGCTCGTCGACGACCTGTCGCCGCACGCCGTGCCGCGCCGGCTCGACGTGCGGCTGTCCGGCCCGCGGGCCGGCCGCCGCCGCTACCAGGTCCCGGCCGCGCAGCACGTGGACGGCGTCTCGGTCGACGAGACAGGACGGGCCAGCGCCGTCGTCGTGCGCGGCAGCCTGTACTGGCTCACCCACCGCGACGGCCCGGCCCGCACCCTCGCGGACACCCCGGGCGTCCGGGTCCGGCTGCCGGCGATGCTGGGCTCCACCGGGCAGATCGCCTACGTCACGGACGCCGAGGGCGAGGACCGGATCGAGATCGCCCGACTGCCGAGGGCCAGCGGCGACCAGGCACCGCGCCGGCTGGCCCCCGAAGGGCTGGGCAGGGTCCTGGAACTGGTCTCGGACCCCTCGGGCGAACGCCTCGCCGTCGCCGCGCACGACGGACGCCTGCTCCTCATCAACACCACCGAAACCGCCGAGCCCACCGGGGACTTGAGGGATACCGGGGGCTCGGGGGGCTCCGGGATAGCTAGCGGCGCCGGGGAAGCTGGAGGCTTGGGGGAAGGGGAAGGCGGGGGCTCGGGGGACGCTGGAGACGCCGGGGATTCCGGGGACGGCGGGGGTGGCTCGTGGATGGGGGCCGGGGGTGGCGGGGTCATCGAGCTGATCCGGTCCGTCAACGGCCCGGTGAAGGACCTGGCGTTCGCCCCGGACGGGACCTGGGTGACCTGGTCGCACCCGGGGATCGGACGCTCGCTGCGGCAGATCAAGATGGCCCGCGTCCCCGGAACCGGGCAGGCGGACCGGCTGATCGTCGACGTCACCGACGGCCGCTTCGAGGACGAGAACCCGGTGTTCACCCGGGACGGCCGCTACCTGGCGTTCCTGTCCTGGCGCGGCTTCGACCCGGTGTACGACGTGCACACCGGTGACCTGTCCTTCCCGCTCGGCTGCCGCCCCTACCTGGTGCCGCTGTCGTCCGCCACCCCCTCCCCGTTCGCGCTGAACCCGGACGGACGCCCGGCGGCCGGCGGCCTGGACCCCGCCGAGGGCGGGCCCGGCGACGGCAACGCGGTGACCGTCGAGGTCGAGGGCCTGGAGAGCCGGGTCACCCCGTTCCCGGTGACCGCCTCCAAGTACTCGGCGCTGCACCCGGTGGCGGGCGGCGGCCTGGTCTGGCTGCGCTGGCCGATCTCGGGCGCGCTGGGCGAGACCTTCGCCAACCCGGCCGACATCAGCGGACGCCCGACCCTGGAGCACTTCGACATCACCAAGGCGAAGCGGTCCGAACTCGTCGGCCATCTGGACTGGTTCACGGTCAGCGGCGACGGCACCCGGCTGGTCGTGGTCGACGAGGGCGAACTGCACGCCGTACCGTCCACCGAGCCCGGCGACGCCGACACGACGGTCTGGATCGATCTGCGCCGCATCCTGCACGAGGCCGACCCGCCCGCCGAGTGGCGCCAGTCCTTCGCGGAGGCGGGCCGGCTCATCCGGGCCTACTTCTGGGACCCGGGGATGTGCGGCATCGACTGGGACGCGGTCCTCGACCAGTACCGGCCGCTGGTCGAACGCGTCGCCTCCCCGGACGACTTCGCGGACCTGCTGCGCGAGGTGCTGGGCGAACTGGGCACCTCCCACGCCTATGTCACCCCGGCCCGCCGCAACGAGGGCCCGCCCCACTACCAGCGCTACCAGGGCCTGCTCGGCGCCAACTTCGTCTGCCGGGACGGGCACTGGACGGTCAAGCGGATCCTGCCCGGTGACTCCTCCGACTCACGGGCGCGCTCCCCGCTGGCCGGCACCGGTATCCGGGAGGGCGCCGTGCTCACGCATGTGGACGGGCGGCCGGTGGACCCGGTGGCGGGCCCGTACCCGCTGCTGGCGGGCGCCGGCGGCACGACCGTGGAGCTGACCTTCGCCCACTGCCCCGCCGGGGACGAACTGACCGGCCCCACCGGCCCCGTGGCGGGCCCCGGTGAGCGGTCGCGGCGGGTGGCCGTCGTCCCGCTGATCGACGAACGGCCGCTGCGCTATCAGGACTGGGTGGCCAAACGCCGTGAAGTGGTACGGGAGTTGAGCGGCGGCCGGTGCGGCTATCTGCACATCCCCGACATGGGCGGCTCCGGCTGGGCCCAGTTCAACCGCGATGTGCGCATGGAGGTGTCCCGGCCCGCGCTCCTGGTGGACGTGCGCGGCAACGCGGGCGGGCACATCAGCGAACTCGTCGTCGAGAAGCTGACCCGGACGATCCTCGGCTGGGATCTGACCCGCGACGCCCAGCCCGTGTCGTACGCGTCGAACGCGCCGCGCGGCCCGATCGTGGCGCTCGCCGACGAGGCGACCTCCTCCGACGGCGACATGATCACGGCCGCCATCCGGCTGCTGAAGCTGGGCCCGGTGGTCGGTCAGCGCACCTGGGGCGGTGTGGTCGGCATCACCGAGCGGCACCGGCTGGGCGACGGCACGGTGATCACGGTGCCGATGAACGCGGCCTGGTTCGACGCGTACGGCTGGTCCGTGGAGAACCACGGCGTCGCCCCGGACGTGGAGTCCCTGCGCACGCCCCTGGACTGGGCCGAGGGCCGCCATGTCGAGATGGACGAGGCGATCCGGCTGGCCATGGATCTGCTGGACACCTGGCCCGTGGCGACCCCGCCCGACCACAGCGAGATCCCCGACCGCTCCCGCCCGGCCCTGCCACCCCGCCCATGACCACTCCGCCGCAAACGGCTGCCACCCCGCCACAGGCAGGCCGTAGACCCGGAGTTGAGCCCCACGCCGGCCACGAGAAGTCCCCGACCGAGGCGGGCCGGGGCAGGCGGAGGGGCGCCCCGCGTCCGGGGCGCCCCTTGTGGCCGATGGCCGACCGTGGCGTCAGGCGTCGTAGTCCTGGTCCATGCGGTCGTGCATCTCACGCTCGGTGTCGTGCGTGTCCCGCGGGTTCTGGCGGCCACGCTCGGACTGCGGCTTGCCGGACTTCTGCTGACCGCGCTGGCCGGTCTTCTCCCGCATGTTCTGCTCGGCCTGGTCCCGCATGTTCTTGGCCTTGTCCTGGAACTGGTCCTTGATACCCATGTGGGTTCACTCCCGTGAGGGTGAGGGGGGTTGGGGCCCTCAGTGGGCCCCGACCAGATTCACATGGCCGGACACGGCGCGCATGTCGATCAGTTACCGTGCGTAGCCCGCTCCTGTTCGTCGGCCTGACCGCCCGCGCCGACGAGTCCCGTGCGCAACCCCTGGAGCCGGGGCGCGAACCGCCGCATCTCGCGCTGGCCCACCGTTCCGATGAGCCCCGGCAGCCAGCCGCGTACGCCCTGCATCCCGCGCAGCCACCACTGCCCGTACACATGGCTCGACCGGCGTTCGATCCCGGCGACGATCCGGTCCACCGCGGGCCCCGGCGGATAGGTCCTGTCGGCCGGCCACGGCAGCCGCTGCCGCAGCTCCCGCATGACCGCGTCCTGGTCGGCGCCGCGCACCATGTCCGTGTCGGTCCAGGACAGATAGGCCACCCCGACCCGCACCCCCTGGTGGCCGACCTCGGCGCGCAGGCTGTGCGCGTACGCCTCCACACCCGACTTGGACGCGCAGTACGCCGTCATCATCGGCGCCGGGGTGATCGCGGCGAGCGAGGCGATCTGCAGCAGATACCCGCGGCTCTCGGTGAGCGCCGGCAGGAACGCGCGGGCCGTCACCGCCGAGCCGATCAGATTGACCTCGATCACCCGCCGCCAGGCGTCCGGGTCGGAGTCGGCGAAGGGGCCGCCGGTGGCGACGCCCGCGTTGGCGACGACGATGTCGACCTTCCCGAACCGCTCCTCGACCTCGCCGGCGACACGGGTCATCGCCTCCTGGTCGGTGACATCGGCGTACCAGTGGCCGCCCGTGCCGTGCAGCCGCCGGGCGACGTCCTTGAGCGCGTCCGCCTCCAGCCCGACCAGCGCCACCTGCGCGCCGCGCGCGGAGAGTTTGCGGGCGAGCAGTGCGCCGACGCCGCGCGCCGCTCCGGTGACGACCGCGACCTGTCCTTCGAGGCCGACCCTGCTCATGCGTCCTCCTTGGCCCGCGTGTCCTCGGCACCCGCCCCGTCCACGGCGCCAGTTGTCTCCACGGCGCCTGTCGTGTCAACAGCACCTGGCATCTCCACGGCGCCTGTCGTGTCTACGGCACCCACCGCCTGTACGGCACTCGCCGTCCGTACGGCACCCACCGTCTCTACGGCCCCCGTCGTGCTCCCGGCGCCTGTCGTGCTCCCGGCGCCTGTCGTGTTCCGCGTCTGCCGGAGGCAGGTCGTGACGAGTTCCCGGATCCGCCCGGTGACCAGGTCGGGGGCCGCCGCCACGGGGGGCATGTGCCCGAGGCCGGGCAGTTCGGTAAGACCGGCGCGGTGCGGCAGCGCGGCGGCGATGGCCCGTGCGTGCACCGGCGGGGTGAGCCGGTCGGCACGGCCCGCGATCACCGCCGTGGGCCGGTCGGCACGGCCCGCGATCACCGCCGTGGGCACCGCCAATTCCCGTACGCCGTCGTGGAGATCGAGCCGCTTCAGCACCGGCGACCGGGCGTGCCGGGCGCCGCACGGGCAGGCGTGCACGATCCGCGCGCACGCCTCCACCATGGCCGGGGCGTAACCGGCGCCCGTGGTGGCGTACTTGAGGATCCGCCGGGCCATCGACGTGACCGGTCCGAGCGGGGTGCGCGAGCCGAGGACGCGCGCCGTGAGCCAGGTGCGCCCGCGCCCGGCGCGCATGGGAATCACGCGGGCCTCGGCGACGAGCCGTGAACTGCCCGTGCCGCACAGCAGTATGGCGGGGGCGTGCTCGCGGAAGCGGGGCCGCGCGGTCGCCGTCGGCACGGTCATGCCGCCCATGGAGTGCCCTACGATCACCGCCCGTTCGCCGGGCGCGAGCGTGTGGGCGAGCGCTGCCTCCGGGTCGTCCGCCGGCGCCCGGGGCGAGCAGACGGGGCTCGTCGGGCTGCGCCCGTGGCCCCGCTGGTCGCACCAGAAGGCGGTCGAGCAGACCCAGCCGTGGGCGAGGAGGAGCGGCGGTGCGTCGTTCGGGCCGTGCGCCTCGGCGTGCGGCCGCGCGCCGTCGGCAAAGACAAGCGTCGGCTCCCGGGCGGGCGCGGGCGGCGCGTAGGGGCCCGCGGCCAGCCGCGTCAGCCGGCTCACGCCCCCACCCCCGCCGGGGCCTCGGCACGGGCGGACACCCGCAGGACCTCGTACTCGGCGAGGTCCACCCGCCGGGTGGCCCGCCGGAACTCGGTCGTCGTACCGGGCCAGACGGTGGTGTTGCGGCCGCTCGCGTCCAGGTACCAGCTGGTGCAGCCGCCGGTGTTCCACACTGTGCGCTTCAACCGCTCCTGGACCCGCTCGTTCCAGGCGCGCACGGCGCCCGGGCGGGCGTCGAGGGCGGCCCGCCCGCCGAGCACGTCCAACTGCCTCAGGAAGTCGGCCAGATAGTTCAGCTGGGACTCGATGATCAGGACCATGGAGGAGTTCGCGAGACCGGTGTTCGGCCCGATGATCGTCAGCCAGTTGGGGAAACCGGGCGCGCAGGACCCGCGCAGCGCCCGCATGCCGTCCTTCCAGGACTGCGCGAGCGTCCTGCCCTCCGCCCCGACGACCCGTTCGGCGATCGGTATGTCGGTGACATGGAATCCCGTGGCGAAGACGATCGCGTCGACCTCGGCCGCGCTGCCGTCGGCGGCGAGGACCGTGGCACCTCTGACCTCGCTCAGCCCGCCGGCCACCACGTCGACATTCGGCCGGGCGAGGGCCGGGTAGTAGGAGCTGGACAGCAGGATCCGCTTGCAGCCGAACCGGTAGTCGGGGGTGAGCTTGGCGCGCAGCGCGGGGTCCTTGACGGCGCGGGCGATATTGCGCTTGGCGAGCCGCTCGACCAGGCCGAGTTCGTCGGAGTGCTTGGTGAACGCCTGCACCTGCGCCTCCCGGATGCCCCACAGCAGTCCGCGCCGTACCTGTGCGGTGAACGGCAGCCGCCGGTGCAGCCCGCGTTCGACGCCACTGATGGCCCGGTCGACGCGCGGCACCACCCACGGCGGGGTGCGCTGGAAGAGGGTGAGCCGGGAGACGAGCGGCTGGACGGACGGCACGATCTGGATCGCGGAGGCGCCCGTGCCGACCACGGCGACGCGCCGGCCGCGCAGGTCGTAGCCGTGGTCCCAGCGGGCCGAGTGGAAGACCTTGCCCGGGAAGGAGTCGAGGCCGGGGACGGTGGGGATCTGAGGGTCGGACAGCGGTCCGGTGGCGGAGACGACGACGTCGGCGAAGAGCGGGCCGCCGCTGGTCTCGATGTGCCAGCGCAGCCGCCGCGCGTCCCAGGTCGCCCTCTTCACCTCGGAGTCGAAGCGCAGGTGCGGGCGCAGCCGGAAGATGTCGGTGACCTGCTCCAGATAGGCGCGGATGTGTTCCTGTCCGGAGAAGGTGCGTGGCCACTCGGGGTGGGGCGCGAAGGAGAAGGAGTACAGGTGGGACGGTACGTCGCAGGCGCACCCGGGGTAGCTGTTGTCCCGCCACGCGCCGCCGACGCCGTCCGCCCGTTCCAGGACGACGAAGTCGGTGATCCCCTCGCGGCGCAGCCGCACGGCGGCGCCCAGCCCGCCGAATCCCGACCCGATCACCGCCACCCGTACATGCTCGTGCTCGGCCATCCCGCAGCCTCCAGGCATCGCAGCGGATTACGCCAGTGAACACTGGCGCAATGGGAGGGTAGGGCAGCCGCGTACCGCTGGGTAGGGGGCGCGAGAAGGAAGTCACCGGCGGTACGGCCTAGGCTGCGCAGGTGGCAGCAGACGGTGGACGGCGCGACGGGCACGGCGGCGACCGGCACGAAGGCCCCCGCGAGTACCGCATGGCGGAGCTGGCCCGACTGGCCGGCATCACGGTGCGCACCCTGCGCTTCTACCGCGAACGCAAGCTGATCCCGCCGCCCCGCCGCGAGGGCCGCATCGCCTGGTACGACGACCACCACCTGGCCCGGCTGCGCACCATCGCGGCGCTGCTGGAGCGCGGCCACACCCTGAGCGGCATCGCCGAGCTGGCGGAGGCCTTCGAGCACGGCCGGGACGTCGCCGATCTGCTCGGCGTCGAAGGGCCCAGCGAGGAGGAGCCGGTCCGCCTCACCCCGCAGGAACTCGCCGCCCGTTTCGAGGGCGACGTCACCCCGGAGAACCTGGCCGCCGCCATGGAACTGGGTTACCTGGGCACCGACGGCGACGAACTCGTGCACATCAGCCGCCGACTGCTGGACGTGTCGTCCGCCCTGGTCCGCGAGGGCATCCCGCTCGCCGAGGTGCTGACCGCGGGCGGGCGGGTACGCGAGCACGCCGACGCGCTGGCCGACATGTTCGCCGAACTGGTCCTGCGCCACGTCCCCGAGGACGGCGTCGACCGTCTGCGCCCCCTGGCCCGCAGCGTCCTGGAAGCGGAGTTCTCCCTGGCCCTGGACAGACGCCTGCGCAAACGGAGTTGACGGAGGAGCGGGCCGGGTTAGAGGTCGTAGACGACCGTCACCGGGGCGTGGTCCGACCAGCGCTCGGCGTGCGTGGCCGCCCGCTCCACGAAGCCCTTGACGGCCCTGGACGCGAGCTGCGGCGTCGCGACGTGGTAGTCGATGCGCCATCCGCTGTCGTTGTCGAAGGCACGGCCGCGGTAGGACCACCAGGAGTACGGGCCCTCGACGTCGGGATGCAGGGAGCGGACGACGTCGACGTAACCGCCGCCGGCGGGGTCGAGGACCGCGCCCAGCCACTCCCGTTCCTCCGGCAGGAAGCCCGAGTTCTTGGTGTTGCCGCGCCAGTTCTTGAGGTCGGCGTTGTGGTGGGCGATGTTCCAGTCGCCGCAGACGACGACCTCACGGCCGTCGGCGGCGGCCCGGGCGCGCAACCGCTTCAGGTAGGCGAGGAATTCGCCCATGAAGCGGACCTTCTCGTCCTGCCGTTCGGTGCCCACCTCTCCGGAGGGCAGATAGAGGGAGGCGACGGTGACCCCGGGCAGGTCGGCCTCGACATACCGCCCGCTCGCGTCGAACTCCGCCGAGCCGAAACCGACCTGGACCCGGTCGGGTTCACGCCGGGTGTACAGGGAGACGCCCGCGCGCCCCTTGGCGGCGGCCGGGGCGTGCACGACATGCCAGCCGTGCGGCTGCCGCACATCCTCGGGCAGTTGCTGCGGCTCGGCGCGCACCTCCTGAAGACAGAGCACATCCGCGGAGGTTCCGGCGAGCCACGCCACGAAGCCCTTCTTCGCCGCGGCCCGCAGCCCGTTCACATTCACCGAGGTCACTGTCAGCACCAGGGCACGATACCGGCACACTGGACGAGACCCCGTCCCC
Organism: Streptomyces sp. NPDC001508; assembly: GCF_040298665.1. Taxonomy (NCBI): domain Bacteria; kingdom Bacillati; phylum Actinomycetota; class Actinomycetes; order Kitasatosporales; family Streptomycetaceae; genus Streptomyces; species Streptomyces sp. NPDC001508. The sequence goes on from NZ_JBEPAP010000015.1 coordinate 77,970, forward strand.
CCTCTGCATAGAAGTACGATGCCCAGCATGAATATACGCCGCGTTCCCTTCGACCACCCCGACGCCGTCAAGCTCAACGACGAGGTCCAGGCCGAGTACCACCTGCGCTACGGCGACGGCGGCGACGCCACGGTCCTGGACGCGTCGGACTTCACCCCGCCGAGGGGCCTGTACCTGATCGCCTACGACGAGTACGACCGGCCCGTGGCCACCGGCGGCTGGCGCAGCAAGGACGAGAACGGCGAGGGCAACGAGGACGGCGACGCCGAACTCAAGCGGATGTTCGTGATCGAGGAGATGCGCGGTCGCGGCCTGGCCCGCCGCCTGCTGGCCGCCCTGGAGGAGGACGCGCGCGCCGCCGGCCGCGTCCGCATGGTCCTGGAGACGGGCACCAAGCAGCCGGAGGCCATCGCCCTGTACGTCTCCAGCGGCTACACGCCGTGCGTCAAGTTCGGCTACTACCGCCACCACGAGTCGAGCCACTGCTACGCGAAGCCCCTCTAGACACACCGAAGCCCCAGCCGACACCGCCGACTGGGGCTCCATGATGCGTGGACCTGAGGGGATTTGAACCCCTGGCCCCCTCGATGCGAACTACAGGCACGAAGGTCGCTGAGGGCTCCCGCCCTGCTCACGAGGATGGTAGCGGTTCCGAACGGTCGCGATCGGTTGCCACGGTTGCTGTACTTCCGTGCTGTACCGCAGCGGGTCTGACCCGCCACCTGGTCACCTCAACTCACCCTATACGCAAGCCAATTGATCGAATCCGACGTTTCACGTGAAACCACGTACATCATGAGCCTGCCCACGTGATCGATGGAGTGACTTTGGCCGGGAGCTGCTTTGGGGGGAGTGATCATGGCCCCGTAAGCTGATGGCGCGTCGGGCAGTCTGTGGACCTGCCCGTTAAAGCACGACGTTGGGGCCATGATCTGCGAGGCTCCCCCCAAAGTGGCTGGCTAAAGTCACGGAGTCGATCACCCCAGCCAGCCACGATCTCACCCGCCACGGTCCGCAGGTCCAACGGAGCTCCCAGCCGTCGCGCACCTGCTTTTGGATCAGGCTGTCTTTTGGGTTCGTGGCTGATCATGCGTGAAGTCCCGTGTGGCTGTGCCGTCTCTCCAGGTCGAGCCTGGCGGTGTGGTGACAGGGATGGGGATCAGGCTTGGTCCGGTGTATCGGCCCGAGGCGGGCCAGAGCGTGAAGCGTGATCACCCCCGGGTTGTTGAGTGTGGCGCGGGGCCGGGGCCGGGGCGCGCGGGCCGAAGGCAGGAGCGAAGCCCCGAGCCCCGAGGTCCGCGCCGGCCCGCGTGCGGGCCCGTGGGGAGTGATCTGCGCGGCGGCGGCCGGTGCCGTCAGGCCAGCGCGACCGGATGGCCGAAGGCCAAGAGCCCCCATCCAGGTCCCCTGACGCTGTAGGCCGGTGACCGGGAGTGGAGGCTCAAGCCCTGGGGGCCGTGAAGCGTGGGAGAGCTGATGTGTCCCATGGTGGTGCTGTCGGGTCTTGTTTCTCCCGAGTGCGCGACGGCTGGGAGCTCCGTTGGACCTGCGGGCCGTGGCGGACGGATCACCCTCCCCGCCGGAACGGCGGGGCTTGATGAGGTAGAGAAACCCGTAACTGGGCCTACAGCCGCTGCGCCTGCCGGTCGCTACTCAAGATCGTAGTCGGCAGCAAGTTCACGGTCGGGCCCCATGAAGTCACGGGCAAACTCGGTGACTTGACCGTACTGGTCCCAATAGGTGTTTGCCATGGTCAGGGCCAGGGTTCCGGTTTCAAGGGCAAGGAGCGGTGCGACGTCCTCGGGTACGGAGCGAAGAGACACAACGTCCCGCCGCTTGACCGCTCGACGCCCCGTCCGATCTTCGATCAAACCGAACGTCATCTTCGGCAACGGTCCCGTTGACGTCAGCTCCGGGGCGGCTTCCCCCAGCTCCTTCGGCAACCAGGACGTAGAGAGTGCGATCACTCCGTCTTCGTCCAGGTAGCGCCGGCGTCGCTGAACTACGGGACTACCCTCCTCGACTCCGAGTGCGTCGGCCACTTCGGCGCTCGCTGGGACTACATCGGCACTGACGATCTCGACCCGCTCTCCGGGCCTGAAGCCGCTGCCGGTAGTCCGCTGGAGCTGGAGTCGGTCAGGACCAGTCGTGATCTTGCTGGGCATACGCGCCACCGTTCCAATCCCTTGGATGGTCTCCGCATACCCCTCTGCCCGCAGAACCCCTGCGACGCGGGTTGCCGTGGCAACCGACACGCCTTCGTCGCGGACGATGTCACGGACTGACGGGATGCGGTCGCCCGGACGAAGTTCGCCACGCTCGATCTGCCCTTTGATCTGCGCGGCAATGCGCCGGTACGGCGGCAGAGCGGGCGATGTTCCGGACATGATTTCAGCTCCTGTTCTAAAGCACTTCAGTACACCCCTTGACGGTGTCGGTGCTCTAGAACACTATAGAGCTGTACCCGCCGCTGCGACAGGGCGGGAATCAGTACATGTCGTATCGCCGGGGGCGGCGCTCCTACCGCCAAGCAGATCCGCCGCCCCCTCGTCCCCGTGAAGGGAAGTTCCATCATGCCCGCAACGCTGGACGCTCCGCAGGCTGGCCCGGTCACCGCGTTAGCCGAAGAGCTGTCGAACATGGAACGTGCGGTTGCGCTCTACGCCTCGGACATGCCGATGCGCTACCGCTACCAGGGGCCGTTGGACTGGAACCTGGTCGACTGGATCGCCCAGGGCGTTGCTCGGCTCGGCCGTGAAGAGATCCGTCGGCGGGCGTCCTTCCTGGCGGGTCACCGCAAGCTGTGGCTGCGCGACATGACGACTCCGGAGATCGAGCGTCGCCACAAGGCGCGGTTCCCTTCGAAGCGTCGCCTGGACACCGCTGAGTCCATGGCAGCGACCACCGTTTCGTGGATCACGGTTGCCCTGGCCGCGCGGAACCTTCCGATCGTCATCGACGGGCCGTGCCCGAAGTGCGACGGCGCAGGCAAGCTCTGGGCCAACTGGGTCATCGATGACGCATCCGGCTGGTACGAGGAGGGCTACCGCCCGTGCCCGATGTGCCAGGACGGCGGTGCCGCGTGACGGTGTTCCCCGTCGCCCCTGAGGCCGTGGCCGGTGCTGCGGCCTCTCTGGGCACCGACCCGCTGACCATGGCCGACCTGCTGCGGGTGGCGAACTCGCCCGGCTTCGACCGCTGGCAAGAGCAGATCCGCCGTACGGGCGGCTGCTCCCACCCGATCCGACTCATGGGCCAGACCACCACCCGCGACCGCGCGACCAATGACGTCCTGTACTCCTACAGCACCGAGAGTGAGCCGGGCGGCATGCTGCGGGTGGCGTGCGGGAACCGGCGGGCCTCCCGTTGCCCTGCCTGCGCCTGGACCTACGCGGGCGACACCTATCACCTGATCCGGGCCGGGATCACCGGCGATGCGAACAAGGGCGTCTCCGCCGTGGTCCGGGATCACCCCCGGGTCTTCGCGACCCTGACCGCGCCGTCGTTCGGGCCCGTGCACAACCGGCCGGACTCTGGGCGCTGCCGCTGCGGTAGCTCGCACAGCGAGGGTGACCCGGTGCTGGGGACGGCGCTGGAGCCGGGCCGGTACGACTACGCCGGGGCGGTGCTGTTCAACAACTTCGCCGGGGACCTGTGGCGCCGGTTCACGATCTACCTGCCTCGTGAGATCGCTGCCCGTGCGGGCCTGACCCAGTCGGCCATGAGGGAGGTGTGCCGGGTCTCCTTCGGCAAGGTCGCCGAGTTCCAAAAGCGGGGCGCCGTGCACTTCCACGCGGTGGTGCGCCTGGACGGTCCCGACGGGCCCGATACCTCCCCGCCGGCGTGGGCCACCACGGCTCTCCTGGACGACGCGATCCGGGCTGCTGCCGGACGGGTCTCCGTGCCGGTCCCGGCCGCCGGGGACTTCCCCGCCCGCGTGCTGCGGTGGGGCTCCCAGGTCGACGTGCAACCGATCGGCGCCCTGGGCCAAGAGGAGCTGACGGAACAGGCGGTCGCGTCCTACGTCGCGAAGTACGCCACGAAGGCGGCTGAGACCACGGGGACCGTGGATCACCGGATCGGGGAGATCTCGGAGCTGGACAAGCTGCCGTTGCCCGCGCACACCCGGCGCCTGATCGAAGCGTGCTGGGACCTGGACGACGCGTACCCGGACCGAATGCTGGCGCGCTGGGCTCACATGCTCGGCTTCCGCGGGCACTTCTCCACGAAGTCCCGCCGCTACTCCACCACCCTCAGCGCGCTGCGCCAGGTGCGAGCCGACTACCGGGCCCGGCAGGAACGCCGCGAATGCGGGCTCTCCGAAGACCTCGACGACTCGGAGGGCTCCACGCTCGTGCTCGCCCACTGGACCTACGCCGGACAAGGCCACACGCCGGGAGAGTCCTGGCTAGCCGCAACGATCGCCAAGGAGATCCGCCTGAACCGAGAGACCGCACGCGAAGCCCTGCAAGACCAGCTCGAATGGGAGGAACTCGCAGCATGACCATGACCGTGATCACGCCGAAGTGGCACAGCACAGCGGAGGTTGCGGCCATGCTCGGCTTCGGCCTCTCCAAGACCAAGATGCTGGTGCTCACCGGAGAGATCCGCTCGGTGAAGATCGGCCGCAACCGGCGCATCCTGCCGGAATGGGTGGACGACTACATCCAGCGCGTCACCTCGGCATCTGAGGGGGTGTCAGCATGAGCGGCAAGCGGGGCAACGGTGAAGGCTCGATCTACCCGTACCGGAACGGCTTCGCCGCGTACGTCTGGGTCGACACCCCGGAGGGCAAGCGCAAGCGGAAGTACGTGTACGGCCCGACCCGCGAAGAGGTCCACCACAAGTGGATCAAACTGCACGCGGAGGCCAAGGAAGGGCCGGTGGCCACGTCTTCGCCGACTCTGGCGCAGTACCTCGCGCGGTGGCTTCGGGAGGTCGTAGAGCCTGATCTGAAGCCCAAGACGGCCGAGACGTACGCGATGCACACCCGGCTCTACATCGTGCCGGGGCTGGGCTCGAAGCGGCTCGACAAGCTCACGGTGCGGGACGTGCGGAGCTGGGTGAACGCCCTCTTGGAACAGTGCCAGTGCTGCGCCCAGGGGCTGGATGCGAAGCGGGACACACCGCGCTGCTGCGCGGCCGGCGAGTGCTGCAAGCGGATCCCGTCCCGTCGCACGGTGCAGGATGCGCGCGCGGTCCTGCGGTCGGCTCTGACCAACGCGATGACGGAAGAGCTGATCTCGAAGAACGTCGCGGGCCTGGTCAAGGTGCGGTCGGCGCGGAAGACGAAGCGGCACCCGTGGTCGGTCGAGGAAGCTCGGCAGTTCCTCGAAGCGGCGAGCACGGCCCATGATCCGCTGTACGCGGCATACGTGCTGATCCTGGTCCTGGGCTTCCGGCGCGGTGAGGTGCTCGGCCTCACCTGGGAGAACGTCAACCTGGACGCCGGAGAGATCACGGTGCAGATGCAGCTACAGCGGATCAACCGGCGCCTTATCCATGACGAGACCAAGACCGAGGCGTCGACCGCGACGCTCCCGCTTCCGGAGATCTGCGTCACTGCGCTCCAACTGCGGAGGAAAGAACAGGAGGTCTCCAGGCAGGCGGCCGGGGAGCTGTGGACGGCCAACGACTTCGTGTTCACCACGCGCTACGGCACGCCGTTCGAGCCGCGCAACTTCAACCGCCGGTTCGAGGATCGATCGGGCCGCGCCGGCGTCCGGCGGATCCGGTTGCACGACACCCGGCACACGTGCGGCTCGCTGCTCGCCGCGCTGGACGTGCATCCTCGTGTGGCGATGCAGATCCTTCGGCACAGCAAGATCGCGGTAACCATGGAGGTGTACACGCACGTCCCGTCGGAGGCCACCCGCCGGGCACTGCGCAAGCTGGGCAAGCACCTTGGGAAGCAAGATCCGAAGTAGTTGCTGTACTTCGCTGCTGTACGGCACGTCAAAGCCCCGGTCGGGAGATCCCTACCGGGGCTTTGAGCTGCGTGGACCTGTGGGGATTTGAACCCCAGACCCCCTCGATGCGAACGAGGTGCGCTACCGGACTGCGCCACAGGCCCTTGCAACGAGTGAAACTTTAGCATCCCCCTCGGGGTGCTTGGAAATCCGTTCCCGGACTGGTCGGCGGCCGGGTTTCGGGGCGGTCCGGGAAGGTTTCCCGGACCGCCGCGGGCACCGCCGTCACTCGTTCGTCACTCGTTGGCCGCGCGCGGCCGGTCGCCGTCCTCGTACTGGTCGAACAGCGGGGTGCGTCCGCGCTCGCGCGCCCTGCGGGCGGAGGCGGCCCGGCGCGCGTCAGTACGTCCGTCCGCCGCCGGCTTGTCCTCCTCGGCATGCGCCGGATCCTCCGCCGTCGCACCGGGCGCGGACGCGGCCTGCTCCGGCTCCCGCTCGGGGACCACGGAGCTGGAGCGCGCGGAACTCCAGGCATCGGGCGCCGCGAGGTCCACATCGGACGTGGCCCGGGGCGCGACCGGCGCGGTCACATACGTGGGCAGCGGTACCGGCACCGGGTCCCAGCTGTCGCCGTGCCCGGGGCGGCGCTGCCGTTCGCGCTGCTGGTCGACCCATTCGGCGTGGTCGGTCTGCTCGACGAGGGCACGTCGGTCGGCGGCGAGCGCGGAGAGCCCGGGGTCGGTCTCCGGTTCTGGTCCCTCGTCCGGTTCGTCGGCGGTGGCGCCCGGGTCCAGGGGCGCGCGCCGGCGCGGCTGGCGCTCCCTGAGCCGCTGCGCCGCGGCCTCGGCCCGGCGCCGGTCCATCTGGTAGGCGAACCGGCGGCGTTCCTGGGTGCGCAGATACGCGATGTACACGCTGAGCATGACGGCGGGCACGCCGGGCGCCCACAGGAAGGCGAGCCCGCCGACGGCGGCGACGATCGCGCCGAGCGTGAAGGCGAGGAAGAGCATCACCGTGGTGCGCCGACGACGCGCGAGCACCTTCGAGCGCCGGGCGCGCGCCGCGGCGGCCTGCGCCGAGGGGGCGCGCCGCGCGGCCGGGACACCTTGTCGCGCGGGCGCCGACGGGGACTTGGCCGCCGAGGCGGAAGGGGAGTCGACCGCGGGGTCGGACGTCGCTGCTTTGGCCGCCGGGACGGACGGCGACTTGACCGCGGGGGCGGACGGCGACTTGGCCGCCGGGGCGGACACCTCCGGTTCGGCCTGCGCGCGCGCCTGACGGCGCAGCGGAGGCATGGCAAAGGCCCGGACGTCCACCGAGTCGGTGACGGCGCCGGGTGCGTCGGTGTCGGGCTCCCCCTCGTGGGCGGAGCGCGACCGCAGGTCCTTGGCGTATCGGCGCTCCATCCCCGCCCGTCCGGACAGCAGCCGGATGGCGGTGCTGAAGCGTTCCGTCGGACGGGCCTCGTTCAGCTCGTCCTGCCTACGGAGCCACATCGGCACCAAGTAGGCGGCCCAGGCCCCGACGATGACTGCGTAGATGAGGCCGCTGCTGCTCACGCCTCACACCGTAGAGGGGTTTGCATGAGGCCATCTGCCAATTGGGCCGGTGTGTCGCACGATCTAGCTGATATTTCCAGCTTTTTTTGCGACTGATGCGATCAGCGGACCGCCGTTGCCGCCATTTCAATGCCCGGAGTCGGTCATCCGCCGATCAATTTCGAACATGCATTCAATTTCCGGCTACGCGGGATTCCCCGGAGTGTTCTGCGGATTCCGCGGGGCGCTCGGGCCGTTCGGCGCGCTCCCGTCGTCCGTCCTGCGCCGGGCTCGCGTCCGCTGCCAGCGAGCGAGCAACCCTTCGGGCACCTCTTCCGCCGTGAGCGCGAAGACGAGGTGGTCGCGCCAGGCACCGTCGATGTGCAGATAACGCGGCCGCAGCCCCTCGTCACGGAATCCGAGTTTCTCCACGACCCGGCGGCTGGGCCGGTTCTCGGGGCGAATGCAGACCTCGATGCGGTGCAGGCCGACGGTGCGGAAACAGTGGTCCACCACGAGCGCCACGGCCGTCGGCATCACTCCGCGGCCGGCCACCGCCTCGTCCACCCAGTAACCGATGTGTCCCGAGCACATGGACCCCCAGGTGATCCCGGCGACCGTCAACTGCCCCACCAGACGCCCCTGGAACTCGATGACGAAGGGCAGCATCCGGCCCGCGTTCGCCTCGGAGCGCAGATGCCGGACCATCTGGCGGTAGGTCGGCCGGTGGGTGATCAGCCCGCTGGGCGTGGGCGGCGGAATGGTCGCCTCCCAGGGGCGCAGCCAGTCCCGGTTGCGTCGGTTCACCTCGCGCCAGGTCCGCTGGTCGCGCAGCCTTATGGGCCGGAGGACGACATCGCCGTCCGCCAGCACCACGGGCCAGGATGGGCTGTTCAGCTCGCACCCCCGTGTCTGGAACGACCGTGGCCGGCCGGCGGGGGCGCCGCCTCCCGCCGGGGGTGGTCACCGCCACGGATCTGGTCGACGGCGTGGACGAGCAGCGGCTCAAGGACGGCCAGACCGTCCTTCACCCCGCCGCTTGACCCGGGCAGGTTGACGATCAGGGTCCGGCCCGCCACTCCGGCCAGTCCCCGGGAGAGCGCCGCGGTCGGCACCTTCGCGCGGCCGAACGCCCGCACGGCCTCCGCGATGCCCGGCACCTCGTAGTCGATGACCGCGCGGGTGGCCTCGGGGGTGCGGTCGGTGGGCGAGATGCCGGTGCCCCCGGTGGTGACGACGATGTCGTAGCCCGCGTCGACCGCGGCGCGCAGGGCGGCGGCCACCGGGTCCCCGTCGGGGACCACCTGCGGGCCCTCGACGGCGAAGCCGAGGTCCTTCAGGGCGTCGGCGATCAGCGGGCCGCCCTTGTCCTCGTAGACGCCGGCGGCGGCGCGGTTGGAGGCCGTGACGACCAGCGCGCGGTAGGCCCCGGCGGTCACGACCTGCTCCAGTCGCCCGACTTGCCGCCCGTCTTCTCCTCCACCCGCACGTCCGTGATGACCGCTCCCTTGTCGACCGCCTTGACCATGTCGATCACGGTGAGGGCGGCCACGGACACCGCGGTGAGGGCCTCCATCTCGACGCCCGTGCGGTCCGTCGTCTTCACGGTGGCCACGATCTCGACGGCGTCGTCCGCGACCGACAGGTCCAGTTTCACACCGGACACCGACAGCGGGTGGCACAGCGGGATCAGGTCCGGGGTGCGTTTGGCGCCCATGATGCCCGCGATGCGCGCGGTGGCCAGGGCATCGCCCTTGGGGACTCCCTCACCGCGCAGCAGCTCGATCACCCGGGGCGAGACGAGGACGCGGCCGCTGGCGCGGGCGGTGCGCGCGGTCACATCCTTCCCGGATACGTCGACCATACGGGCCGCGCCCGCGTCGTCGATGTGCGTCAGTCGGTCCTGCGTACTCATGGTGTGTGGCGCTCCCGGTCGGGACCCGGCGCGGTGCGGCGCACGGGTGTGTCGTGCGCGACACGGTACCGCCAACTCGGTGCGCGCACCGGAGCAGGACCGGGTCCCGGGGCCGCCCGGCCGGGCGGTACACAGGTGGTCATGGAGGCGATCGGGCCTGGTGGGACCGAGGGGGCCCGTGGGCCGCCCCGCCGGGTGGGACCGAGGTGGTCCCTGGGCCGCCCGGCCGGGCGGGACCGGGGCGGTCACGGGATCGTCCGGGCCGAGCGCCGGCGGGGTGCCGGGCCCGCTCAGCCGAGAGGGATCACCTCGACCTCGGAGCCGGGTTCGACGGACTCCGCGTCCTCGGGGAGGACGATCAGCGCGTCGGCGTGCGCCAGGGCGGCGACCAGGTGGGATCCGGCGCCGCCCACCGGTGTCACCTTGCCGTCGGCGTAGGTGCCCCGGAGGAACTGTCTGCGGCCCGCGGGAGAGCTGAGCGCCGCGTCCGCCGTGAGGGTCGCCCGGATCCGGGGCCGGTGGACGTCGGTCAGCCCCATGAGGGTGCGGATGGCGGGGCGGACGAACACCTCGAAGGAGACGTACGACGACACGGGGTTGCCGGGCAGGGCCAGCAGCGGCGTGTGGTCGGGGCCGATGGTGCCGAAGCCCTGGGGCTTGCCGGGCTGCATGGCCAGCTTGCGGAACTCGACGCCGCCGCCCGCCTCGTCCGCGTCACCGACGTCCGACAGCGCCTCCTTGACGACGTCGTACGCCCCGACGCTGACGCCGCCCGTGGTGACCAGCAGGTCGGCGCGGACCAGTTGGTCCTCGATCGCGGAGCGCAGCGTCTCGGCGTCGTCGGCGACGGCGCCCACCCGGTAGGCGATGGCGCCGGCGTCGCGGGCGGCGGCGGTGAGGGCGAAGCTGTTGGAGTCGTAGATCTGGCCGCCGCCGAGCGGTTCGTCGGGCTGGACGAGTTCGCTGCCGGTGGACAGGACGACCACGCGCGGGCGCGGGCGGACGCGTACGGTGCCGCGGCCGATGGCGGCCAGCAGCGCGATCTGCGACGGGCCGAGGACCGTGCCGACCGCGAGGGCGCGGTCGCCGGCCCGCACATCGCTGCCCTCGGCGCGCACGTGCGCGCGTGGCTCGGCGGAGCGGTGCACGCGCACATGCCCGGTGGCGCCCTCCGGGGCCAGGCTGCGGGCGCGCATCCCGGTCACCGGGCCCTCGCCGAGACCACCGTCGGTCCACTCCACGGGGACGACGGCCTCCGCGCCGGGCGGCAGCGGGGCGCCGGTCATGATGCGGGCGGCCTGGCCGGGGCCGACCCGGACCGGATCGGCCGCGCCGGCCGCGACGTCCCCGACGACCTCCAGGACGGCCGGGAACTCCTCGCTCGCGCCCGCGATGTCCGTGACCCGCACCGCGTACCCGTCCATGGAACTGTTGTCGAACGGCGGCAGCGAGACCGGCACCGTGACATCCTCGACGAGGACACAGCCCTGGGCGTCGAGGAGTTGCAGTTCGATGGGCTCCAGGGGGCGGACGGTGGTGAGGACGTCCTCCAGGTGCTCGTCCACCGTCCACAGGTGGTCCGGGTCGGCGGGGCGGGTCGCGGCGCTGCTCAACTCGCTACATCTCCTCGGCTACGTAACTGCGAAGCCAGGTCCGGAAGTCCGGGCCCAGGTCTTCACGTTCGCATGCGAGTCTGACAATGGCACGCAGGTAGTCGCCACGGTCGCCGGTGTCGTAGCGGCGGCCCTTGAAGACGACGCCGTGCACGGGGCCGCCGACCTTCTCGTCCTGGGCGAGTTGCTGGAGGGCGTCGGTCAGCTGGATCTCGCCGCCGCGGCCCGGCTCGGTCTGCCGCAGTATGCCGAAGACGTGCGGGTCGAGGACGTAGCGGCCGATCACCGCATAGTGCGACGGCGCGTCCGCCGTGTCCGGCTTCTCGACCAGGCCGGTGACCTTGACGACGTCGCCGTCCTCGGTGGTCTCGACGGCCGCGCAGCCGTAGAGGTGGATCTGCTCGGGCGCGACCTCCATGAGCGCGATCACGCTGCCGCCATGCCGTTCCTGGACCTCGATCATGCGCTGCAGCAGCGGGTCGCGCGGGTCGATCAGGTCGTCGCCGAGGAGCACCGCGAAGGGCTCGTGGCCGACGTGCGGAGCGGCGCACAGCACGGCGTGACCGAGGCCCCGGGGGTCGCCCTGGCGCACGTAGTGCATCGTCGCGAGGTCGCTGGACTCCTGGACCTTGGCGAGCCGTTCGGCGTCGCCCTTCTTCTCCAGGGCCGACTCCAGTTCGTAGTTGCGGTCGAAGTGGTCCTCCAGCGGGCGCTTGTTGCGTCCCGTGATCATGAGGACGTCGTCGAGCCCCGCCGACACGGCCTCCTCGACCACGTACTGGATCGCCGGCTTGTCCACGACCGGCAGCATCTCCTTGGGAGTGGCCTTCGTGGCCGGCAGGAACCGGGTGCCGAGGCCTGCTGCGGGAATGACAGCCTTGCTGATCCTGGGGTGCGACTCAGTCATGCCCGCAACCCTATCCGGTGCCTTTGTGCGGAAACTGTGGCTCCGGTTAATTCGCTCTCATATGAGCACATTAAGAAGGATGCGAGAACGAACCGTGGATCACGCAGGACGTCCGGCCGAGCCTGACAAGCGCACGTTGCGGCGAGAGTTCCTCACGGTGAGGAACAGGTTGACGGCGGATGACGTCAGGGAGGCCGGCGCCGCGCTGGCCGAACGCGCGCTGGAACTGCCCGAGCTGGCCCGGGCGCACACGGTGGCGGCGTACGTCTCCGTCGACGGCGAGCCGGGCACCCTGGCGCTGCTGGACGCGCTGCACGCGCGGGGCGTCCGCGTCCTGCTGCCCGCACTGCTGCCGGACCACGATCTGGACTGGGGCGCGTACGCCGGGCAGGGCTCCCTCGCGCGCGTGCAGCACGGCGGGCGGATGGCGCTGTTCGAGCCCGCGGGTGACCGGCTGGGTCCGGACGCCGTGACACGTGCCGACGTGGTGCTGCTGCCCGGGCTCGCGGTGGACGCGCGCGGAACGCGCCTGGGCCGCGGCGGAGGCTCCTACGACCGTGTGCTGACCCGTCTGGAACGCGCGGACGCGCACCCCGCCCTCGTGGTGCTCCTGTACGACACGGAGGTCGTCGAGCGCCTCCCGGCACAGCCGCACGACCGGCCCGTGCACGCCGTCGTGACACCGTCGGGCGTGCGCCGGTTCACAGGCGTCTGACGGCGGCTTTGGGGGACAGGGCGAACGGCCCGGCCACCCCGGAACGCAGAGCAAAGGGGCCCTCCACGCGCGCGTGGAGGGCCCCTTCGGGTCGGCTGTCAGCGGGTCACGGCTTGAGCACCAGGGTGTCGCTCGTGCTCTTGTCGACCGCGGCACCGGAGAACGACCAGGGCAGCAGTTCGCCGTTGGCCCACTTGTCGGTCTGGTCGGTGTAGTGGGCGCTGTAGGCGTGCCCCGACGCACCCGTGAGGTTGATCCACTTCGACTTGTCGAGGTCGTCGAGGTTAACCACCATCCGCATGGACGGCACCCACTCCACCCCGTAGCCGCCGGCGGCGTTCCAGCCGGTCGCGTTGACCGTCGCCTCGCCGCCGCTGAGCTTCCAGGGGCCGCGGTTGAGGACGTACTGGAGGGCGCCGGGGCCCTCGGTGCCCAGGGTCTGGTTCTTCAGGAACAGCCGGTGCAGCCGGCCCCAGCTCCAGGTGTCGATGTCCTTGCCGAGCTTGGAGGTCAGCTCCCAGCGCGCGTCGATCATGGCGCGGCGGAACAGCTCGTCGCGGTTGTTCGCCTCGGGCCGGTTGCCGGTCCTGGAGGCCGGCGTCTTCCACCAGTCGCTGTCCGGCTTGTCCATGAGGGTGCGCACCACCTCGAACCAGCGGTCGCCGCCGTCCGGCTGCGCCTGGTCGGCGTCCCGCTCGCCGCACTCGCGCACCTTGGTGTCGTCGTCCACCGGACCGGTGCTGTCGGTCTTGGCGACCCACAGGCACTGGCCCTTGACGCGCAGCTCCTTGGGCAGCTTGTTGCCGAAGGCGAGCTTGATGATGTTGCGCCAGACCGCGTTGAAGTAGGCCGCCGCCGCGGAATCGGCGTCCTGGGTGTAGTCCCAGCCCTCCAGCAGCCGCTGCGCCTCGCGGACGTCCTTGTCCTTCACATGGATCTTCAGCAGCTTAGGCACGAGCAGCTTGGCGATCTCACTGCTGTTGTCGAGCTGCATCTGGCGCATGTCATCGGTCGAGATCTTGCCGCCGCCCTTGATCTTGGACTCGATCAGGTCGGTGATCCGCTGGCTGCGGGTGCCGTAGCCCCAGTCGGCGGTGAGCGTGTAGTGGTACTTGTCCTGGTCGACGACTGCCTGGTTGGCGGTGACGATGTAGCCGCGCGCGGGCTCGAACTCGTAGGGCAGTTCGTCCTGCTTGATGTACCCGGTCCAGGCGTACTTGGAGTCCCAGCCCGGCGCCGGGACGGAGCCGTCGACGCCCTCCGCGCGCGTGGGGATCTTCCCGGGCAGCGTGTAGCCGATGTGGCCCTGGGTGTCGGCGTAGATCAGGTTCTGCGAGGGCACGTCGAACAGCGCGGCGGCGGACCGGAAGTCGTCCCAGTTCGCGGCCCGGTCCATGGCGAAGACGGCGTCCATGGAGGTGCCCGCCTCCAGGGCGGTCCACTTCAGGGCGATGCCGTAGCCGTCGCCGCGGTCGGGGGCGGCGGTGTCGACGGTGGCCTTCCTGCCGACCTTGACCAGTTCGTCGTCGCGGTCCGAGAGCAGCGGCCCGTTGTTGGTCTCACGGACGACGATCTTCTTGGACTTGCCGCCGGCGACCTTGATGGTCTCCTCGCGGGTGGTGAAGGGCCTGACCTTGCCGTCGTACAGGTAGCCGCTGCCGGTCAGCTTCTCCAGGTAGAGGTCGGTGACGTCGACACCGGAGTTGGTCATGCCCCAGGCGATGTCGCCGTTGTGGCCGATGATCACGCCGGGCATGCCGGCGAAGGTGTAACCGGTCACGTCGTACTGGCACTTGGCGGAGACGGTGCGGCAGTGCAGGCCCATCTGGTACCAGACCGACGGCAGCGAGGCTGACAGATGCGGGTCGTTGGCGAGCAGTGGCTTGCCGGTGATCGTGTACTTGCCGGACACGACCCAGGAGTTGGAGCCGATGCCCTGGCCGTTCACGCCGACGGCCGCGGGGAGGTCGTCCAGGACGTTGTAGAGGCCCGACAGCTGGCTTGTGAGGCCCGATCCGGCCGTGGAGGTACCGGTCGAACCGTTCGTACCCGTGGAGCCGGTCGTGCCCGTTCCTGTCCCCGCGCCCGTTCCTGTGCTGGTGCCCGTTCCCGTGCCTGTGGAGCCCTGTGTGCCGCTCGTGCCGCCGCCCTGCTCGAACGCCTGGGTCAGCTCGTCGTACTGGCCTTCCTGGACGATCGCCTTGTTGCGGCTGTAGGGGTACTCCGGGTAAAGGTCCTTGATCTGCTGCGGGCCGAGGCGGCTGGTCATCAGGGCGCGGTCGATCTCGTCCTGCATGTTGCCGCGCAGATCCCAGGCCATCGCCTTGAGCCAGGAGACGGAGTCGACCGGAGTCCACTTCTCGGGCTTGTAGTCGTTGGTGAACCCGAGGGCCGCGTACTCCAGGGAGATGTCCTTGCCGTCCTTGCCCTCCAGGTAGGCGTTGACACCCTTGGCGTACGCCTGGAGGTACTTCTTCGTGGAGTCCGACAGCTTGGTGTCGTACTCCTTCTCGGCCACCCGGTCCCAGCCCAGGGTGCGCAGGAACTCGTCGTTCTTGACCTGGCCCTTGCCGAACATCTCGGACAGCCGCCCGGACGTCATGTGGCGGCGCACATCCATCTCGTAGAACCGGTCCTGCGCCTGGACGTAGCCCTGCGCCATGAACAGGTCCTCGTCGGAGGAGGCATAGACCTGCGGGATGCCATAGCCGTCCCGCTTCACATCGACCGGTCCGGACAGGCCGTCGAGCGTGATCGACCCCGTGGTCTGCGGGAAGGACGCGCGCACGGTGCTGATCGACCAGTACGCCCCGTAGGCGACGCCGCCGACGATGGCCAGGACGAGCACCAGCACGATCAGTCGGGCTCTGCGCCCCTTCTTCCTGCCGGACTTGCCGGGTCGGGCAGCCGCTGTGGCGGTGGTGTTGGGGGGCATCGCTGTCCTTGCTGTCCTAACGCGAGCGGCAGGTCGGGCTGTGACTTTGAATGAGCGCTGGAGCAACCATAGGCGCAGGGCCGTGCGGCACTTGACCCGGAGTCGGGAACCAACGCGGACGGACGTTCGATCTTGCCTTGCCCAGCGTCAAGAAAGCGTCAAGAGTTAGGTAAGGTAATGAAGTAGTTGGGTGCGGAGTACCGCAGCCTCGATCGTGTACATGAGCGTCGCGCCTCCCGCGCGCGAGCCGGTGAAGGGATGCGCTGCTGACTGTCGACCACCTCAACCAGCTCCTGCTCGTCTGCTCCCTGGTCCTGCTGATCGCCGTGGCGGCGGTCCGGATCTCTTCGCGCAGCGGGCTGCCCAGCCTGCTCGTCTACCTGGGGATCGGCATCCTCATGGGCCAGGACGGCATCGCGAAGATCCACTTCAGCGATACCGAGCTGACCCAGGTCATCGGGTACGCGGCCCTGGTCGTGATCCTGGCCGAGGGCGGTCTTGGCACCAAGTGGAAGGAGATCAGACCCTCGCTGACCGCGGCCTCCACGCTGGCCCTGGGCGGCGTCGCGGTGAGCGTCGGGGTGACGGCGTCGGCCGCGCACTTTCTGGTCGGGCTGGAATGGCGGCAGGCCCTCATCATCGGGGCGGTGGTGTCCTCGACGGACGCGGCGGCCGTCTTCTCGGTGCTGCGCAGAATCCCCCTCCCCGCGCGCGTGACGGGCACACTGGAGGCGGAGTCGGGCTTCAACGACGCCCCAGTGGTCATCCTGGTCATCGCCTTCTCCACCGCGGGACCGATCGAGCACTGGTACGTGCTGCTGGGCGAGATACTCCTAGAGCTGGCCATCGGCGCGGCCATAGGGCTCGCGGTGGGCTGGCTCGGCGCCTGGGGCCTCAGGCACGTGGCACTGCCCGCCTCGGGTCTCTACCCGATCGCCGTGATGGCGATCGCGGTCACCGCCTATGCGGCCGGCGCCCTGGCGCACGGCAGCGGCTTCCTCGCGGTCTATCTGGCCTCGATGGTGCTCGGCAACGCCAAGCTGCCCCACTGGCCCGCCACGCGCGGCTTCGCCGAAGGGCTCGGCTGGATCGCCCAGATCGGCATGTTCGTCCTGCTCGGACTGCTGGTCACACCGCACGACCTGGGCGACGACTTCCTGCCGGCCCTGGTCATCGGCCTGGCGCTGACCATGGTCGCGCGTCCACTGAGCGTGGTGCTCAGCCTGGCGCCGTTCCGGGTGCCGTGGCGGGAACAGGTCCTGATGTCCTGGGCCGGGCTGCGCGGCGCCGTGCCCATCATCCTGGCGACGATCCCCATGGTGAACGGCGTCGCGGGCAGCCGCCGCATCTTCAACCTCGTCTTCGTCCTGGTCGTCGTCTTCACCCTGGTCCAGGGGCCGACGCTGCCCTGGCTCGCGCGCATACTGAAGCTCGGCGACGGAACGGAGGCGGCCGACCTCGGCATCGAATCGGCGCCCCTGGAGCGGCTGCGCGGGCATCTGCTGTCCTTCGAGATCCCCGAGGGTTCCCGGATGCACGGCGTCGAGGTGGGCGAGCTGCGCCTGCCGGCCGGCGCCGGGGTCACCCTGGTCGTGCGCGAGGGGAAATCGTTCGTACCGATGCCGACGACCGTGCTGCGGCACGGGGACGAACTGCTCGTGGTCACCATCGACCCCGTCCGCGACGCCGCGGAACGCCGGCTGCGCGCGGTCGCCCAGGGCGGCAAGCTCGCCGGATGGCTGGGCACGAACGGCGCGGAGGCGGGACGCTGAGCGCGCGCCGAGGGGGGTGAGGGTGCGCCAAGGGGGGTGAGGGGGCGCCAAGGGGGGTGAGGGGGCGCCAAGGGGGTGAGGGGCGCCAAGGGTGCCGAGTGCTCGTGAAGCCGAGTGCTCGTGAAGGGGGTGGGCGTGCGTTAAGGGCGCGTTTCGTACGGTTCACACCTTCCTCAATGCCAGGCGAACGTGCCTTGTGGTGCCCGCTTTCACAGGTGTGCGCCCCCTCGACCCCTGTATGGTGAAGGCACCCCTGATCGAACCAACTCTGTCTGACGCAGAGCTGGCGCGACCGTATGGCGGCCGGACGCCCCGAGGTGTGGGCGTCGGCATCTACCGCAGTTCCGCGCAAGAGGACAGCTCTCGGCGCCCCGCGAGGCGCGTGAACCGAAGGAGCGCGCTCCGGAGGTGAACGGCCCGGCAAGGGTCGCGCTACCAGGCGGCAGAAAGGCACGGGCCGTGGCGTCCACGGTCACCACCGAGCCGTCGGAGAACCCGGCGACACCGTCCCGCCCGGGATACGGACAACTGCTGCGCACGCGCGGCGCCTGGACGTTCCTGCTCCCCGGCTTCGCGGCGCGCCAGCCGTTCGCGATGCTCACCCTCTCCATCGTGCTGCTCGTGCGGCACACCACCGGCTCGTACGGTGCCGCGGGCGGCGTCGCGGCCGTCACCGGCGTCTCCATGGCGCTGTTCGCCCCCTACAGCGGGCGCCTCGCCGACCGCTACGGCCAGCGGGCCGTGCTGGTCCCCGGCGTCCTGGTGCACGCGCTGTCGGGCCTGTCCCTGACGGCGCTCGCCCTGGCGCACGCACCCCTGTGGGTCCTGTTCGCGGCGGCCGTGCCGACCGGCGCCTCGGTGCCGCAGATCGGCCCCATGGTGCGCGCCCGCTGGGGCGCGAAACTCCAGGGCTCCCCGCTGATGGCCACCGCCGCCGCCTTCGAGTCCGTCACGGACGAGCTGACCTTCGTCGTCGGCCCGCTGCTGGCCACGGCCCTGTGCACGACGGTCGACCCGGCCGCGGGCCTCGTCACGGAGGCCGCGCTGACACTCATCGGCGGTCTGCTGTTCGCCGCGCGCCGCAGCACCCAGCCGCCGGTTTCCAAGAGCGGCCACGCGCGCGTACGGCAGGCGTCCGCGCTGCTCGTCCCCGGTGTGCGCGTGCTGATCGTGACGTTCCTCGGCATCGGCTCGGTCTTCGGCGGCATGCAGGTCTCGCTCGCCGCGTTCAGCGAGTCCATCGGCGAACCCGGGCTGAACGGCGTCCTGTACGGCACCTTCGCGGCGGGCAACATGCTCTCCGGCGTCGTGTGCGGCGCCCTCGCCTGGAAGGCCACACCGCAGCGCCGCCTCGTGATCGGCTACACGGCCCTCGCACTGACCGCGGCCGCCCTGTGGACCGCCCATTCGGCGCTCCTGCTCGCCGGGTTCGGCCTGCTGGTCGGCATGTGCATCGCGCCCGCCCTGATCACCGGCTACACCCTGGTGGAGGACCTGGTCGCGGTCGGCGCCCGCACCGAGGCCTTCACCTGGCTGACCGGCGCGGTCGCGCTCGGCCAGGCGACCGCGGTCACCGTCGCCGGTCAGCTGGAGGACCGCCTGTGGGACGGCGCCGGATTCCTGGTGCCGCTGGGCGGCACCGTGCTGGCCCTGGTCACCCTGCTGGCACTGCGTTCCCGGCTGGTTCCGCCGTCCCGGCACCGTACCGTCGCGCGTGGCGTCGGTCACCGCTCGCCGGTCGCGGTGGACTGATCGACGGGAATACGTCACTATGGACCGTCGTTAGCACTCAACGACTGAGAGTGCCAGGAGGAAGACAGTGCCCACCTATCAGTATCAGTGCACCGAGTGCGGCGAGGGACTTGAGGCGGTGCAGAAATTCACCGACGACGCCCTGACCGAGTGCCCCAACTGCGGTGGCCGCCTGAAGAAGGTGTTCTCGGCGGTCGGCATTGTCTTCAAGGGCTCGGGCTTCTACCGGAACGACAGCCGCGGCTCCTCTTCGAGCAGCAGCCCCGGCGCCAAGCCCGCCGCGTCCGGCTCCTCGGACTCCTCCTCCGACACCAAGTCGTCGGCTTCCCCGAAGTCGTCGTCTTCGTCGGCGTCCTCCTCGTCGGCCGCGTCCGCGTCGAGCTCCACCGGCAGCTCCGCCGCCTGAGACTCCTCCCACGAGACCCCGCCGCCCCCCGGCGGTGGGGTCTTCGGCGTCCCTGGTCGGCGCCGCTTCCCCGGCGTTTTCACCGCGAGCTAGTGTGCTCGTCATGGCGAACGCAGAGATCGGCGTAATAGGCGGCTCGGGCTTCTACTCGTTCCTCGACGACGTGGCCGAGATCCAGGTGGACACACCCTACGGCGCGCCCAGTGACTCCCTCTTCCTCGGCGAGATCGCCGGCCGGAGCGTCGCCTTCCTGCCCCGGCACGGCCGCGGCCACCATCTGCCGCCCCACCGCATCAACTACCGGGCCAATCTCTGGGCCCTGCGGTCGGTGGGTGTGCGCCAGGTCCTCGGCCCGTGCGCGGTGGGCGGCCTGCGGCCCGAGTACGGGCCCGGCACCCTGCTCGTCCCGGACCAGTTCGTGGACCGCACGAAGTCGCGGGCACAGACGTACTTCGACGGGCTGCCGCTGCCCGACGGCACCGTGCCGAACGTGGTGCATGTCTCCCTGGCCGACCCCTACTGCCCCACCGGGCGGGCCGCCGCGCTGAAAGCCGCCCGCGGCCGGGACTGGGAGCCGGTGGACGGCGGCACGCTGGTCGTGGTGGAGGGCCCGCGGTTCTCCACCCGCGCCGAGTCACTGTGGCACCAGGCGCAGGGCTGGTCGGTGGTGGGCATGACCGGCCACCCCGAGGCGGCGCTCGCCCGCGAACTGGAGCTGTGCTACACGTCGTTGACGCTGGTGACCGACCTCGACGCGGGCGCGGAGACCGGCGAGGGCGTCTCGCATGACGAGGTGCTGCGGGTGTTCGCGGCCAATGTGGACCGGCTGCAGGGCGTGCTGTTCGACGCGGTGGCGGCGCTGCCGGACACCGCGGCACGGGACTGCCTGTGCGCCGGCGCGCTGGGTGGGATGGATCCGGGGTTCGAACTGCCGTAGGCGGTTGCGGGGGCGGACTGCGGCAGGCGTGCGGGGTGGGGTCGCCGTAGCCGGAACTTCACGTTCGGGTGGGCGAGTTGTCCACAGGCCGGCCGTCTTCCACCGGCTCCGGCGAGCGGCGGCGCGAGGCGTCATCGTGGCATCGCAAGCCGATTCCGCGCCGCAGGTGGTGGTCCTCATGTCCGTCTCTCCCCCGCACTTCTCCCAGCCGTCCCCTCCTTCCCCTCCCTCCCCTCCTTCCCCTCCCTCCTCTGCTTCTTCTCCCCCGCCATTCCCCACACCCTCTCCCGCGTCGTCGTTGCCGCCTCCGCTTCCCGTCCCGCGCCCGCTGGGCACCGACGCGCCGGCCACCTGCGAGATCCCTCAGTTCCCGCCGGTGCGGGTGCGCGGCGGGCGGTACGGACTGCAACGGCTGGTCCGGCACCGCGGGCGCGCCGTCGCGGCCGGCATCGCGGTCACCGCCGCCGCGCTCGTGGCGGCCGGGCCGCGCGCCACGACGGATCCGCACCGCACCGAGCGGGCCCGCGGCCACCCCGCGGTCGAGCCCGTACGACGGCCCGACGCGGTCGAGACGGTGACGGCGCCGGTACGGATCGCCGATGCCGCCACCGTCCGGCTGCTGCGGCCCGGTGACCGGGTCGACGTCGTCGCCGCACAGGATCCCGCCACGGGCGGCGAGGCCCGCGTGCTCGCGCGCGGGGCGCGGGTGACAAGACTGCCGGAGCCCCTGGACGGCGCCGCGGAGAGCGGGGCGCTCGTCGTGCTCCTGGTGCCGCGTGACACGGCGGCCCGCCTCGTCGGGGCGAGCGCGACGGCACGGCTGGCGGTGACGCTGTGCTGAACCAGCGCACACATTGCCTTGACGACACGCTGTCAAGTCGCTCGTTCGAGGGAAGAAATTCGACAGGATGGCCGTATCGTGCCGTAGGTTGCGGAGCGCTTTGTTCCACACCCTGTGCGCACGAGGAGAGTCCCCGAGGTGAGCGAGAAGAAGGAACCGAGCGTCTGGCAGGGCTTCAAGGCCTTCCTGATGCGCGGCAACGTCGTCGATCTGGCGGTCGCGGTGGTCATCGGCGCCGCCTTCACGAACATCGTCAACTCGGTGGTGAAGGGGATCATCAACCCGCTGGTCGGGGCGATCGGCACACAGAACCTCGACCACTACAGCTCGTGCCTCAGCTCGTCGTGCACGGGCACCGACGGCATCCAGCTGATGTGGGGCTCGGTCCTCGGCGCCACGCTGAGCTTCGTGATCACCGCCGCGGTGGTCTACTTCCTGATGGTGCTGCCCATGGCGAGGTATCTGGCCCGGGTGGAGGCCCGCAGGAAGGCCAGGGAGGGCACGCGGGAGGTCATCGAGGTGACCGAGCTGGAGGTGCTCAAGGAGATCCGCGACGCGTTGGTCGCACAGCGCGCCTCGGGCCCCGACGGGCGATAGCGGCCCCGCGGGGTCCGCATCACAGGTGGTGCGGGGGCTTCTCGTCGAGGAAGCGCTTCAGGTCGGCGGCGGCGTCGGCGTCACCGGTCTCGCCCCAGCCGCGGTCCGTGTCGTCCGAGGACTGCTGGGTGAGCGGGTCGTCGAAGACGAGCGCGGCCCTGGGGTCGCGCGGCTCGGGGGCGGGGGCGGTGGTCATGCCTCAAGGGTACGGGCCCGGCCCTCCGTTCCCCGGACCCGTGCCCGCAGGTGAACTGGCCCACAAGATTTCGGTGAGGTTTTCTGCTGTGCTGAGAGGCATGACGCCCAGTTCCACTCCGCCGCCCGCCTCCGCGGGTGTGCCGCAGCCACCCCGTCCACTGCGCCGGCTCACCGCCCGTGGACGCGGTGAGCCGCACCGCGTCGCCACGCCGCTCGAACTCCTCTTCGATCTGTGTTTCGTCGTGGCCGTCGCACAGGCGGGCGTCGAGCTGGTGCACGCGGTGGCGGAGGGCCACGCGGGCAACGGCATCCTGAACTACGCGATGCTGTTCTTCTCCATCTGGTGGGCCTGGATGAACTTCTCCTGGTTCGCCTCGGCGTACGACAACGACGATGCGCTCTACCGCGTCGTCACCCTCGTCCAGATCGCCGGCGTCCTGGTCCTGGCCTCGGGGATCTCACGGGCGTTCGAGCATCATGAATACCTCGCGGTCTGGGTCGGCTACGTGATCATGCGGCTGGCGATGGTCGCGCAATGGCTGCGGGCCGCGAGCACCGCGGAGGGCGCCGAGCGGACCACGGCCCTCAGATACGCCGGCGGCGTGCTGCTCTGCCAGGTCGGCTGGCTCGGCCTGGTGGTGCTGCCGACGCCCGCGCGCCCCTGGGTGTTCCTGGTGATGGTGATCGCGGAACTGTGCGTGCCGCTGTACGCGGAGCGGCACCACAGCACCACCTGGCATCCGCATCACATCGCCGAGCGGTACGGGCTGTTCACGATCATCGTGCTCGGCGAGACGATCGCCGCGGCCACGGTCGCCGTGAAGTCCGCCGGGGCCGAGCACGGCGCCCTCAGCACGCTCCTGCCGATCGCGGCCGGCGGCCTGTTGATCGTCTTCTCGGCCTGGTGGATCTACTTCGCGGTGCCCATCCACGGGCATCTGCGCTCCAGCAGAGAGGCGTTCCTGTGGGGCTACGGCCACTATGTGATCCTCGCCTCGGCGGCCGCGATCGGCGCCGGACTGGAAGTTGCGGTCGAGGAGGCGGTGGGCAAGGCGCATCTGTCGACCCTGTCCGCCTCGGCGGCCGTCACCCTGCCCACGGCGCTGTACCTGCTGACGGTATGGGCCCTGCACGCCCGCCACTTCAAGGCGGGCATCGGCCAGCAACTGGTGCTGCCGATAACGGCGTTGCTGGTGATCTGCTGCACCTTCCTGAGCCACTGGGCGGTGCTCGCGGCGGGCATCGTGGCCGCCTTGGCGGTGACGACAGAAGTCGCCCTGACAGCCCGCGCCACACCACACGGACCCGGAAGGAAGGCAAGACAGGCCACCTCCCCCGCCTGACCCCGCGAGCCACGTCCACTGCCCGCCCCCGCAAGCCACGTCCAGCATCTGACGCCATGGGCTATGTCCAGCATCTGACGCCATGGGCTACGTCCACTGCCTGACGCCATGGGCCACGTCCGCCGCCCGACCCCGGCGAACCAAGCTCCCTCCCCGGCCCGGCCGCACCTGCCCCGAGCAACGACACCCGGCCGCACCCGGCCGAGCACCCGGCCCAGCCAACGCCCGGCGGCGGCCCAGCCGCACCCGCCGACCAGCCCAGCACGTACCGGGTATGACCCTCGGCCACCCCAGGCAGCCACCGGCCGGCATGCCCTGCCCGGCACCCTGCCCGGCGCCATCTGCCCGGCCGCCCGCCCGTATCCGCACCGTCCCACAACCCCCAAGCGTGCCCGCCCGTAACCTCGGCGTCCTGGGGGCTCGTCTCCGGTAGGAGACTGGCCGGCATGACAGTTGACGCATTGACGGACGTCGCCGGGCTGCGGGTGGGTCACGCGACCCGCACCGGTGGTGGACAGCTCACCGGGACCACGGTCGTCCTCGCCCCCGAGGGCGGTGCCGTGGCCGCCGTGGACGTGCGGGGCGGCGGGCCCGGCACCAAGGAGACCGACGCCCTGGACCCTCGCAACCTGGTGCGCACGGTCGAGGCGGTCGTGCTCACCGGCGGCAGCGCGTACGGCCTCGACGCGGCGTCCGGGGTGATGGCCTGGCTGGAGGAACGCGGGCGCGGAGTGCGGGTCGGGGCGGACCCCGCACACGTCGTGCCGGTGGTGCCCGCCGCCTGTGTCTTCGACCTCGGGCGGGGCGGCGACTTCCGGGCGCGCCCGGACGCTGCCACGGGGCGCGCCGCGGTCGAGGACGCCGCGGCGAGCGCCCCTGGCGCGCCGGTCCCCGAGGGGTGCGTGGGCGCGGGTACGGGCGCCGTGGTGGGGCAGCTCAAGGGCGGGGTCGGCACCGCGAGCACGGTCCTCGGCTCGGGGATCACGGTGGCCGCGCTGGTGGTGGCCAACGCCGCGGGGTCGGCGCTGGATCCGCGGACGGGTGTGCTCTACGGGGAGTTGTTCCAGGGGCGGGTGAGGTATCCGGAGGCGCGCGTTCACGAGGCCGCCGGCCGGCGCCTGGCCGAGGCCGCCGCGCGGAACCAGGCGCCGCCGCTCAACACCACGCTGGCCGTGGTCGCCACCGACGCGGACCTCTCGAAGGCGCAGGCGCAGAAGGTGGCGGGGACCGCTCACGACGGCATCGCGCGGGCCGTTCGGCCGGTGCATCTGCTCAACGACGGGGACACGGTCTTCGCGCTGGCCACGGGGGAACGTCCGCTCGACGCCGGGAACCCGCTCGCGCTCAACGAGATCCTCGCGGCCGGAGCCGACATGGTGACGCGGGCAATCGTGAAGGCTCTGCGGGCCGCGGAGCCGGTGGCCGGAGCGGGCGGGGCATGGCCGTCGTACGAGGAGTTGTACGGCACCCGGTAGGCGGCCCGGCGCGGGGCGGGCGCAGGGCGCGGTGCCGTGGAGCCTGCCGTACCGTACCGTCCGCCCCGAGGACGGGCTCAGCGGCTGGAACATGCCGGCGGGCCGGCGGATCGCGGGCGGCGCCACCCGAGCGGCAAGTGCCCTCCGACCGGCGGTTTTTGACGGGACATCGGGCTGCACGGGAACTTACCCGGCCGCCCCCGCGTTTTCGTGGCGTACGTTTTCTCGGTTCCCGGGCATGATGCCCGGTCGAGGGGCTACGGTATGCACCCACAAGGTGACATGCAGCAACGCCGGGAGAAGCCTTGAGCGTTCCGTACGAGACGGCAGCGTACGAAGCCGCCGAGTCGCCCGAGTCTCCGGAGGAGCACCTCGCGCGGCTCCTCGGCCGCGCCCTGAACTCCTTCGAACTGCCCGACGAGGCGATACAGCGGCTCGACTGCGCGCTGGCGCACGACAGTTCGCTGCACTCCGCCCACCACAGCGCCGGCCTGCACCGGGAGACGTACCGGCACACCTGGCTGCTCACGGACGGCTCCGCGGTCACGCTCTGGGAGCTGGTGCACAACACCGCGCCCGGCAGCGAGCCCCAGCACGAGGTGTACGCGGACGAAGAGGAGCTGCACGTCGCCACCGCCCGGCTGCCGCTGCCGTCGGAGGACCCGGACTTCGCGCTGCCGGTGCTGGTCCAGCTGCCGCCGGTCCCGGCACCGCGGCACGCATACCTCCCGGACGACTCCGCGGACCATGCGCGCCGGCTGCTGCGCCGCGCGGAGAACGCGGACCGGCCGGACCGGGAGACGGCCGCGCTGCTCACGACGGCGTTCGCGCACCAGATCTCCCAGGCCTTCGGCCGCCCGGGGCGGGCCGACGGGGCAAGACTCGGCTACGCGCTGTACGAGCACGCGTTCCTGCTGTGCGACGGCAGTGAACTGTCCCTGTGGGAGGTCGAGCACACGGCGACACCCGACAGACGGCACATGTGCGAGGTGTACGCCACACAGGACGCGGCCCGCGCCGCCATGGAGCGCCGGGCGGCCCGCCGGGCCTGAGAGCGCCCGGGCCCGGCGGGCCGGTGCGCCGCGCGGCGCTCGTCAGCGTCGGCCGAGCCGCCGTACCAGGCCCGCGAACGCGTCCTGTTCCGCCGGGGTGAGTTCGACGGCCTCCAGATGGGGGGCCGCCTGACGCTGGCGCGGAAGCCCGGACAGGGCGTGGCCCGAACGCTCGGCGGCGCCCCCGGAGCGGGCCCGGCGCACCAAGAGCACCAGCACGGCCGTCCAGGCGACCGCTGCCAGGACCAGCAGGGTCAGGCCCAGCATCGCGAGGATCGAGACGTCATCAGGCATGCGCTCCAGTAGACACCACGGTCCGGACCTTACGGCCCGGACAGTGATCTATCTCGCAGGTGCCGTGAATCACTCACAACACCCCAAACAGGTAGGCGCGTCGGCGCCTACGCGGCCACCGTCTGCTTCGTCTGCGCCGGTGCCGTGGACGGGTTCGCGGCCGGTTCCGCGGTGCCCGCCGGGGCCGGCCTGCGCATCCCCTTGAGGAGGACGACCAGCGCCGTCGTGACGCACACGCCGGCCGCGATGGCGACCAGGTAGAGCAGCGGGTTGCCGATCAGCGGGACCACGAAGATGCCGCCGTGCGGGGCGCGCAGGGTGGCGCCGAAGGCCATCGACAGGGCGCCGGTGACGGCGCCGCCGACCATCGAGGACGGGATGACGCGCAGCGGGTCCGCCGCCGCGAACGGGATCGCGCCCTCCGAGATGAAGGAGGCGCCCAGCACCCAGGCGGCCTTGCCGTTCTCGCGCTCGGTCGGTGTGAAGAGCCTGCCGCGCACGGTCGTGGCCAGGGCCATCGCCAGCGGCGGCACCATGCCGGCCGCCATCACCGCGGCCATGATCTTCATGGCGGAGTCGCTGGGGCTCGCGACCGCGATGCCGGCCGTGGCGAAGGTGTAGGCGACCTTGTTGACCGGGCCGCCGAGGTCGAAGCACATCATCAGGCCGAGCAGGCCGCCCAGCAGGACGGCGTTGGCGCCGCTGAGGCCGTTGAGCCAGTCCGTCATGCCCTTCTGCGCCGAGGCGATGGGCTTGCCGATCACGACGAACATCAGGAATCCGACGATCGCCGAGGAGATCAGCGGGATCACCACCACCGGCATGATGCCGCGCAGCGCCGTGGGGATCCGGACCTTCTGGATCGCCAGCACCACGCCACCGGCGATCAGACCGGCCGCCAGGCCGCCGAGGAAGCCGGCGTTGATGGTCAGCGAGATGGAGCCGCCGACGAAGCCGGGGACGAGACCGGGACGGTCCGCCATGCCGTAGGCGATATAGCCGGCCAGCACCGGGACCAGGAAGCCGAAGGCCACACCGCCGATCTGGAACAGCAGCGCGCCCCAGCTGTCGGCCTGGGTCCACACGAAGTGGTCCATGACCGAGGGCGCCTTGTTGATCTTGTAGCCGCCGATCGCGAAGCCGAGGGCGATGAGCAGGCCGCCCGCGGCGACGAAGGGGACCATGTAACTGACGCCGGACATCAGCCACTTGCGGAGCCTGGTGGCGTAGCCCTCGGTGGAGTCGCCGGAGCGCTCGACCGGGGTGCCGCCCGGCTCGGCGGCGGCCGTCACCTCGCCGCGTTCGGCCTTGTCACGGACCTCGGCGATCAGCTCACCGGGGCGGTTGATGCCCGCCTTCACTCCGACGTCGACGGTCGGCTTGCCGGCGAAGCGGTCCTTGTCACGGACCGGCACATCGTGCGCGAAGATCACGGCGTCGGCCGCCGCGATCACGGCCGGGTCGAGCCGGGTGAAACCGGCCGAGCCCTGTGTCTCGACGACGACCTCGACGCCCGCCCCACGGCCCGCGTTCTCCAGCGACTCGGCGGCCATGTAGGTGTGGGCGATGCCGGTCGGACAGGAGGTGACGGCGACGATCCGGAACGGTCGCCCCGCCACGCCGGAAGCCCCGTCCGCGGCGGCCTGGTCCGACGCGTTCGACGCGTTCGACGCGTTCGACGCGGGAGCGTCCTGGTCAACCGCACTGCCCGTGCTGCCCGCTGTGGCGCCGGCGGAGGCCGCCGGCGGCGCCACAGCGGTGTCCTCGGAGCCGTGCGCGCCACCGGCGGCGGCGCCGCGGGCGGCCTCGGTCACCCCGTCGGTGTCCTCCGCGGCCCGCGTCGGCTCGGCCGTCGGCAGCTTGTCACCGCGGATCAGCGCCGCCGCCGTCCGCGGGTCGGCCGCCGACCGCAGCGCGGACGTGAACTCGGTGTTCATCAGTTGCCGGGCCAGCGACGACAGGATCGTGAGGTGGGCGTCGTCGGCACCGGCCGGCGCCGCGATCAGGAAGATCAGGTCGGCCGGACCGTCCGCCGCACCGAAGTCGATCCCGGCGGCGCTGCGCCCGAAGGCCAGCGTCGGCTCGGTGACATGCTCGCTGCGGCAGTGCGGGATGCCGATACCGCCGTCCAAGCCGGTCGGCATCTGCGCCTCACGGGCGGCCACGTCGGCGAGGAAGCCCTCCAGGTCGGTCACCCGGCCCAGGGCCACCATGCGCTCGGCGAGGGCGCGTGCCGCCGCTTCCTTGGTGTCGGCGGACAGGTCGAGATCGACCAGGTCCGCGGTGATCATGTCGCTCATCGCGGGCTCCTTCGCTCGCGTATCGCCCGGGGAGTCGGGTGGACGGGAGAGGTGGGGACGGGGGTGGTGGAGACGGCAGAGGTGGAGACGAGGGTGGCGGAGACGGCAGAGGTGGGGACGGGGGTGGTGGAGACGGCAGAGGTGGAGACGAGGGTGGCGGAGACGGCAGAGGTGGAGACGAGGGTGGCGGAGACGGCAGAGGTGGAGACGAGGGTGGCGGAGACGGCGGTGGTGTGGGGGGCGGTGAGGGTGGGCGCGGTCGGTGATGAAGCGCCGGGCCGGCTCCGGACCGGTTCGCGGGCGTGGGTCGGCGCGGGGGTCGTACGGCCGCTCATCACACCGGCTCCATGAGTTCGCGGTCCGTCGGGGGCCGTTCCGTGAGGGTCACCGCCGCCGGGTCCAGGTCGGCCGGTGTCGGCATCACGCTGCCGGGCAGCTGGACGGCCGCCGCGCCGTGCGCGACGGCGGAGGCCAGCGCCTCGGGGCCGCTGCCGCCCGCGATCAGGAAACCGGCCAGGGACGCGTCACCGGCGCCGACATTGCTGCGTACGACGTCCACGCGGGCGCTGCCGAACCAGGCGCCCGTACCGTCCACGAGCAGCTGCCCGTCGGCGCCGAGGCTCGCGAGCACGGCCCGCGCGCCCCTCTCGCGCAGTTCCTCGGCCGCCTTCACCGCGTCGCCGACCGTCGCCAGGGGGCGTCCCACGGCCTCCGCCAGTTCCTCGGCGTTCGGCTTCACGACGTCCGGGCGCTCGCGCAGCGCCGCCAGCAGGGCCGGACCGGAGGTGTCCAGCGCGATGCGTGCGCCGACGGCGTGCGCCCGCGCGACCAGGTCGGCGTACCAGGCGGGTGCGAGTCCGCGCGGCAGGCTGCCGCAGCAGGCGATCCAGTCCGCGTGCCGGGACTGCCCGCGCACCGTCTCCAGCAGCAGTTCCTGCTCGGCCGCGGACAGCTCGGGACCGGGTGCGTTGATCTTCGTGAGCACCCCGTCGGCCTCCGCGAGGGCGATGTTCGAGCGGGTGGCCCCGGCGACCGGGACCGGGGCGACCTCGATGCCCTGCGCGTCCAGCAGTTCAGCGACGAGCGCGCCCGGTGCCCCGCCCAGGGGCAGCACGGCGACCGTGCGGCGTCCGGCGGCGGCCACGGCGCGCGAGACGTTCACGCCCTTGCCGCCGGGGTCCATGCGCTCGCCGGTGGCACGGATGACCTCGCCGCGCTCCAGCGCGGGGACCTCGTAGGTGCGGTCGAGGGACGGGTTGGGGGTGACGGTGAGGATCATGCGCGCACTACTTCCGTACCGCCGCGCTCGATGGCGGCGGCGTCCTCGGGGCTCAGCCCGCTGTCGGTGATCAGCAGGTCCACGTCGCCCAGGTCGCCGAAGCGGGCGAAGTGTTCCTGGCCGTGCTTGGCGGAGTCGGCGAGCAGGACCACGCGGCGGGCCGCGGCGACCGCCGTGCGCTTGACCGCCGCCTCCGCGAGGTCGGGGGTGGTCAGACCGTGCTCGGTGGAGAAGCCGTTGGCGGCGACGAACAGCAGGTCGGCGCGGATCTCGCCGTAGGCGCGCAGCGCCCAGGCGTCCACGGCGGCCCGGGTACGGTGCCGGACCCGCCCGCCGACCAGATGGAGCTGGATGCCCGGATGGTCGGCGAGGCGCGCCGCGATCGGCAGGCTGTGCGTGACGACCGTGAGCTGTGCCTCCAGTGGGATGGCCGCGGCGAGCCGGGCCACCGTGGTGCCGGCGTCGAGGATCAGCGTGCCCTCGGCCGGCAGTTCGGCGAGGGCCGCCTTGGCGATGCGGTCCTTCTCGTCGGCGGCCGTCGACTCGCGCTCGGTGAGGTCCGGCTCGAAGTCGAGGCGCCCGGCCGGGATGGCGCCGCCGTGCACCCTGCGCAGCAGGCCGGCCCGGTCGAGGGCCTTCAGGTCGCGGCGGATCGTCTCCGCGGTGACCTGGAACTCCTCGGCCAGCGACACCACGTCGACTCGG
This sequence comes from Streptomyces sp. NPDC001508, assembly GCF_040298665.1. Taxonomy (NCBI): domain Bacteria; kingdom Bacillati; phylum Actinomycetota; class Actinomycetes; order Kitasatosporales; family Streptomycetaceae; genus Streptomyces; species Streptomyces sp. NPDC001508. The sequence continues at coordinate 108,453 of NZ_JBEPAP010000015.1, forward strand.
CCGCCCTCACGGGCCAGCCGCAGGATCTCCTGCTGCCGCTCCGGTGCGTACATGCCCACGTGCCTCCGAACCTTGCCCGAACATGTTGTTTCGCCCTGAAGGCTACGTCCGGATCCCTGGATAGTAAACAGATTCAAACCCCAAACGGGCATGAACAGACTTCCGCACCCACACACGCCCCCGAACGCAACGCAGACCCGAACCCGGCAGGGGCTACGAACTTGGCGCACACCCCAGACTCGCCAGGCGCCGCGGGCTTGGCGGGCGCCCGACCTCGGCAGGCACTCCGGGCCCGGGGGCGCTCCAGACTCGGCGCACGCCCCGGACGCGGCAGGCACACCGGACTCGGCGCAGACCCGGACCCGGCGGGCGCACCAGACTTGGCAGGCACACCCGACGACTTGGCGGGCGCCCTCGGCTTGGCGGGCGTGCCGGACGTGGCGGCCGAGCCCGAACTCGGCGCACGCCCCGGTCCCGGCGGGCGCCCGGCCTCGGCAGGCACTCCGGGCCCGGGGGCGCTCCAGACTCGGCGCACGCCCCGGACGCGGCGGGCGCACCGGGCTTGGCGCAGGCCCCGTATCCGGGCACGCCCCCGACTGGGCGGGCCCACCAGACCTGGCAGGCATGCCGAACGTGGCTGCCGAGCCCGGACCTGGCGCACGCCCCAGCCCCGGCAAACGCTCGGGACTCGCGCACACCCCAGACGCGGCGGGCGCACCGACTCAGCGGGCGCTCCGACATTGGCGCACGCCCCAGACTCGACAGGCGCCCCGGACTTGGCGGGCACCCCGAACTCGGCGCACGCCCCAGGGCCGGCGGGCGCACCAGACCGGCAGGCACACCCGACGACTTGGCGGGCGCCCTCGGCTTGGCGGGCGTGCCGGACGTGGCGGCCGAGCCCGAACTCGGCGCAGCCCTCGCGCATCCTGGCACGCCCCGACTCGGCGGGCGCCCTGCGTTTGGCGGGCACACCGGAGGTGGGGGTCGAGCCCGGAGTCGTCGCGCGCCCCGGACCCGGCAGGCACACCGGACTCGGCGCAGGCCCGGACCCGACTCGGTCAGGGGCCCGACTCAGCCCACGCTTCCGACTCAGCGCACACCCGACTCAGCGCACGCCCCCAGGCTCGGCGGATGCCCCAGGCCCGGCGGGTGCTTCGGACGTGGTGCCAGGCGTGGACGTGGTGGCCGGGCGTCGGGCTTGGTGCCGGACGTGGACTCGGGGGCCGAAACCCGAGAGTGGTAGCCGCGCGCCGGACGTAGTGGCCGCAGGCCGGGCTTGGTGCCGGACGTGGACTCGGGGGCCGAGCCCCGAGGGTGGTGGCCGCGCGCCGGATGTGGGGGCCGCGGGCCGGACGTGGTGCCAGGCGTGGACACGGTGGCCGAAACCCGAGGGTGCGGGCCGGGCGTCGGGCGTGGTGCGTGCGTGCTTGTGGGTGTGGGGGTCGGGGGCGTGGGCTTGAAGGGGTGGTTGTGGCGTGCGAAGGACCCGGTGCCTCGGGCGCCGGGTCCTGGGTGGCGGGGGTCGCCCGTGGGCGGCGTTCACCGGGCCGGTTCTGGCTCCTTCGTCGCCGGGAGATCCGTCTCGGCCCCTTCCACGTGCTGCGCCGGCCGCCGCGGCAGCGCGAACATCAGCAGGAAGATGACGCCCAGGACGGCGGCCACCCAGCCCAGCGCATGCTGGAAGGCGTTCACGAAGGCCGGGCCCACCTGGGCGGGGGTCAGTCCGTCGTCGATCACCCCGAAGAACACCACCGACACCAGCCCGAGGCCGAGCGCGTTGCCCATCTGCTGGACGGTGTTGATCAGACCGGAGGCCGAACCGGCGTGCTCGCGCGGCACCTCGGACAGGACGGCGTCCGTCAGCGGGGCGACGATCAGACCCATGCCGACGCCCATGACCACCAGCGGCAGCGCCATCTGCCAGGGGGCGATGCCGAGGCCGTACCGCTGCGACTCCGCGAGATAGAGCAGCACGCCGAGCCCCATCACCAGCGCGCCCGCCTGGAGCACCCCGCGGCCGAAGCGCGGCACCAGCTTCTGCACCGAGAGACCGGCCGCGGTGGAGACGGCGATCGAGAAGGGCACGCCGGTCAGCCCGGCCCGCAGCGGGCTCCAGCCCAGGCCCGTCTGCATATACAGCGTCCACACCAGGAAGAAGACGCCGAGCGCGATCCCGAACACGGTCTGCACCGCGATGCCCGCCGCGAAGCTCTTCACCCGGAACAGCGACAGTTCGACCAGCGGCGAGCCGTCCCGTGCGCCCTTGCGCCGTTCGTAGGCCACCAGCGCCGCGAAGACGACGAGCGCGCCGGCCATCGACGCATGACCCCACAGCGGCCAGCCCAGCTCACGCCCGCGGGTGAGCGGGTAGAGCAGCATCAGCAGGCCCAGGGTGACCAGCGCGACGCCGACCAGGTCCAGTTTGAGGGCCCGCGGGGCGCGTGACTCCGTGATGAACCGCCGCCCCAGCAGGAAGGCCACGACACCCACCGGCAGATTGATCAGAAAGATGGGCCGCCACTCCAGACCGAACAGGTTCCACTCGGTCAGCAGCGCGCCGAGCAGCGGCCCGGACACGGCGCCCAGCCCGACGATCGCGCCGAAGAGCCCGAAGACCTTGCCGCGTTCGTGCGCCGGGAAGGTGGCGTGCACGATCGACAGGACCTGCGGCACCATCAGCGCCGCCATCGCGCCCTGGAGGATGCGGGAGGCGACCAGCATCTCCGGGTTCACGGCGAAGCCGCACAGCGCGGACGCGAACGTGAAGCCGGCGATGCCGACGAGGAAGAGCCGCTTGCGGCCGTGGATGTCACCGAGGCGTCCGCCGGTGATCAGACCGGCCGCGAAGGCGAGGGCGTAACCGGCGGTTATCCACTGGATCTGGCTGAAGGAGGCGCCGGCGTCCCGCTGGATGGACGGGATCGCGATGTTGACGATCGTGACGTCGACCAGGTCCATGAACGCCGCGGTCATCACGATCGCCAGCGCGTACCAGCGACGGCGGTCGCCCGCGGCGGGCCGAGCGGAGACGGATGCGACGGCCGGTACGGCGGTCGGTGCCGTGCTCGGCGCCATGTCTGATGCCGTGCTTGGTCCTGTATTTGATGCCGAGCTTGGTGCGGTGTCTGATGCCGAGCTTGGTGCTGTGTCTGATGGCGTGCTTACCGCTGTGTTTGGTGCGGGGTGGGTCCCGGTGGAGGTCATGCGGAGGAAGCTAGGGGGCAAGTAGGTCGGATCATGTCCTAGTTCTGCGGCATGCTCGCGGACATGACGGCGGCGCACCGCCGGCGCTCACGACCGCGGAGGACTCATGACGACGGACACCCCGGCCCGGCTCCTTCAGTTGCTCTCCCTCCTCCAGACACCCCGCGAGTGGCCCGGCGCCGAGCTGGCCGAGCGGCTGGGGGTGTCCCGTCGTACGGTCCGCCGGGACATCGACCGACTGCGGGAGCTGGGCTATCCCGTGCAGGCGACCATGGGCGCGGACGGCGGGTACCGGCTGGTGGCGGGCAAGGCGATGCCGCCGCTGGTGCTCGACGACGAGGAGACGGTGGCGATCGCGGTCGGGCTGCGGGCCGGGGCCGGGCACGCGGTGGCGGGCGTGGACGAGGCGTCGGTGCGGGCGCTGGCCAAGCTGGAGCAGGTGCTGCCGTCCCGGCTGCGCCACCGGGTCTCCACCCTGCAGTCCGCGACGACCCCGTTGACCAGCGGGGACGGGGCGAGCATCGCGCCGGAGACGCTGACCGTGATGGCGTCGGCGGTGGCCGGTCGGGAGCGGCTGCGGTTCGCCTACCGGGCCGGGGACGGGTCGCAGTCGCGGCGGCTGACGGAGCCGTACCGGCTGGTGTCGACCGGGCGGCGGTGGTACCTCGTCGCCTACGACCTCGACCGGGACGACTGGCGCACGTTCCGGGTCGACCGGGTCGGCGAGCCGTTCGCGACCGGGACACGGTTCACTCCACGCGAGCTGCCGACGGGCGGTGCGGCGGAGTATCTGCGGCGGTCGATCCACCGGCGGCAGGAGACGTACGGGTTCGTGGTCGCCTTCGCCGCTCCGGCGGACGTCGTCGCCACGCGCCTGCCCGCCTGGCTCGGCACGCCGGAGCCGGCCGACGGCGGGGGCTGTGTCGTACGCGGCACCAGCGGCGAGCCCCTGGACTGGCTCGCACTGCGGCTGGCCCTCGTCGGGCCCGAGTTCACCGTCCGTGAGCCGCCGGAACTCGTCGAGTGCGTACGGGAGTTGGCGGCCCGGCTGACGCGCGCCGCGGGCTGACCGCAGACGGCCCCACAACGCTCGGCGGCCCGGGACCTGTTCAGGCCCCGCACTCACTCCAGCCGGACACCCGGCCGGCACGCCCGCCCACCCGGCTCACGTCCTCGGCCACGGGAAGCCGTGCAGTGCGCCCAGGTTGCGCAGGGCGAGCGCCGCGGGGCCCTCCTCACCCGAGGCCGCCGCCGAGCCCGCGGCCCACGACTCGACGGCCACCCGCACCGCCGCACTCGCCACGGCCGCGCCGAACCGCAGTTCCGGGGAGGCCGCGGCGCCGCCGCGGGCGTCGGTTCCGGCACCGGACCCGGCGTCACGCCCGGCACCTGGTCCGGCACCGGGTGCAGAGCCGGATCCCGCACCAAGACCAGCGCCGGGTCCGGCATCGGATCCCGCACCAAGACCAGCATCGCGCCCAGCACCGGACCCCCCACCAAGACCAGCATCGCGCCCAGCACCGGACCCCACACCAAGACCAGCATCGCGCCCGGCACCGGACCCCCCACCAAGACCAGCATCGCGCCCAGCACCGGACCCCACACCAAGACCAGCATCGCGCCCAGCATCGGTGGCCGGCGGGCGCAGTCGGGCCGCGAAGACGTCCGCCAGTGTCCGCTCCGCCGCCTGGCACACCTCGGCCCACACCCGGCGCAGGGCGGGGCTGGTGTGGGTGAGGCGAACCAGGGTGCGGACCCACTCCCAGGAGGCGGCGGAGACCCCGCTGCCCGGAGTCAGGACGTACCGGGTGGCGTGTTCGAGGGCCGCGGGCAGCGGGAGGTCGGCCGGAGCGGTGCGGACGGCTTCCGCCCAGCGCTGGGCGCCCGCCGCGTAGAGCGGGGCGACGGCCTCCTCCTTGGTGGCGAAGTACCGGTAGAAGGTGCGCGGGGCGATACCGGCGGCCTGGGCGATGTCCTCGGCGCGGGTAGCCCGCAGGCCCTGGCCGGCGAAGAGCCGGGCCGCCGCGCGGGCGATCTCCCTACGGGTCTCCGCCTTGCGGCGCTCGGTCAACGAGCCGGAAGCGGCTCCCGGCAGGCCGGAAAGCCCCTGGTCGGGGCCGGGATCGAGGGGACTGGCCATGCTCACATCGGCAGGCTATGCCCCTGTGGCAGAATCTGCCATTCGGTGGGCCACCCCGTGGTTCAGGTACGGGGTGGCCCACCAGCACGCTCCACCCACCGGCCTGCGGCCCACCAGCCCACCTCGCCCGGAGATCTACGCCGCCCACCGGTCCGCCCCGCCCGGAGGCCCGCCCCGCCCGCCAGCCCACCCCGCCCGGACATCCACCCCACCCACCGCCTGCGGCCCACCAGCCCACCCGCCCGGAGATCTACGCCGCCCACCGGTCCGCCCCGCCCGGAGGCCCGCCCCGCACACCGGCCCACCTCGCCCAGAGATCAACGCCGCCCACCGGCCGACCCCACCCGGACATCCACCCCGCCTAACCCAAAAACGCGCCGAGACGAAACGTGACAGCCCGCGGGCGACGCGCCGGCCGGGACAAGAAGAAACCGGGCTCCGGCGCCCGGGGGGGGAGGCGCCGAAGCCCGGCTCTGGGAAGGTCCCGGCGCCGGGGGGAGTGCGTCGGGACATGGCTCAGGGGACTGTGGCCGGCCGCGGGGTGCGGAGTCGGGCCCCCGATCCCCAACTCCTGGGCCCGGAGGGTTTGTTCCCGGGGTCCGGGGCGTTGAAGCGACGGTACACAGCCATGTTTGCGCGGTCTTCCGCCACCCGGCGCACGCGGGAGGCGACGGCGGTCGCACGGCGCCTGCGGCGAAGGAGCCGCGCGCCCCGCACCTCGGGCTCCCGCCGCTCACGCGGCCGCGTCGAAACCGGTCTGGCGGGCCAGCTTCTTCAGCTCCAGCAGCGCGTGCTTCTCGATCTGGCGGATGCGCTCACGCGTCAGGCCGTGCTCCTTGCCGACCTCGGTCAGCGTGCGCTCCCGGCCGTCCTCTATGCCGTAGCGCATCTTGATGATGGAGGCCGTGCGCTCGTCGAGGCGGCCGATCAGCTCGTCGAGACCCTCGCTGCGCAGCAGCGTGAGGACGGACTGCTCCGGCGAGACCGCCGAGGTGTCCTCCAGCAGATCGCCGAACTGGGTCTCGCCCTCGTCGTCCACCGACATGTTCAGGGAGACCGGGTCGCGGGCCCAGTCGAGCACGTCGGTGACGCGCTCCGCCGTGGAACCCAGCTCGGCGGCGATCTCCGCGGGCTCGGGGTCGCGGCCGTTCTCCCGGTTGAACTCGCGCTGCACCCGTCGGATGCGGCCCAGTTCCTCGACCAGGTGGACGGGCAGCCGGATGGTGCGGGACTGGTCCGCGATCGAGCGGGTGATCGCCTGGCGGATCCACCATGTCGCGTACGTGGAGAACTTGAAGCCCTTGCGGTAGTCGAACTTCTCGACCGCGCGCACCAGGCCGGCGTTGCCCTCCTGGATCAGGTCCAGCAGCGGCAGGCCGCTGCGCGGGTAGCGCCGGGCGACCGCCACCACCAGGCGGAGGTTGGACCGGATGAAGACGTCCTTGGCCCGCTCTCCCGCGTCGACCAGGGCCTGGAGTTCCTCGCGGGTGGCGTCCGTGCGGGACTCCTCCTCACCGTCGAGGACCTGCCGCGCGAACACACCCGCCTCTATGGTCTGGGACAGCTCGACTTCCTTGGCGGCGTCGAGCAGCGGCGTACGCGCGATCTCGTCGAGGTACATACCGACGAGGTCGCGGTCCGCGATCTCACCGCCACGGACGCGAACGCTGCTTGCCGAGTTGGCCGTCTCTCCCCCAGAAGCCTGGGAGGCACCCCCATGGGCGGACTGACGACGGGCGACGGCACGGGTTGCCATGCGTGCTCCCTTTCGAATCGGGGTCCCCCGGTCCGGCCGGAGCCGGGATCGGGAGGGGGCTGGCGGGTGTCTGCTGGAAGCTCAGCACTCAGAGAACTCCTCGGACTCTCGTTGAGTGCCCCGCATCCGAAGGAAACAACGACTGGAATCCGGACAGAATTCCCAACCTGCCCCCCAGTTTTTCTGATCATGCAGTACCCTGTGCCGCCACATGAGGAGGCCCGATGCCGCCGGAACGTACGGATGTGCAGGTCAGGCCGGGGGCCGAGGGCGACCTCGAAGCGCTCACAGACCTCTACAACCACTACGTACGCGAGACCCCGATCACATTCGATACCGCGACTGTCACTGCGGAAGAGCGCCGTCCTTGGCTGCTCTCCCATCCGGAAGACGGCCCGTACCGGCTGATGGTTGCCGTGGACGCGGACTCTCAGCGAATTCTGGGCTACGCCACATCCAGTCCTTACCGCGCGAAGCCCGCGTACGGCACCTCGGTGGAGACCACGGTGTACGTCGCCCCGCGCGCCGGCCGCCGCGGCATCGGCACGCTGCTCTACAAGGCCCTCTTCGCGGCCCTGGCCGGGCAGGACCTGCACCGCGCCTACGCGGGCATCGCCCAGCCGAACACGGCGTCGACGCGGCTGCACGAACGCTTCGGGTTCCGGTATGTCGGCACGTACCGCGAAGTGGGCCGCAAGTTCGGCCGCTACTGGGACGTCGCCTGGTACGAGAAGGGACTGTAGGCCCCCGGGACAACACCGCCCATCCGAGAGCCCGCGCCACACCGCTCACCCCGACAGCACCGACCCCGCCTCCGTGCCTTCCCCCATCACAACCCGCCATCACCAACCTCGGCACACCCGGCGGGCCCACCACCGCAGCCCGGCACCTCGACACACACCCCGCAGCGCGGTCAGGACATCCGGGCAGCACCATCCGCCTCACCGCCCCCAGCCACACCCCACCGTCACCGACCTCGGCACCCCGGGACAAGGAAAGTCCCCCTGGGACACCCGCACCCCAAAGGCCCGCCCGGTGGTCAGCCGAACTGTACTGAGCGCTTTGCCATGCCCAGCCAGAAACCGTCGATCACCGACTCCGGCACGGCCGGCCCGGCGCCGTCGTCCGCTGCGCCCATGGTCACGAACAGCGGCGCGAAGTGCTCGGTGCGCGGATGCGCGTAGCGGCCGGCCGGCGCCTTGTCGAGGAAGTCGAGCAGGGCGTCCCAGTCGCGGGCTTCGAGGGCCCGGCGGCCCCAGTCGTCGAACTCGGAGGACCAGGCGGGCACCCCGCCGCCCGTATGGCGCAGCGCGGCCAGGTTGTGGGTGAAGAAGCCGGAGCCGACGATCAGCACGCCCTCGTCGCGCAGCGGCGCCAGTCTGCGGCCGATCTCCATCAGGCGCACCGGGTCGAGGGTCGGCATGGAGATCTGCAGGACGGGGATGTCGGCCGCGGGGAACATCTCGACGAGGGGGACGTACGCACCGTGGTCGAGGCCGCGGTCCGGGATGTCTTGGACCGGGGTGCCGGGTGCGCGCAGCAGTTTGCGCACGGATTCGGCCAGTTCCGGGGCGCCGGGCGCCGCGTAGGTGACCTGGTAGTAGTGCTCGGGGAAGCCCCAGAAGTCGTAGACGAGGGAGACGGTACGGACGGCGCCGAGGGCGAGCGGCGCCTCCTCCCAGTGGGCGGAGACCATGAGGATCGCCTTGGGCCGCGGCAGCTCTGCGGACCAGGCGGCGAGCTGGCCGGGCCAGATCGGGTCGTCGGCGAGCGGCGGGGCGCCGTGGCTCAGATAAAGGGCGGGCATGCGTTCCTGCGCGGCGGCGGACATGACGGCGACTCCCTCCGGTGGACCGGGCGGCAGGGCGACCCGCATCCAGTTACTTTAAGTCTCAAGTTCTCACTCAAGACCGTACGCCCGACTTGTTCAAACTTCAAGAAGGTGCCTCGTACAGTAGACCTCATGGACACGGCACCCGGCTCCGCCCCGCAGCACCGCTGGCTCACCGACGAGGAACAGCGTGTGTGGCGCTCGTACCTGCACGCCACCACCCTGCTGGAGGACCACCTCGACCGCCAGCTCCAGCGTGACGCGGGCATGCCGCACATCTACTACGCACTGCTCGTCCAGCTCGCCGAGGCCCCGCGCCGCCGGCTGCGGATGACCGAGCTGGCCATGAATGCGAAGATCACCCGCTCCCGGCTCTCGCACGCCGTCTCCCGCCTGGAGAAGAACGGCTGGGTGCGCCGCGAGGACTGCCCCGCCGACAAGCGGGGCCAGTTCGCGGTGCTGACCGAGGAGGGCCACGAGGTGCTGCGGCGCACCGCGCCGGGCCATGTGGCGGCCGTGCGCCAGGCGCTGTTCGAGCGGCTGACCCCCGAGCAGCAGAAAGCCCTCGGCGAGATCATGGAGATCGTCGCCGAGGGCCTTCAGCCGAACGAGGCGGGTGCGGACCTGCCCTGGCTCCGCTGAGCCGCTCCCGCAGGGAGCCGGGGCAGGTCCCGGACCTCACCCGGAGCACCGGGCGGGTCCCGGACGTCGTACGTGCGCGGCGTCCCCTTCCGCGCCCGCACGACACAGGCCGAGCGGGTACCCGGGCGGTTCAGTGGGCGATCACCGGCACCGCGGCGTCGTCCTCGGCGTCCTCGCCCGCGGCCGCCGTGCCGCCGCCGGGACGGCCGGCGTTGACGAGGGTCAGGGCGAGGGCCGCGGCGACCACCAGGATGCCGACGGCGAACCAGATGGCGCTGGTGTAGCCCTCCACCATGCCCTGGAGCTGGACCAGCTGCCGCTGCCGCCCGGTGGCCGCGGTCGCGATGTGGTCCTTGATGTACGAGGTCGTCGCAGAGGCGGCGATCGTGTTCAGCAGGGCCGTGCCGATCGCGCCGCCCACCTGCTGCGAGGTGTTGACCATCGCGGAGGCGACACCCGCGTCCCGCGGCTGGACGCCCTGCGTGGCCAGCGACATGGCGGGCATGAACGCCGTACCCATGCCGAGGCCGAGCAGCACCATCGCGGGCAGCACCGTCGAGGCGTAGCTGGAGCCGATCTCCAACTGGGCCAGCAGGAACATGCCCGCCGCGGCGACCAGGAAGCCCGGCCCCATCAGCAGCCGGGGCGCGACCCGGGTCATCAGCCGGGTACCGATCTGCGTCGAACCGGTGATCATGCCCGCGACCATCGGCAGGAAGGCGAAGCCGCTCTGGATCGGCGAGTAGCCCTTGACGACCTGGAGGTAGTAGGTGAGGAACAGGAAGGTGCCGAACATCGCGATGATCGCGAGACCCAGCGAGAGGTAGACGCCGCCGCGGTTGCGGTCGGTGATCACACGCAGCGGCAGCAGCGGCGCCTTGACCCGGGCCTCGGTGACCACGAAGGCCAGCAGCAGCACCGCAGACGCGACGAACAGTCCGATCGTCATCGAGTCGCCCCAGCCGTCGGACTCGGCGCGGGTGAAGCCGTAGACCAGCGAGACCAGGCCCAGGGTGGACAGGATGACACCGGGGATGTCGAGCGGGGAGCGGTTGCGGCCGCCCTCCGGCTCACGGATGACGAAGTAGGCGCCGGCCGCCGCGAGGACCGCGAACGGGATGTTGACGAAGAACGTCCAGCGCCAGTCCAGGTACTCGGTGAGCACACCGCCGAGGATGAAGCCGACGGCGCCGCCGCCACCGGCGATCGCACCGTAGATGCCGAACGCCTTGGCGCGCTCCCGGGCGTCCGTGAACATCACGGCGAGCAGGGACAGCGCGGCGGGCGCGAGCAGGGCACCGAAGACACCCTGGAGGGCGCGGGCGCCGAACATCATCGCGCCGGTGGTCGCCGCGCCGCCGAGCGCGGAAGCCGCGGCGAAACCGACCAGACCTATGACGAAGGCGCGCTTGCGGCCCCACAGGTCGGCGACCCGGCCGCCGAACAGCAGCAGACCGCCGAACGCGAGGGCGTAGGCCGTGACGACCCACTGCCGGTTGCCGTCGGAGATGCCCAGGTCCTGCTGGGCGGACGGCAGGGCGATGTTCACGATGGTGGCGTCGAGGACCACCATCAGCTGGGCGAGCGCGATGAAGACGAGCGCTTTCCAGCGGTTGGCGTCGGGGGCGCCAAAAGCCTTTGAGGCTGTTTCAGACATGGGGGTACCCACTTCGGGACTTCGGGACTTCTTGACCTTCAGAAGGGAAGGCCGGGACGTCGTGACGGAACAGGCGAACAGAACAGATGGGCAGATGGACAGATGGGCGGGTGAACAGGTGAACGGTCGTCGAAGACGGACGGCGCGTCGCCGCCGGCGGCCGGCGGTCGTGTGCGACGCCGTGGCCGACGCGGAGACGAACGTGACCGCCGTGGATCGTGACCGCAGTGGAAGTGGTCGTGGTACGTGGAGATGGACGTGACTGACGTGCTGCGAGAAGGCCGGTCTACGGCCCGGAACTGAGCGTCAGGTCTGGCGTAGGTCCTCCATGGTCGCCGCCGTGCCCGGCAGGATGGAGCGGGCCGGGGCCCGCAACCCGTCCAGGAACAGCTGAAGGTGCCGGTGGACGAAGCGGTCCAGGCTGAGGCAGCCGAGGCCGGCCGGCGGCCGGGACAGCTGGGCCACCGCGACCATGACATCGCCGACGCCGACGTCCGGCCGGAGCTGGCCCGCCGACCTGGCCCGGTCCATGACCTCGCCGATGATGTCCTCGACGCGCTCCCGCGCCGCCTTCAGATCGAGGTGGTTCTGGTCGAAGGTGCTGGAGACCATCGGACACAGCGCGCTGATCCGCTCGTCCGCGGCGACGTGCACGAAACGCTCCAGCGCCTCGAAGGCGTCCCCGGTCTCCGCGAGCGCCTGCTCGGCCGCCTGCGCGGTACGGTCCATCACGGAGCAGACGACCTCGCGTACGAGCGCATCGCGGTCGGGGAAGTTGCGGTACACCGTGGCGTTGCCGACGCCGGCCCGGCGGGCGATCTCGTCGAACGGCACATCCGGGCCGTGTTCCACGAACATCTCCCGGGCGGCGCCGACGATCCGCTCGCGGTTGCGCAGGGCGTCGGCGCGCGGCCTGGTCGCCTTGCGCTGCGCGGCGGTCGTGGTCTGCACGGCGTACTCCTCGGTCAGTTTTCCGGGCTTCGGTTGGTTGGCTGAGCTTCGGTCGATCGGCCGAGCTTCGGTCGGTTGGCTGGGCTTGGTTCACGGAATCCGGGGAAGGACTCCCCGTTTTCGCTCGGACACAGGTCTAAACGGGGAGGTGGTCCCCGGTTATTTCCCGCTCGCAGAAAGATTTGATGTGACCTGACTCACACTCGTACGCCTCAAGAATCCCACGTTCGGCCTCCTCCAGCGCGCGACCCGCGCCCTGACGACTCAGGGTGATCGCAAGGGTGCAGCCGGAGACCGGCGGCTGCCGTGGAGCGAAAGGCCCCTGCATGCAGTCGCAGCCGCAGCCGATCGCCCGTCGGATACGCCCGCGGCGCGTGGCCGCTCTCGCATCCGTGACCGCCCTGACCCTGGCGGTCAGCACCTCCGCCGGGACCGGACATCTCATACCCGGCACCACCACCGCCGGCGCCGGATCCGTCCCCGGCCTGGCCCGCACCGCAGCCCTCGCCCCCTGCCTCATCAACGGCGCCCGCGAGGTCCAGATGACCGAGGGCGTCCCCACCGCCGGCGGCTACTCCCGCTCCACCGGCACCGTCCGCGCACTGACCTTGATGGTCGACTTCCCCGACGCGCCCGGCGAGGGCGACGCCCTCGACCGCTTCCACGAGTTCTTCCCGCAGACCCAGGAGTGGTTCCACACCGCGTCCTACGGCCATCTCGACTACCGCGCCGAGACCCCCATCCCGACCTGGCTGCGGATGCCGAAGGCGTTCCAGGACTACGGCATAGAACGCGGCGCCCCCTTCGACCCGGGCTACCGCCAACTGGTCCAGGACATCGTGGCCGCCGCCGACCCCACCGTCGACTTCCGGCACTACGACCTCCTGAACGTGCTGGTCAGCCCCGACGCCGGCCCCTCCGCCCTGGACACCGTGCTGTCCGTGACCTTCGCCGGCAACGGCGAGGCTCCCGTGGCCGACGGCGTACCGATCGCCAACGCGTCCTTCGTCTACTCCCGCCAGGACGACGGCTCCGGCTCCTACGCCCGCACCGGCTACCGCGTACTCCCCCACGAGAACGGCCACGTCTTCGGCCTGCCCGACCTCTACACCCAGGACGGCGGCGGCGCGGTCGGCCACTGGGACATCATGAGCGAGGACTGGGGCGCCAACAACGACCTGCTCGGCTGGCACAAGTGGAAGCTCGGCTGGCTGGACATCGACCAGGTCAGCTGCGCGGCCACCCCGGGCACCAAGGAGTTCACGCTGAGCCCGATGTCCCGGCCCGGCGGCCACAAACTCATCTTCGTCCCGCTCACCTCGCACACCGGCTACGCCCTCGAACTGCGCACCCCCGGCGGCAACGACGAGGCCGTGTGCCATCCCGGCATCCTCATCTACAAGGTCGACGCGAGCGTCGACACGGGCCGCGGCCCCATCACGGTGTACGACGCCCACCGCGACAGCGGCGGCTGCACCCGCAGCCCCAACGTCCACGCCGAACTCTCCGACGCCCCCTTCGGCCCGGGCGAGACCTTCAAGGACCCCCACCGAAAGATCACCGTCGAGGTGACGGCCGAGGAGCCCAACGGGGATTACAAAGTACGGGTGGATCGGGGGTAACGGGCGGGGCGCGGGGATGGGGATGGGATGGGGACGGGGTGAGGGCGAGGGATGAGGGGATGAGGGGTCGGGGATGAGGGGGCTGGGGATACGGGGGCTGGGGATACGAGGGCTGGGGATACGAGGGCTGGGGATACGAGGGCTGGGGATACGAGGGCTGGGGATACGAGGGCTGGGGATACGAGGGTGGGGATACGAGGGTGGGGATACGAGGGTGGGGATACGAGGGTGGGGATGATGCCCGGTGCCGCGCGCGAGCGCTCCATGGTCGTTGCCACCGCTGATTACCGTGGGCGGACCGGCGCTGCCGATCACGGCAGGTGAGCGTGCCGCAGCCGCAGCCGCAGCCGCAGCCGCAGCCGCCGTACAACGCCTCCCGCTCCCTACCGTTCCCCATGCCCGCGCGGCGGACGAAGTCGACCCTCGTCCGCCGCCGCGCAACCGCCCTACGCACGCTGTCCAGCCGCGCGACCACGGTGCTGACGCTCACCGTGTCCGCACGGGATCACCAGCTGAGGGCGTCGTCCATCGACTGCTGCCAGTAGGTGACCTTGAGCGAGTCGTCGACGTAGACGCCCTTCGCGGGCAGCGACGGGTGGGCGCCCGCGCCGACGCTCTCGTTGCCGGAACGGCCGTGGAAGTAGACGGTCAGGGACTTCTCGGTGCGGCCGTCGGAGCCGCTGCCGTCGGCGGCGGACAGGTTCACGGAGGCGTAGCCGGACTGACCCGGATCGAGCGTGACGACGGCCTGCGGCATGGAGTCCTCGATGACCGGCGGCACCGCCTGGGCCTCACCGAAGCGCACGGCCGGGTAGGTGTACAGGAAGCAGGGCTTGCTGCCGGTGTTGGTGACGGTGAGCAGCATGTGGTTCACGGGCCGGTTGAGCGGGGCCGCGACGGTCTTGGTGTTCGAGCCCTCACAGGTGACCGGCCGGCCCGCGGAGGCCGGATCCTTCGCGGCGACGGTGTTCTGGGCCGGCTTCGAGCCATCGGCACCGTTCGCCACGGGCTGCTTCCCACCGGAGGCCGCGTCGGCGGCGGGCGCGTCGGCGGCGGGCGCGTCGGACTTGGGGGTGCCGGCGGAGGACGACGCGGGGGCGGAGGCTCCGGTCGAGGCGCCTTCGTCATGGACGCCCGTACCGTCGTTGCACGCGGTCAGGGAGAGCGCGGCGAGTACGACGGTGGCGGCGGCGCCGACGAGACGGGTACGGGAGTTACGGATACCGGACATGGCGCGGTTCCCCTTCGCTGTTCGGGTGGCTGTGGTGCTCGGATGACTGGAGCGTGCGGGGAGACCCGTCCCAGCCGCCACACACAACGGCCAGTTGGGAACGCTGGAACGCCAAAACACACCCTGACCAGGCAAAACCCACTACCCCTGGAACGCTCGAACGGGACACGGTGGAACGGAGAAACCAACGCCTGGGCCCGGCTGAGGTCCGTCACCGGACGATGCGGCCGCGCCGGAATCGCGCCGCGCATGTCGGGGCCGGTGGTGACCTGACGGCGGACGCGGACCGCTAGCGGCGGACGCCTTCACACACGTCGAGGCGTACGGCGGACAGGTAGTGCGTGCTGTGAGGGTTGATGTCCGCGGACAACAGGAGCTTGCGGTCCGACGGGTCGAGCACCTCGGTCAGTTCGTGGACCGGGTAGCCGAAGAGGTCGACGTCACCGAAGGCGACCGGAACGTCGGCGGCCCGGTCCGGGACCCGCTCGGTCCGCTCGACGATCAGATGCCCCATGGTCTGCTCGACACAAGCCGTGCAGGCATAGGCACTGACCAGGACGTCGCGGTGGACGAAGAAGAAAGCCCAGCGCGCTCCGCATATCCACCCGCCGGCGCGGATGTCCGCCAGGGTCGACGCCGTCCACTGCGCCGCACGCTCGGTCATGCCGAATCGCAGGACGCCCGCGTTCGCCGGGAGGACGAGCCCGATGCCGGGCCTCAACCGGAAGGTCACTCGAACAGTCTGCCGGGCCCCGCCGGTCGGATCACCTCGTTTCCGCTCCGTTTGTCCCGCCACAGACCCGAACCTCGAACAGCGCCTAGCTAGCCGTACCAGACACACCCGCCCTGCCGGCACGGCGATGCCGCCGGCTGGGCGGATGTATAAGACCGGCGAGGCCGGTAGCCGGCCGACGACCCCAGCAGCAGCACGACGGCCGGCGAGGCCAGGAAAGCCGGCGAGCCCGGCAGCAGCACGACGCACCCCGCGACGCCGCATCCGACTCGACGACCACACACCCCCGGCCATCACTCCGACCCCCACAAGTCGCCTACCGCCACCAGGCCACCCGCTACACTGACTGCGGTGGCGCAGTCAGCATCGACCGCATCACCACAGCTCTGCCGGGATCCCAACTGAGCACGGTCCACCACCTCCGACCACCCCTCAGCCCCGTCTCCCGACAGACCCCCGCCTTCGTAGCTCAGGGGATAGAGCACCGCTCTCCTAAAGCGGGTGTCGCAGGTTCGAATCCTGCCGGGGGCACACGACTAAGGGCCAGTTCAGGGGCATGATCCCCTCGAACTGGCCCTTTGCCATGATCACGGCCGTGCCACGCACGTGCCAGATGGTCCGCTACGAGTCCGTCTCGCCCCGCTCCTTACGGATCATCGAGCCGAGCCGATCAGCGATCTCACGGTCACGTCCGTTGACCATGTGCTGATAGATCAGCGCGGCGCGGGGCGTGCTGTGCCCCATCCTCGTCATCAGCTCACGCAGGCTCGCGCCGGACGCGGCCAGGGTGTTCCCCGTGTGCCGAAGATCGTGGAAGTGCGCATCCACGGTGACCCCGGCGTCCTTCCTGGCATCGATCCAGTCGTCGCGGAAGTTGCTGCGCCGCAGCCGACCGCCCTGAGGCCCGAGGAAGACATGCCCGTCACGGCCACGCCCCGCGTAGGCGTCGAGATGCCGCTTCACATCCGGCAGGAGCTCGGTCGGGAAGGCCACCGGCCGGACCCCGGCATCAGACTTCGGCGCCTTGTCGAACAGAGCTCCCGTCTGCATTTCCGCCTGTGAGCGCCGGACCATGAGCGCCGCGTTGTCCGTGTCGACGTCACGCCGGCGGAGCGATGCCAGCTCCCCGAACCGCAGGCCCGTGAAGGCCGCCAGGAGGACGAGCAGCCGGTAGCGCGGGACGATCGCGTCGGCCACGGCGAAGACTTCGGCCACGGTGAGGACGGGGCGTTCCGGCACGTCGTAGCGGTCGGCGCCCTTGATCCGGCACGGGTTGCGCCGGATCAGCTCATCATCCACAGCCGTGTTCAGGATCGCCCGCAGGATCTGATACGCCTTCACCACCGTCGGCTCACCGGTCCGCGTCAGGCACTCCGTGCGCCAGGCCCGGACACGAGCCGTCGTGATCGAGGACAAGGGCCGCTCACCGAAGGTCGGCAGCAGGTGAAGCCGGATCACCGACTCATGACGCTCGCGCGAGCGAGCCGCCAGCTTGCGATCCTTGAGCCACGCCGTGGCGTACTCACCGAACTGGACCTTGCCCGCATCAGGGTCGTGCCACTGCCCGCGAGTGACGTCCGCCTCGATGAGGCTCAACGCGACCTCAGCATCGGTCTTGGTCGCGTACGTCTCCTCAGCGCCCCGGAGCTGACCGGTGTTCGGGTCACGGTAGCGGGCCTGCCAGCGGCCGGACTTGAGCTGCCGGACCGATCCGAAGCGGCGGCGCTTGCCCTGGTTGTTCGCCATCAGGCAACCCTCCTGAGCACGCCACGCTGAACGGTCACCGGCTGAACGGTGTGCTCAGCGATGTAGGCAGACAGCGCGCTCTCGGGGATACGGACATGCCGCCCCACCTTGACGAACGTGATCCGACGTTCCTCGATCAGGCGCCGGGGAAAGCGGACACCCGTCCCGAGGACTTCGGCGACCTGATCCACAGTCAGAAGCCGATCCATGGTCACCACTCCCCCTCGGTCTCAAGATCCGGCATGTCTGCCAGGGCTTCGCGTGCGGTCTCTCGGTTCAGGCGGATCTCCTTCGCGATCGTTGCGGCCAGCCAGGACTCACCGGGGGTGTGGCCTTGTCCGGTGTAGGTCCAGTGAGCGAGCACGAGCGTGGAGCCCTCCGAGTCGTCGAGGTCTTCGGAGAGCCCGCGTTCGCGGCGTTCCTGCCGGGCCCGGTAGTCGGCCCGCACCTGACGCAGCGCGCTCAACGTGGTCGAGTAGCGGCGGCTCTTGGTCGAGAAGTGGCCCCGGAAGCCGAGCATGTGAGCCCAGCGGGCCAGCATCCGGTCCGGGTACGCGTCGTCCAGGTCCCAGCAGGCTTCGATCAGGCGCCGGGTGTGCGCGGGCAGCGGCAGCTTGTCGAGTTCCGAGAGCTCCCCGATCCGGTGGTCCACGGTCCCGGTGGTCTCGGCCGCCTTCGTGGCGTACTTCGCGACGTAGGAGGCGACCGCCTGTTCCGTGAGCTCTTCCTGGCCCAGGGCGCCGATCGGCTGTACGTCGACCTGGGAGCCCCACCGCAGCGTCCGAGCGGGGAAGTCCCCGGAGGCCGGGACCGGCACGGAGACACGTCCGGCAGCCGCGCGGATCGCGTCGTCCAGGAGGGCTGTGGTGGCCCACACCGGCGGAGCCGAGTCGGGCCCGTCGGGACCGTCCAGGCGCACCACCGCGTGGAAGTGCACGGCGCCCCGCTTCTGGAACTCCGCCACCTTGCCGAAGGAGACCCGGCACACATCCTTCAACGCAGCCTGTGTCAGACCCGCACGAGCGGCGATCTCCCGGGGCAGGTAGATGGTGAACCGGCGCCACAGGTCGCCTGCGAAGTTGTTGAACAGCACCGCGCCCGCGTAGTCGTACCGGCCCGGATCCAGCGCCGTCCCCAACACCGGATCACCGTCGACGTGGGAGCTCCCGCAGCGGCAGCGCCCGGCATCCGGCCGGTTGTGCACGGGCCCGAACGACGGGGCGGTCAGGGTCGCGAAGACGCGGGGGTGTTCCCGGACCTCGGTCGAGACGCCCTTGTTCCAGTCGCCTGTGATCCCGGCACGGATCAGGTGGTAGGTGTCTCCCGCGTAGGTCCAGGCGCAGGCCGGGCAGCGGGAGGCCCGCCGGTTGCCGCACGCCACCCGCAGCATGCCGCCCGGCTCATGCTCCGTGCTGTAGGAGTACAGGACGTCATTGGTCGCGCGATCGCGGGTAGTGGTCTGGCCCATGAGCCGGATCGGGTGCGAGCAACCGCCCGTACGACGGATCTGCTCTTGCCAGCGGTCGAAGCCGGGCGAGTTCGCCACCCGCAGCAGGTCGGCCATGGTCAGCGGGTCGGTGCCCAGAGAGGCCGCAGCACCGGCCACGGCCTCAGGGGCGACGGGGAACACCGTCACAGGTATTCCTCCCTCGGGTAGCCGTGCCTGAGGGGCGGGTAGGTGCCAAACAGCTTGGCGACGTCTTCAGCGTCGACCGCGTCGGCGATCACGGTGAAGAACTCGGTGTTCGGTCGGACGTCGTTGTGGTCCAGCCACACGGCGATGCGTTCGGTGCGTTCCTCGTCGGCAGCCTCGTGCGCGTGCAACGGCTCTTCGAAGTAGCTCACGCGGCACCGCCGTCCTGGCACAGCCAGCAGGGGCGGTAACCCGTCTCGGACCAGTCCGCCTCAGCGTCGATGATCCAGGTGCCCCAGAGCTTCCCGGCGCCGTCACACGTCGGGCACGCACCGTCGATCACGACCGGGAGGCTCCGCGCTGCCGGGGTAACCCTGGCTAGCGACATGATCGAGGTGGCCGCCTTGTCCTCAGCCGTGTTCAGCCGCCGGGCCGAGGGGAAGCGCTCCGAGTGACGGCGGGCGATCTCGGGGGTAACCAGCTCACGCAGCCACACCCGCCGGTACCCGGCCAGGTAGGAAGCCTGCCGACGGGTCTCGTCGCGACCGAGCCGGGCGACGCCCTGCTTGATCCAGCCGAGAAGGTTCGAGTCCTCGCGGCCCTGAGAGCGGTAGGCGGTCGGCATGTCCGAGGCGTACAGCGCCACCGCGCGTTCCCAGGACGACAGCTCTTCGACTAACGCGACGATCGGAGCGTGCGGAGCAACAAGCGTTGCGGGCATGATGGAAGCTCCCTTTGTTGGGAGCCGGGGCGGCGGGTCTGCTTGGCGGTAGGAGCGCCGCCCCGGCATGAACGGATCAGTCAGCGGCGGTGCTGGCTACGCGGGGGAACCTTCGGACCGGGCTCGATCCCGGTCGACCAGCACGGGTCGCACCCGTCACCGGCAGCGTTCTCGCCGGACCCCTCGCACTTCGGGCAGGGCGGGCAACCGCCGAACTGCTTCACACGGGCCTTGTACTCGGACTTTTCCGTGCTCTGACCACGCTTCCCAAACATCGACTCTCCCTCTGGTTGGTTGGCCTTCAGGGCGCCGGGCGGCGGGTCTGCTTGGCGGTAGGGCACCGCCCCGGCGCCTCTCGTTGCTCTAACACCATCGAAGCTACTCGCAGAAAAACTGCGAGTCAACAGAAATCCTGCGACTAGCAGTCTTGGTTCCACTCTGCGAGACTGAATGCGACGAGAAGGAGGAGAAATGGGCAACTTTGGTCTTTTTGTTCGCTTCACGCTTCGCGATGGTGCAGGTGAAGCGTTCGACGCGCTGATTCGGGAGACCGCAGCAGGGATCCAGGCTCATGAGCCCGGCACGCTGGTTTACGCATGCCACCAGGTCGAGGGCGCACCCAATGAGCGGATCTTCTACGAGCTGTACGCCAACCACGAGGCATTCGAGGAGCACGAGCGGCAGCCCCACACCCGTCGCTTCCTTGAAGAGCGCTCCAAGTACGTCGAGAAGACCGAGGTTGACCGGCTCCAGCCGTACGCCGGCAAGCACCCCACCGGAGCCGAGGCATGACAGGCTCCGACACCAAGACCCTTGGCCAGCGAGTCAAGGAGCTGCGCCGCGATGCAGGCATGTCGCAGAGCGACCTTGCCGCCGCGATGGGGCGGTCAGAGAGCTGGGTTTCACAGGTCGAAAGAGGCGTACAACCTGTTGAGCGTCTGTCAGTGCTTCAGGCCCTCGCCGACGCACTGAACGTGTCCGTTCGTGAGGTGCGGCCGGATGCAGCAGCGACCGAGGAGGCAGAGTCCGAGGAGATCCACCGAAACAACGATCTCGATGGTCTGCGTGTGGCCCTCACGGGACACCCAGCCCTGGGCAGTCTGTTCGAGCAGCCGCCGACCGAGCCAATCCCCCCGGTGGCCGACTTCCGTCACCGCGTGGAAGAGGCATGGACGCTCGCGCATGCGTCGAGCTACGCGGCGTTGAGTGATCACCTTGCCAAGTTGCTTCCGAGCATCGAGACCGCAGTACGGCACGCTCCTGCCAGTGATCGCACCGAACTTCACGCCCTCCGCGCCAAGGCGTACCAGGTAGCAGCGGCGAGTTTCACCCGCCAAGACCAAGCTGACGCTGCATGGATCGCAGCAGACCGGGCGCTACAGGCCGCCGAACTTGCGGGCCAGCCCTTGGAGGTTGTAGCGAGCCTGTTCCGCATGGCCCACGCTTTCATGCGGCAGCAGCACATGGAGCAGGCCGAGCAGGCAGCGAAGTCCGCCGTGGCCGTCATGGCGCCCAGGGCGGAGTCCCCCGCGTGTCCCCCCGAAGAACTGTCTTTGTTGGGTGCCATGAATCTGGTTCTCGCCGTGATCAACGCGCGAGAGGGCAATCGGGCGAAGACTCATGAGCACATCAACCAGGCCCGCCAAATCGGCGCCCGACTGGGGGAAGATCGCAACGACTTCGACACGGAGTTCGGGCCTACGAACGTCGAGATCCACGCGATGAGCACGGCGGTCGAGTTGGGGGACGCGGGACTAGCCCTGGAGGTAGCCCAGGGGGTTGATGTATCGGGTCTCTCGCCCGAACGGCAGTCCCGTTTCTTCCTTGACGTGGCGCGGGCTCACGCGCAGCGGCGACACGTTGGCGAGGCCACAGCCGCCCTCTTGGAAGCCGAGGCCTTGGCACCCGAGCAGATCCATGACCACCACCTGGCCCGCGAAGTCATCCGAGACTTGGTCCAACTCTCAGAGCCTCGTGTCCCCGAATCCTTGCGTGGCCTAGCCGAACGGAGCGCGGTCGGCTGATCACCTTGGCGGCCCAGAGTTACGGGTTTCTCTACCTCATCAAGCCCCGCCGTTCCGGCGGGGAGGGTGATCCGCCCACCAAGGCCCGCAGGTCCAACGGAGCTCCCAGCCGTCGCGCACTTGGGAGAACAAGACTCGACGGCACCACCATGGGACACCTCAGCTTTCCCACGCTTCACAGCCCCCAGGGCTTGAGCCTCCACTCCTGGTCACTGGCCTACGGCGCCATACGACCTGGGTGGGGGCTCTTGGCCTTCGGCCATCCGGTCGCGCTGGCCTGACGGCACCGGCCGTCGCCGCGTAGATCACTCCCCACAGGCCCGCACTGCGGGCCGGCGCGGAGCTCGGGGCTCGGGGCTTCGCTCCTGCCTTCGGCCCGCGCGCCCCGGCCCCGGCCCCGCGCCACACTCAACAACCTGGGGGTGATCACGCTTCACGCTCTGGCCCGCCTCGGGCCGATACACCGGACCAAGCCTGATCCCCATCCCTGTCCCCACATCGCCAGGCCCGACCTGGAGAGACGGCACAGCCGCACGGGACTTCACGCATGATCCGCCACGGACCCAAAAGACAGCCTGATCCAAAAGCAGGTGCGCGACGGCTGGGAGCTCCGTTGGACCTGCGGGGCGTGGTGGGTGGGATCGTGGCTGGCTGGGGTGATCGACTCCGTGACTTTAGCCAGCCACTTTGGGGGGAGCCTCGAAGATCATGGCCCCAACGTCGTGCTTTAACGGGCAGGTCAACAGACTGCCCGACGCGCCGGAAGCTTACGGGGCCATGATCACTCCCCCCAAAGCAGCTCCCGGCCAAAGTCACTCCATCGATCACGTGGGCATGTGCACCGAGTGGTCGGTTTCACGTGAAACGGTAGATTGGATCAACTCCCTGCTTTTCAGGGCGAGTTGCCGATAACTGATCACCCAAGCCCGTGCCACTCTCGTGCCAGAACGGGCGGGGAATCACGGGGAATCGGGGTACGAAGAGGTACCGCGCCCGGACGTCACCAGAAGCAGGGAATCCGCTGGTCAGGCCCGTGATCGCCCAACCTCGCTCCTAAAGCGGGTGTCGCAGGTTCGAATCCTGCCGGGGGCACTCTTGGTGGCGCGCTGACTGTGCAGGTCAGCGCGTCGCCGCACGTTTCCCTGGTGTGCTTGGGGCGCATGTGGGTTACCGCTCGGATTGTGGTCGTCCTGCCGTGTGCCCGAAAGAAAGCCCTGCTCAGGGGTGGGTCGCGGCTTCGGATCGGGCGTTGCCTGCTGGTCGCAGGTTCGTGCCCTTCGAGGCCCGCCGCGGCGGTCAGGAACGAGCCGAGAACGCACACGCTCAGTCTTGCTCAGACGCCGATGAACTGCCCTGCTTGCGTCGCTGCTCCGCGATCCACGCGATGACCTCGATCATCACCGTCGCCTGGAGGCGTGCCAACGCCTCACCCTCCTCGCCACCGATGGTCTCGATCTCCCAGGTCACGGTGAGGGGTTGCGCTTGGCCGTGTCGCGTCCCCATGGTTCTGCCTCGCTTCCGCGCGGTGAACGGGTTGTCCCGACCCGAGCACACCGGACCCCGCACCGGCAACCTCTGGCCAGAGGCAGATGAGCTCGGATGAGCAAGCAGCAAGAG
Organism: Streptomyces sp. NPDC001508; assembly: GCF_040298665.1. Classification (NCBI taxonomy): domain Bacteria; kingdom Bacillati; phylum Actinomycetota; class Actinomycetes; order Kitasatosporales; family Streptomycetaceae; genus Streptomyces; species Streptomyces sp. NPDC001508. Next base: position 131,961 of record NZ_JBEPAP010000015.1, read on the forward strand.
GGCCGTCCTCGACGTCAGGGCGATGAGCGGCGCCGCGGACACCGACGACTACGACGTGTACGCAGCTGCTCGATGGCGCTCTTTACGCGATGGCACAGGCGGGGAGCCCGCACTGTCAGGGTCTCGCCGCGCGAGGTGCCGATGGCTTCCTGAGCGAGACACCGCGTGCGGTGCCGCCACCGGGCAGGGCGGGTCTATTCCACGGCCCGGCCCGCGGTGCGCATCAGTTCGCGGAAGGAGTGGCCGTAGGTCTCGGCGAGGTCCTCCCCGGCGTAGCACAGCACCTCGTCGCCGTCGTAGTCGCCCTCGCAGGCGTCCAGGCCGTCGAGTACGCCGAGGGCCACGGCCTCGGCCGCGTCGGGCATGCCGAGTGCCAGACGGCGGCGGACATCGGCCTCATGCCTCTCGATGACCGGCTCGATCAGACGGCTCGCGGCCTCGTACACGTCGGTGTATCCGACGCCGGGACGGTGGCCGGTGCTCAGGTGGGCGATGTCCAGGGTGCGCAGGGCCTGCTCGACCTCGGCCGCGGTCCTCTCCTGAAGGGCGGCCAGTTCGGTACGGGGGCGCGGGGCGAGAAGTCGTATGGCCAACTGGTCTGCATCCGTGCACAGTTCGGGCCGGGCGTCAAGGAGCCGGTCCAGTACGGCCGCCTTCTCCACGGCGGTGAGTGTGTCCAGGGCAGCGCCGGGTGCGCGGCGGGTCTCGTCGGCGGGCACGGCGTGCCAGGGCAGCTGCCGTTCGACGGCGTGCAGGGCGAGAGCGACAGCGTGCCGGCACAAGCGCCCTGACGCCACGGCGCACGGGCCGTCGCACTGCGCCGTCAGTTTCCTCCCCACGACCTGTACCCGTACGTCACGGGCGGCGCCTGAGCCGTCCCGCACCAGGCCGCCGACGCCGTGGGGCTCACTCTCCGCTTCGGTCACCGCCCCGTCGCCGAGCAGGGTCCGCCCCTCGGTGACCTCGGTGTCGTCGGCGAACGCGTACACCGTCTCCTCGTCCATGACCACAGCCATACGGTCATTCAAGCGCACCCCGGAAGAGGGAGGAGAACCGGTCGCCGGGGCCGCTACGCTCGGCGCGGGGACAGCAACGCATCCGCGAGCACGAGGGACCAGCAGTGGGCAAGCGCAACCAGGAACGACGGCGAGCCAAGAAGAAGCAGCGCGATGCTCGGCAACGTGCCCGCACCGGGCAGGAACAGGGCTTCGGCGCCGCGTTCGGGTCCGGGTTCGGCGGCTGTACCTGTGGTGATCCGTTCTGCGAAGCGGGCGTCAGCGGGACGTCCGTACCGCGTCCGCGCGGCCCGCTCTCGGTCACCGACCTGCTCAACGAGGCCATGGAACGGGTGTGCGCCGTCCCACTCGACGACACAGCGCGCCGCGAAGCCGCACTGGAGCGGGCGGCCGCCCTGTTCACCAAGGCGGGCATGGGCCGCGCGGTGCTGGCGGCAGGCAGCGAGGTGCTGCACACGGTGTGGCACCGCGGCTGGCAGCCCGCCGACGTGGTTCGCGCCGCCCGGCGCGAACTCAAGGCACGGCACGGGCGGATCGCGGCCGATCTGGTCGCCGCCGAACAGCGCGCCTACCCGGCCGCGGGCCTGGACGAGCGCTGGGCAGCCCAACTGGCCACCCTGCCCGCCGAGGTGTGGTGGAGTGACGACGACACGTACCTGACCGGTGCCGCGGCCCGCGAGAAGTGCGAGCCAACCGTGCTGGGACGGGCCTGGGTAGAACTTCTTGACCTGCTCAGCGGCCTCCCGGAGATTCCGCTGCTGATGCCGCCCCCGTGCGAGGCCGCATCCCCTGCCGCCTCCGGCAGCGGCGGTACACAGGCTCCGGTGCTGGCCAAGGTCCGCGGGCTGCTGGCTAAGGCCGAGTCCACCGAGTTCACCGAGGAGGCCGAGGCTCTCACCGCCAAGGCACAGCAGCTCATGGCCCAGCACAGCATCGACGCCGCGCTGCTGGACGCCCAGCAGGAGACCCGGCAGGCGCCGGGCGGTGTGCGCGTGGGGGTGGATGCCCCGTACGAGGAACCGAAGGTGCACCTGCTGCAGGCGGTGGCGGAGGCCAACCGCTGCCGCACGGTGTGGTCGCGGAACCTGGGCTTTGCCACGGTGGTCGGCTTCGCCTCCGACGCGCGGGCGGTGGAGCTGCTGTACACCTCGCTGCTGGTGCAGGCGCAGTCCGCGCTCCAGGCGGCCGGAAGCCGAACCCACCGTGACGGAGCCTCGCGCACCCGCTCCTACCGGCAGTCCTTCCTGACGGCCTACGCCACGCGCATCGCCCAGCGGCTGAGCCGGGCTACCGAGCAGGCCACCAAGGCGGCCGGCAAGGACCACGGGCCCGGGCTGCTGCCGGTCCTTGCCTCCCGGGCCCAGGCAGTGAACGACCAGGTTGACGGGTGGTTCACGGAACTGTCCTACAACCTCAGCCAGACGCGCGCCCAGGACCGGGAAGGATGGTCCCACGGCACGGTCGCAGCGAACCGCGCACAGCTGCACGGCCCGGCCGACGCGCTCCGCTGACAACAGCCGCGCTTGAATAAGTGCAGCTATAATAAGCGCACCCATTCATGATGAGGTGCGCCATGCACAAACCCGCCGAGATGTTCGACCGTGACTTCGAGTGGGCCGAGCTGACCCGCTTCGCCACGCTGCCCGGGCCCCGCGCCACGCTCGGCGTGGTCTCCGGCCGCCGCCGCCAGGGCAAGACCTTCCTCCTCGACGCCCTCACCCGCGCGAGCGGCGGCTTCATGTTCACCGCCACCGAAACCACCGAGTCCGACGCCCTGCGCCAGTTCGGCGAAGCCCTCGCACGCCACCGCGACCAGCCCACCCCGTTCCGCTTCACCCACTGGGACGAAGCCGTCACCGAACTCATGCGCATCGCCGACCAGGGCGGCCCCGTCGTCGCGGTCATCGACGAGTTCCCCTTCCTCGCCAAGGCATCCCCTGCCCTCCCCTCAATCATCCAGCGCGCCCTCGACCCCGCCGCCCAGCACACCAACACCCCCGTACGACTCCTGCTGTGCGGCTCCGCCCTGTCCTTCATGGGCGGACTCCTCGCCGGCAACGCCCCGCTGCGCGGTCGCGCCGGCCTCGAACTCGTCGTGCCCACCCTGGACTTCCGCCTCGCCGCCGAGTTCTGGGAGATCAACGACCCGCGCACCGCACTTCTCACCCACGCCATCGTCGGCGGCACCCCCGCCTACCGCCGCGAGTTCACCCAGGGCGACACCCCCGCCGGACCCGACGACTTCGACGCCTGGGTCACCCGCGCCGTCCTCAACCCCGCCCGTCCGCTCTTCCGCGAGGCCCGCTACCTTCTCGCAGAGGAACCCGAACTCCACGACACCGCGCTCTACCACTCCGTCCTGGCCGCCATCGCCGCCGGAAACACCGCACGCGGCGGCATCGCCGACTACCTCGGTCGCAAGTCCACCGACCTCGCCCACCCGCTCAGCGTCCTCCAGGACGTCGGCATGATCACCCACGAGGCCGACGCCTTCCGCCGCAACCGCTCCGCCTACCGCATCGCCGAACCCCTCATCGCCTTCTACCACGCGGTCATGCGCCCCGCCTGGGGCGATCTGGAACGCCCCGGACGCGCCCCCGCCGTCTGGCGCCGCGCCCAGTCCACCTTCCGCAGCAAGGTCGCCGGCCCGCACTTCGAACAGGTCTGCCGCGAATGGGCCCGCTGGCACGCGGCCCCCGAAACCCACGGCGGGCAGGTCACACGGGTCGCCAGCGGCACCGTCAACGATCCCGCCGCCAAGACCAGCCACGAAGTCGACGTCGCGGTCCGCGGCGACACCGACAGCGGTCGCGAGACACTGCTCGCCATCGGCGAAGCCAAGTGGAACGACATCATGGGTAGGGCGCACCTCGAACGTCTCCAGCACATCCGTGCTCTGCTCACCTCACGCGGCAACGCCACCGACGCCACCCGGCTGCAGTGCTACAGCGGCGCCGGCTTCACCGACGAACTGCGCCACCTCGCCGAAAGCGACCCCACCATCCAGCTGGTCGATCCACGTCGCCTCTACCACGGCGACTGACCTCCCTCATCGACGGAATCGTGCACCACGCCCACCGGCAGCAGCTTGCCTGCGCGAGCATCTTCCACGGCTTCGAGGGCTACGGCATCACGTCGCAGGCACTCGCCTCGCCCGGCTTGCCGGTGATCCCGGGCACGAGACAGGAGGAGGTCGTCAGTCGCACGTCAGCCGTGGGGTGGGGTGACGGTATCGCCGACGCCCGGGCGGACCGTCAGGCCCGGTCGGCGTCCCCCGCCACCCCCGCCCGGTACGCGAGCACGACCGCCTGGACACGGTCGCGGAGGTCCAGCTTGGTCAGGATGCGGGAGACGTACGTCTTCACGGTCTCGGCGCTGATGACCAGTTCGGCGGCTATCTCAGCGTTCGACAGGCCCTCGCTGATGAGGAGGAAGACCTCGTGCTCGCGGGGGGGTGAGGACCCCCAGGCGGTCCCGTTCGGGGGACGCGGGGGCGGCGGAGGGGCGCAGGCGTTCGGCGTAGCGGCCGATCAGGGTGCGGGTGACGGAGGGGGCCAGCAGGGACTCGCCGCGGGCGACAACCCGTACCGCGTTGATCAGTTCGGGCGGCGGAGCGTCCTTCAGCAGGAAACCGCTGGCGCCCGCGCGGAGCGCCTCGTACACGTACTCGTCGACGTTGAAGGTCGTGACGACCAGGATCCTCGCGGGGCTGGGGGAATCGGGGCCCGCCAGGCAGCGGGTGGCCTCGATTCCGTCGAGCAGGGGCATACGGATGTCCATGACGACGACGTCCGGCCTCAGCTCCTCCGCTCTGCGGATGGCCGCCCGCCCGTCCACGGCTTCGCCCACGACCTCCATGTCGGGCTGCGCGGAGAGGATCGTGACGAAACCGGCGCGTACGAGAGCCTGGTCCTCGCAGACCAGCACCCCGATCGGGGTGGGCGGAGTACTCATGCGGCGCCTCCCGCGGGGATGCGCGCGTGCACGCGGAACCCGCCTTCCGGGCGGGGTCCCGCCGCGAACTCGCCGCCCAGCATCTCCACCCGTTCCCGCAGCCCGGTCAGGCCCGGCCGCCCGAGACGTGCGGGCCGCCCTCACGCAGGGCGGCGGAGACGGGCGCGCCGTCGGCCGCCTGGGCGGTGGTGACCTCGACGTCTGTCCAGTCCGGGGTGTGCGCGAGCCGCACCAGCGTCTGTTGGCCCGCGGCGTACTTCACCGCGTTCGTCAGGGATTCCTGCACGACGCGATACGCCGTGAGCTGGGCTCCTACGGCCATGTCCGGCTGCACTCCTTCCTCGACCAGCTCGATCGGCTGGCCGCCCGCCCGGGCCTGTTCCACCAGATCCGGCACCCGGCCCGGCATCGGCGTCCGCTCCCGGGGCGTCGCCGAATCACCGGTCGCCTCCAACACGCCCAGCAGGAAGCGTAGTTCGGCCAGCGCACGGCGGCCGGTGCCGTTGATCGCGTCGAGGGCCTCGTGGAGGCGGTCCGGCGACGCGGTGAGGTACTGTGCCGCGCCGGCCTGCACCACCATCGCGGTCACGTGATGGGTCACCACGTCGTGCAACTCCCGGGCCAGACGGCTGCGTTCGGTGGCGATGGCCACCTCCGCCGTCAGCCGCCGGCGCTCGGCCTCGTGCGCCCGCCGCCCGCGGACCAGGACACCCAGGCCCCACACCACCGCCAGGACCAGGTAGTAGAGCACGTAGTCGACCAGGCCCTGGGGCGAGCCCAGTGCGTACAGGGTGACGGCAAAGACCGCGTACCCGCCCGTCGCCGCCACCGGTACGAACCGACGGTAGCGGTCCTGGTGGGCGCCCGCGGAGTACAGCGCGATGTACAGCCCCAGGCTGCCGAAGGTCGGCGGGCAGCCGAGGCACTCGTGGAGCGCGAACGAGGTCCCCACCAGCGCGAGACAGACGGCCGGCCACCGAGTACGCACCGCGAGCGGCAGGGTCTGTCCCAGGGTCAGCAGCACGCTCGCCACGGAGGCGCCGTGGACGGGAAGGTCGCCGAACTGCGCCCCGATCCGGGACAGCGGCGCCGCGAACGACAGCAGGGTGAAGACGAACGCGAACTCGCGGTCCCTGACGGCGGCGGGGCGTGCTCCCCACCAGCGCGACAGCAGACGGAGCCGGGAGACCGCGGCGACCACGGGGTTCACACGAGCAAGGGAACCATCGCCCCGCACCCGAGCCGACGCCTGCGCCTGCGGTTCGTCTCCGGTTCCGCCTTCGGGCTCGGCCTCGGCCTCGGAAGGGGACGCAGCAGACCTGTCGCCCCTCGGTCGGTCCGGTGGTCGGGAGGCAAAGCCGGTCGGCGAGTGAGTCGTCGAGCCCGACGGCTCACGAGTGGTCTGGTCTTCCGTCATCATCCACGATCCCGTAGGTCCGGCGCCGAGCGGCACGAGGAACGGCATGCGGAGCGAGCTGTCGTGCGCGTGCCCGCCGCCCGTTCAGTACGACCGGTCCGGCATCCGGCACCACACGGCACCGCGCGCCGCACAGTCTTGCACGGTGAACGTAGCCTCCGGCAACGGGAATCGGGTCCCCCACAGGACAACAGCCGGGTAGCTCGCTCGGGGGACCCGGCCAGCCGGCAAGTGCCCACCCGACGGTGACGATCCGCAGCAGGCGCGGCCCATAGCTTTGCGGCATCGAAAGCGAAGACCGCCCACCGGGATCGGGCCCCTGAGACCAGGCCCTGGGATCGGGCCCCCTGAGGAGGAAGCCATGTCGTCCAACCGCCACCAGTCACCGACGCCGCTCGCCGACCGTGTCGTCCGCCTGATCGAACCGGCCGGAACCAACTCCGCACGTCCCGCGCGGTGGGCGACCTCGACATGGGTGCGGCTGCCGGTGCTGTTCGTGCTGACGCTGGCCGTGGACGCGATCACCAACCTGATCAACGGCGTCGCCGATGCCACTCCGCTGACCGCCCTGATCTCCGGAGTGGCCACCGGCGGCCTCGCCCTGGCCTCCTACGTCAGGCTGGTGCGGTATCTGGAGGGCCGCAGCAAGCCGCAGGAACTGGCCCTGGAGCAGGCCCGGCCGGAACTGCGCCGGGGAATCTACCTCGGTCTGGGCCTGTTCACCGTCACCATCGCGCTGGTCGCGATGACCGGCGGCTACCACATCCACGGCTGGGGCTCGATCGGCGGCGCCCTGACCACACTGGGGCTGATGAGCTGCGCGGCGGTCACCGAGGAACTGGCCTTCCGCGGCGTGCTGTTCCGCGTACTGGAGGAGAAGACCGGTACATGGGGCGCGCTGATCGTCTCCGGTCTCGCCTTCGGCGGCCTGCACCTGATCAACCCGGACGCCACGATCTGGGGCGCACTGGCCATCGCCGTCGAGGCCGGGCTGATGTTCGGCGCCGTCTACGCCGCCACCCGCTCCCTGTGGCTGCCGATCGGCCTGCACCTGGGCTGGAACATGGCCGAGCAGGGCATCTACGGCACCGCCGTCTCCGGCTCCGGGTCCAGCACCGGCGGTCTGCTGCACGCCTCCGTCAGCGGCCCGCAAGCACTGTCCGGCGGCGACTTCGGCCCCGAGGCCAGCATCTTCGCCGTCCTGGTGTGCGTCGTCCCCACGGTGCTGTTCCTGCTGGCCGCGGGGCGCCAGGGCCGGATCCACACCCGCGCCGAGATGGCGCAGGCACGGCAGGGCTGACAGAGCAGGACCGACACGGGCCGCGCCGTCGGCGCGCGGAGGACGATCGGTTCGGCACAGAACATCCGGTCGGGCCGGTCGTTGCGACGACCGGCCCGACCACCTTGGGCGGAGAATCCGTCTCCGGGTTGTCCGCCGTATCGACCGAACATGCGGAAGACATCAGCCCGGAGCGGTGTTCTCCGTCACCTCGCTCGCGGCTTCAACAGCTGTCAGGACCGCCCCCGGCGCGAGCGGCACCAGCCGAGATCGCCCCTCCAGTCTCACCGCGGCACAAATGCGCAGGTCAGCGCCGTGCGAACGACCAGCCATGTTGTGTGGATCCCGCCCAGGACTCGAACCTGCGGCCAGCGGCCGAGCCGATTCATAGGTACAGAGCGGTCTCGATGGTGGTCCGTGACCCCAACGGCCATGGCCCGCAACGATTCCCATCTGTCTGGTGCCCCGCCGGAGGTGGACGGGCGGCGGTTCAGGCGGTCGGCTGGGGCAGGGTGCTGCCCGCCCTGGCGCGCGTGGCCTCGACCGCTTCCCACTCCTCGGTGCTGAGGTTGGCGAGCGCGGCCGGGAAGACGCCGTCCTGTTCCTTGAGGATGTGGTCGCGCAGCATCGCCATCGCCTCCATCAGGCGGTCCGGCCAGGTCGGGTCCGCGGGCGTGACGCCGTCGGCGGCTTCGGCCAGTACCACTTCGATGCGGCGGTGCTCGGCTTCCAGGGCGGCGATCTGGTCGGGGAAGTCGCCGGCCAGGGCGGGAAACAGGCCGTGTTCCTCGACTTCGGTGTGCGGTCCGAGTACCCGCGCGATCTCCCGGGCGATCTCCGCCATCCGCGCCACCCCGCCCTCCTGATGAGCGGTTCGGAGGTGGCTGATGAGGCGGACGACCTCGTCGTGTTCCCGGGTCAGTTCATCGATCGGCTTCAGTGACTGGCAGCCGCAGTACTCACACACCGGACTTCTCCTCGTTCCTCGATCCGTCCTCAATCGGTTCAACTGCCGTCGAACCGTGGCTGTTTCCCAGGTCTGGTGTTCTCGGCCACTCGCCTTACGTGGTGGCCACTCACCCTTACGCGGTGGTGTGCGCGGTGTGATGCCCGCCAGGACGGTCGGTGCGCGGCGTGTGCTCGCCGCCTTCGGCTGCGGCGCGGACCCCGGTGAGGGTGTAGGCCAGCGCGGCGGCGGCCACGACCGCCAGCAGGGCCAGGCCGGCCCCGTAGGTCCCGTACGCGCCGTACAGCGAGCCCATCACCAGCGGCGGCAGCGCCCACGCCCAGAAGTTCACGGCGAACCCGACCGTGGCCATCGCCAGCATCAGCCACGCCCGTCCGGACACCGGCGCGCCCGGGACCGGCCGCTCACTCCGCGTCGTCGACGACTGGACCATGGTGTCCGCACCTTCCTCTCAAGTCAGTTCTGCCGGCAGGCGGCCCTCGGAACAACGGACCGGCCCTCACACCTACTGTCCGCGTACGGGCAGGCGGGCGGCATGGGCCAGGAGTCCCTACGGCCGGGCGGACGGTCCTGAAGGTCGAATCCAACTGCCCGCCCTCCTCGGACCGGTGCCCCGAACCGCCCGCGCGACTCCCACGACCGTGCGGCTGCGCCCCGTGCCGGCCCCAGCACGGCAGAGCCGGGACCGATCGGCGCAACCCCTTTCCCCGGCGCCTGAAGTGACGATGCCTCGATGTCCGCGAGCGGCGCCTTTCGGGCCCCCTCAGTCAGCGACCGTCGGTTCCGGGATCGCTCGGGGCTCCTCGGCGATCGCGTTCTCCTCAGCGTTCGCGTTCTCCTCGGCGATCGCGTTCTCCTCGGCGATCCGGGCGATCAGCCCGTCCAGCACCCGCTCCGCCTGCTCCGGGTCGAAATCCTCGCCCAGCCGCTTGCGCACACCCGCATCGCTGAGGAGAAGGTGCACGGTCGGCGTCACACCGTGCCGGGCAAGGCAGTTGCGGGCACACTGCAGCACACACCCGTCGACGGCGATGACCGGCCGGTCACTTTTCGCCTTGCGGACCAGACTCGGCACATCGCCGCCCACGCCGGCGATGCATGACATCTCGGCGATGCCCCGCCGGTCGAGCTGGATCGCGACCCAGTTGGTCATCTGGGCCGCGCTCGAACAACCCGAGCAGGAGTAGACGAGCGGCAGATCACGGCGACGTTTCAAGAGAGCCTCGCAACAAGAGCAGTCGGTCCGCCCGAGCCCATGCCGGGGCGACGCGGGGGGCACGGGGCCCATAGGGCCTGATCAGGGCCGTTCGGTCCATGCCCCGGTACGCTCACCGCACCTTGAAGGTGCCGTGGGCGCCCCGTTCCGCGTCGCTCATGATGTGCGTGACGAACGGATAGTCGCCGGCCTCGGGGAAGGACAGCTCGACGAAGCCGCCCGAGGCGGGGGCGAGATCGAGGACCTGGGCGCCCCCGCTCCGCGTCCCTCCTCGTCTCAGGTCGTACGCGCCCTCACGGAAAACCGTGTCGAACTGGCCGCCCACGACATGGAACGCGCTGGACTCGTTCGGCCCGGCCGCCAGCACCCAGATCCGTACCCGCTCACCGGTCCTGGCGGTCAGCGGGTCGTGATCGTACTGGTTGGCGTAGCCGTTGAAGGCGACCATGTCGTAGTCCTTGGCGTTCACCTTGGCGGCGTCGGCCGTACCGCCCTGCTTGCCGAGGTAGAACTCCGACTGGACCAGCAGGTATTCACGGTCCACGGTGGACAGGCCGGGCGGGTCGATGACCACCGCGCCGAACATGCCGTTGGCGATGTGCAGGGACATCGGCATGGTCGAGCAGTGGTACATCCACACGCCACTGCGGGTGGCCGTGAACCGGTACGTCAGCGACTCGCCGGGCTCGATGGTGCGCATCGGCCCGTTCGGTGCGAGCGATCCGGCGTGGAAGTCGACCGAGTGGCCGATGGATCCGTCGTTGACGAGGGTGATCTCGAAGGTGTCGCCGACGCGGCCGCGCAGCACGGGTCCTGGGGCCGTTCCGTCGAAGGTCCACAGCTTCTGCCGTACGCCGGGGGCGACCTCCCGCGTCACCTCCTTCACGGTGATCGTCCTCTTGTGCACCTGGGGGCCGGCTCCGCCGGTGGCGGACGGGAGCCGGGCGTCGCGGGCGGTGAAGCCGGTGGCCGGTTCGGCCATCGGGTCGAACGCGTCCGCTGCGGTGTCCTTCGTGGCTGCGGACGTGCTGCGGCCACTGTGATCGTGGGTGGTCCCGCCGCTGTCCGTGCCGGAGTCCGAACCGGTCCCGGTGACCCGCACGGTGAAGACCATCCCCATCTGCCGGTGTCCGACCATGGAGCACCAGCCCTTCAGGTCCCGGCCGACAACTCCCGCGTCCAGCCTGTCCCTCTGTCCCGGACTGAGCCGGTCGGTGCGGGCGCCGGTCTCCAGCACCAGGTCGTGGGTGTCGGTACCGGTGTTGTGCAGGGTGATCACCAGGCGGTTTCCGGCGGGCACGTCGACGGAGGACGGCGAGAAGCGCATGCCGCGGATCGTCACCGCGACCGTGGTGGTACGGCCGGTCGGTGTCACCGCGCCGCCGTCGGCGTCCGTGGCGGCGGACCGCTCCGGCATGGGCAGTGACCGCACGTCCGCCGCCGCGCCGCCCGCGGCGGCCAGCATCACGACCGCGAGCCCGAGGGCGACGCCACCGAGCACCCGGTGCGGCCGCGCCGGGACCTCGGCCGAAGCAGGAGCGGGAGCAGGCGCGGGAGCGGGGCCTCGCTGCGCCTCCCTACGGCGGTTGCGCATCCCTCGTACGACCGTCAGCACGAGCAGCACCAGGAAGAACAGCAGCAGCACCAGCAGCAGCACCGAGCACGCCACCCGCACCATCGACGGCACCGGAAGCACGCACAGCAGCAGCGCGGCATTGGTGGCGGCCAGCCGGGCCGGCCAGGCCCGTTCGAGGCTGACGGTGGCGGCGCGTACGGCGGCGGGGCCGCCGCCCAGGACCACGGGGACGAGGAAACTCAGCGCTCCGAGCAGTACTTGGGCGATCCAGCCGGCGGCGAGCGGTGCGGTCAGCAGCGATGTGCGGCCCCCGACCGTGATCCAGGAGGTCGTGGAGACGAGGATGCCGACCAGGGCGGTCAGCGATCCGGCGAGCCATCCGCATGCCGCGGTCACCGACCAAGCGGCGAAGGAACGCGGCGACTTGACCCGGGCCTCGCGTATCCAGGGCCGTCCCGCGACGACCAGCCCGGCGGCGTACACGACCACGCCGGGGGCGGCCAGGGGCGGTGGGCCCAGCAGGGCGCCGGCGACGGCGGCACCGAGTCCGGTGAGCAGGACGGGAAGGGCGGCGCGGCCCGCCCGTTCCGCGCCGTCCGCCACCCGTGTGCGCAGCATCGTCGGCCACAGGGTGATGAGCGTTCCGGCGACGGTGAGGCCGACCCAGCCGAGCAGGTTGATCGTCTCGTGGGCGATACGCAGCCGTTCGGGCAGATCACCGGCGAGATCACCGCGAGCCATGACGACTCCGAGTGCGGCACCCACGGGCAACAGGGCGGAGGCGGCCACGTAATAGCGCACGGTCATCGAGAACCGGCCGGGCAGCGCCCGCCGCATCAGCCGTACCAGCCATACGGCGTGCGCCGTGACCGCCGCCGCGACCAGGCATCCACCGGCCAGGACGATGTACCACCGCTCGAAGAGCATGCCGCCGATCACACCGACCGCACCGGCGTTCAGACAGACCAGGCGCAGTGCGGCGGGGGCGCCCCGGTTCGCCTCGGGCAGCCGCAGCACGGAGGCGGCGAAGTGGCCCGACCAGATGACGATCGCGTTGGTGACCGCGCCGAGCAGCAGCATATGGACGAGCAGCCAGAAGGCGTGCGGCAGGAAGTGGTGGGCGGTCCCGACCGCGGCGAAGAGGGCGAGCCAGACGACCACGATCGCGTTCACGCCGAGGTGCCACAGGGCGCGCGGCGAGCGGCCGGGGGGCTTCGGGGCAGGTCCGCTCGCCGCGGAGGAAGACAGGGTCGTGGTCACCGGGGAGTCCTCGAGTCGGAGGGGGATGACGCTGGGGCAGAGGCGGGAGCGGGGGCGGGAGCGGAAGCGGGAGCAGAGGCTGGGGCTGGGGCTGGGGCAGACGGCGGGGCTGGGGCAGGAGCGGGAGCAGAGGCCGGGGCTGAGGCAGGAGCAGAAGCGGAAGCGGAAGCGGGAGCGGAAGCCGGAGCGGAAGCCGGAGCGGAAGCGGGAGCAGAGGCCGGGGCTGAGGCAGGAGCCGAGGCGGGGACAGAGGCAGAGGCCGGGGCTGAGGCGGGAGCAGAGGCAGAGTCTGAGGCGGGAGCAGAAGCGGAGGCAGAGTCTGGGGCGGGGGCTGAGGCGGGGGCAGACGGCGGGGCTGGGGCTGAGGTGGGAACAGAGGCAGAGCCTGAGGCTGAGGCGGGAGCGGAAGCGGAAGCGGAAGCGGGAGCGGAAGCGGAAGCGGGAGCGGAAGCGGAAGCGGGAGCGGAAGCGGGAGCGGAAGCGGGAGCGGAAGCCGGAGCGGAAGCCGGAGCGGAAGCGGGGGCAGGGGCTGGGGCTGGGGTCGTTTTCGTTGGTGAGGTGCGGCGTGTGGTGGTGAGGGAGGCGGTGGCCGCCGATACGACGAACAGCAGCACGGCGACGATGTTGAGCACCCCGCCGAGCTGCCAGGCGCCTCGCACGTCCCGCAGGTCGCCGACCACCACGCGCAGCGCGAGCGACAGATGCAACAGCCAGGCCGCCACCGCGAGCGCCGGGTGGTAGGGCAGGGGACGGCGTAGGACGGCGGGCAGGATCACCGGGGCATGCGCCATGATCATCGACATCACGAAGCCCAGGAACACGGCATGCACCACCGCGTCGTACCGCGTCCCCTCGGCGACCGGCCCGGTGAGCAGCCACAGGGTCCCGGCCAGGCCCAGCCAGGCGTACCCGGCGAGCAGACACGCCGCGGTGAAGCGGGGCAGGCCGGTGGAGCGCAGCAGCCGGCGGGCGACGTCGTGCACGACGAGCCAGGCGACCAGGGCGAGCAGCGCGGCGCCGAGCAGTACGGTGCCGAACGCGGGCCACAGCAGGGTGGCGACCACACCGGCGGTGACCGCGCCGACGCAAGCCAGGAACGTCTGTTCCGCCGAGGGCGCCAGGACGGCCACCCGGGCGAGTTCCAGCCGCTCCCCCGCGATGGTCAGCACGAGGAAGGCCACGAGCCAGGGCAGCATGCGCGGTACGTCGAGCCCGCCCAGCCACAGCAGCGCCGCACCCAGTGCCGACACGGCGCCCGCGGCCTGGGCGAGCAGGGCGGCGCTCGGCTGCCTGCGCCAGAAGCGTATGTACAGGGCGACCAGGGCCGCGCATCCGGCGACGAGCAGCAGCCGGGGCACGACCAGGTCGACCGGACCGAGCAGCAGCAGGCCCCCGGCGCCGAGGCAGCCGGGGGCCAGATACGCCCAGGGGCGGCCCAGGGCGACGGCGCGTTCCAGGGCGACCAGCGTGCCGGCGAAGCCGAGCACCATCAGCACGCCGTGCACCTGCGGGAGCCGGTCGGTGGTGACGGGGGCCGGGAGGCCGAGCAGACCGAGGGCGGAGTCCAGACCGGCGAGCAGGCAGAGACCGGCGGTGAGCAGCAGGGGTGCGCGACGGGCGCCCACGCGCCGGGCGGCGGTGCTGCCGGGGGCGGAGCCGGCCGCCGGGGTCACCGGTGCGCCCCGGGGGTGCCGGGGGCGCCGGCCGCGGCCGGGTGCTCGGCAGCGTCCTCGCCTTCGGTCTGCCCGGTCATGCCTAGGTGCAGTCGGCATGCGTCCGGTTCGGCGAACGGCAGCAACTCGACCTGCTGCGGGACCACGCCCAGCGCGGCGAGCCCGGCCCGGGCCAGTCCCTCGTGAACACCGCAGATGACACCGGGGTGTTCACGCGCCGTCTCCACGAACGGACAGCGCCGCAGCCGGACTCGGCGTGTCTCGGCGTCCGCTTCCGGGGCGAAGCCGATCTCCTCAAGAAGGTCCAGCAGCCGGGTCCGCGCCTCCTCGGGATCCGCCGTCGGCGTCTGCCTGGCGGTCAGCAGGCGCCCCCAGTGCTCGCCGGCGGCGAGGGCGTCCCGACGCGGGTCGGCGCTGGAGCGGGCGATCTGCGTGGCGAGGACGGCGGCGAGCCCGGCGTATTCGCGTGCGGGCGATTCCTCCGGCGGGCGGGCCCGGTAGCGGAAGGCGGGGCGGCCGCGTCCGGAGGGGTTGGACCGTTCGCGGACGGCGAGGCCGTCGTCCACCAGGGCGTCCAGGTGTTCGCGGACGGTGTTGACATGCAGCGCGCAGACCTGGGCGAGTGCGCTCGCGGTGACGGGGGCGGCCTGGCCGCGCAGGCACAGCAGGACACCGCGGCGCTGCCGGGACAGCGGTAGGCGGTTCGTTCCGCTGCCGGGAAGCGGTCCGTTATTTTCCACGGTCATGTCCGTACTATATTGCGGTCATCGGCCCGGACCGAACGGGGACGGGCTGCCGGCTGTTGGAAGGACGACCCGTCATGAGTTCCCTGAGTCAACCTCTATGCCGCCAGCGGTGTGTCCCCGGGATTGTTGATCTTGCTGTTGGTCTGGTGGATCACAGGGTCGTAGCAG
>NZ_JBEPAP010000016.1:0-43322 GCF_040298665.1 Streptomyces sp. NPDC001508
GACGCGGGCGTGCGGCTCTTCCTGAACATTCTGGCGAACAAGGCTGAGAGCGCCGGTCGCCTGGTGGTTCCGGTGGACCCTCGCAACACCTCCCGCACGTGCCCGCTCAGCCTCGGAGGCTGCGGACACGTTGCCAGGGAGAACCGCGTCACCCAAGCGAAGTTCGAGTGCGTCAACTGCGGCTGGTCCGGCAACGCCGACCACGTAGGCGCGCTGAACGTCCAGCACAGGGCCGGGCTGGTCCTCTGCGACGCTGCTTAGCCAGCGATCCAGGAAGCCCTCGACCTTTAGTCGTGGGTGGAGTCACGCTCATTGTCATCGGCGGCCTGCCCGGCACCGGCAAGACCACCCTCGCCCGGCTCCTCGCCGCGCGCATCGGCGCGGTCCATGTACGCGTGGACACCATCGAGCAGGCCATCGTCCGCTCCGGCCTGGCGCGGCATCCCGTCGGGCCGGCCGGATACGCCGTCGGATACGCCTTGGCCGAGGAGCATCTGCGACAGGGACTGACCGTGATCGCGGAGTCGGTCAATCCGCTGGCCGTCACACGCGACGCCTGGCGTGACGCGGCCGTCAGGGCAGGGGTCCCGGCGAGGGAGGTGGAACTGGTCTGCACCGATCCGGCCGAGCACCGGCACCGGGTGACGTCACGCGCGGTCGACATCCCGGACCTGCCGCTGCCCGACTGGCAGCAGGTCGTCGACCGGGACTACGAACCGTGGGACCGCGCGCACATCGTCCTGGACACCGCACGACAAGGGCCGAAGGAGTCATTGGCCACGCTGCTTCGTCGCCTCGACGCGTAGCGGCCCGGCGGCACACCGGCGGTGTCCGCTGGAGCGGGGCACCACTGGTGGCGTCATCGGTCGGCCCGCCGGGCCGAGAACCGGCTCGGGTCGAGGAAGCCGATGCCGGTGTACGGGGCCTCGCCCACCGCGAGTGCGGCCAGGAGTTCGCCGATGCCGGCGGCGTGCTTGAAACCGTGCCCCGAGTCACCGCCGGCGACGATCAGACGGGGATCGCCTCCGGGGCGTCCGACGAGGAACTGGTGGTCCGGAGAGTTGTTGATCATGCAGACGGTGGCCTTCTCGGGTACCGGGTCGATGCCGGGAAACGCGTCGGCGACCCACGCGGACAACTGGGCCATGTCCGCGGTCGGACGGATGGAACGGTCCACCTCGTCGGGGTCCGTGTCGGCGAAGTTGTGCCCCTGGTCCTCCATGCCGATCTTGATGCCGAAACCCTCGTGGGCGTCCGAGCCGTGACCCCACAGCACCCTGCCGTCCGGGAGTTCACGGATGAACGCGGGAAAGCGCTCCAGCGAGAACGCGTCGTCGTCCGGGTCACGGGGCCGAAACCAGAACAGCGGTGTGCGGCGCGGCCGGAGCGGCAGTCCGGGGACGAGCTTGCCGAGCCAGGCACCGGTGGCGACGATGGCCTGCCGTGCGACCACGCGCGCGGTGGGGGTCTGTGCCGTGACTCCGTGGGCGGTGAGTTCCAGGGCCAGCACGCGCGTGTCCTGGTAGACCACGGCGCCGTGGTCGGCCGCGGCCCGTATGTGGGCGCGGACGGCGCGTTCCGGGTAGCAGAGGCCGGCCTCGGGGTCGAGGACCGCCTCGTGGTCTTCGGCCAGGCCGGCGTACTGCGGATAGCGGGCCGCGAGTCGGTCGTGGGCGATCCGGGTCACTGGAAGGCCCGCGGCCCGGGCGGCGGCGAGCGTTCCGGCGACCGGCGCCGATCCCGGTGCCCCGACGCTCAGGCACCCGCTCTGCCGCAGCAGCGGCTGCCCGAGCCGACTGCCGAGTTCGTGCCACAGGTCCCGCGATCTCAGCGCGATGGGGGACAGCCCGGGGTGCTCCTGGCAGGCGACCCGGAACAGGCGGGTGATGCCGTGTGAGGAGCCGAACGGGTGCCCCACGCCGAAGCGTTCGATGCCCACCACGTCGACACCGCGCTCGGCCAGCCGCCACAGCGCCGCCGAGCCGAACGCGCCGAGGCCGATCACCAGGACATCGGTGCGCGCCGGCTCGGGCGGCTGCGCGGCGATGTGCGCCTGCCGCGCCTCGCCGGCGGGGTCGCCGCTCACAGTTCGGAGGACAGCGTCCACGGGTTCACTCCAGCGTCGGTCGCGTGTGTGTCGATCTCGGCACGTTCCTCCGCGGTGAAGGAGAGGTTCGTGAGCGCGCCCAGATTGTCGCGGAACTGCTCGACGCTCGTCGCGCCGACCACCGCGGTCGTGACCCGGGGATCGCGCAGCACCCAGGCGAGGGCGAGCTGGGCCAGGCTCTGGCCCCGGCGTCGGGCGATCCGGTTCAGGGCCCGCAGCTTCGCGAGGGTTGCGTCGGTGCGTGCCGCGTCCGGCAGCGTGGGACGCTCGCCACTGCGCCGCACGCCGTCGAAGCCGTCGAGGTACCGGTCGGTGAGCAAGCCCTGGGCCAGCGGCGTGAACACGGCGGCACCGAGACCGGCCTCGCCCAGCGTGTCCAGCAGATCGGTCTCGATCCACCGGTTCAGCAGTGAGTACGACGGCTGGTGGACCGTCAGCGGTGTGTTGAGCCTTCGCGCGATGGCGATCGCCTCCCGGGTGCGCTCGGCGGAGTAGGAGGAGATGCCCACATGGATGGCCTTGCCGGCCCGTACGGCCGTGTCCAGCGCCCCTATGGTCTCCTCCAACGGGGTGTCCGGGTCGTAGCGGTGGGAGTAGAAGACGTCGACGTGGTCGACGCCGAGGCGGTCGAGCGATTCGTCGAGGCTGGACAGGAGGTACTTGGCCGAGCCGAGCCGGCCGTACGGGCCGGGCCACATCGGCCAGCCGGCCTTGGTGGTGATGACGAGTTCATTGCGGTAGGGACGCAGGTCCTTGCGCAGCACGCGCCCGAAGTTCTCCTCGGCGGCGCCCGGCGGCGGGCCGTAGTTGTTGGCCAGGTCGAAGTGGGTGACGCCGTGGTCGAAGGCGTAGCGGATGATGTCCCGTTGGGTCTGGAAGGGCCGGTCGTCTCCGTATCCGTACCACAGCCCCAGGCTGATCGGTGGCAGCAGGAGGCCGGAGCGGCCGGCCCGCCGGTACTCGACGCCCGCGGCGCGGCGCGGGTCGGCGCGGAAGACATCGTGCGGGTCGGGGCGCTCGTCGTTGAACGTGGCGGTGGTCGACATGGTTCTCCCTACGGTGTGGGACGGTCCGGCAGGGCCGGGTGCGGTCGTGGCCGGCCGCCCGCGGTCGGTCTCGGGTGCGGCCGTGGTCGGGGCGCGGTGGGCGCTGACCCGGTTTCGGCTCAGTCGGCTGCGCCGGGCGTGCCGCCGTGGCCGGCCCGCTCGATGAGGGCGGCACCCGCGGAGGCGTACTTCCATTCGTTCGGGTCGTGCAGGGTGTGGGTGCGGGCGTTGCGCCAGTGACGGTGCAGGTCATGCCTGTCATCGGTGGCGCTGGTGCCGGTCCAGGCGAACAGCTCGCCGGACACCTCGACCGCGACGTCGGCGGCGAACGCCTTGGCCTGGTCGAGGGCGAGGCGTGCCTCCCCTACGTCGGCGTCGTCGTCGCTCGCCCAGGCCGCGTCGACCAGCCGCGCCGCGTCGGCCAGCAGGAGACGTGCCGCACGTGTACGGGCGGCGGCCACCCCGACGCCGCGCTGGACCAGCGGGTCCTCGCCGGGCGTGTGGAACGGCAGCCCGGGGGAGACCCGGGCTCGCGTGGTCAGGTACGCCAATGCGTCATCAAGCGCGTTCTCGGCGATACCGACGTCGATGGCGGTGTGGGCGAGACGCCCGGCGAGCCACCAGCCGCGGCGCGCGCCGGGCTGGGTCCACGGCGAGATCACCCGGTGTGCGGCGACGGGTACGTCGTCGAACTCGGCGGTTCCGCTTCCGGTGGCGCGCTGTCCCATGCCGGCCCAGTCGTCGGCGAGGCGGACACCCGGAGCGTCCCCGGGCACGAAGACGAGGGTGAGGTCGTCGCCGGAGAGGGCATAGACGGCGATCCAGGCGGCGCCGAGCGCCCCGGTGGCGTAGTGCTTGGTGCCGCGCAGCCGCAACCCGGCTGTGGTGCCGGTGACCCGGGTGCGGAAGTCGGCCGCGGTCCTGCCCCCTTGCTCGCTGGCCGCGTTCCCGATGCGGGCGCCGGCGAGCACCGCGCCGAACAGCTCGTGCCGAAGGTCCTCGCGGCCGGCGGTGAGGAGTGCGTCGACGAACGCGAAGTGGGTCTGCGGGATCTGCGCGAGCGCGCCGTCGGCGGAGGCGAGGATCCGGAAGACCTCGGCGACCGTCTCCTGGCCGACACCCGCGCCACCGTACTCGGCGGGCACGCGGATGCCCAGCAGCCCCGAGTCCGACAGCAGACGGGCCGCGTCATACGGGAAACGCCCCTCGCGGTCGCGCCCCGCCGCCCCCGGCGCGAGTTCGGCGGCGAGCCGGCTCGCCGCCTGAACGGCCTCGGCGGCCGAGGACAGGACGGGCACGTGTGCGGAACTCATAGGGAAACCTCCCGGAAGACGGCGGCGGGACGGGTGCCTGCCACCCGGCCGCCCCGGCCGAGCAGCCGGTGCCGGTGGCTGCCCGGTTCGTACGCGGTGCGGTACAGGCCGCGCCGCTGCAGGATCGTATGACGGACTCGATGAACTCGGTGAATTCGTGGGGAATGAGGAACTCGTGCAGATTGAATCCGTCGACACCGGCCGTCCGCGCGATACGGGCTGTGCCGTCGGCGATCCGGGCGGGTCTGCCGACCAGGGTCTCCAAATACGGGCTCAGCTCCGTCAGACGGCGTACGACGTCGGCCACCCTGGCCGGCCGCCACACAGTGTGCCGTCATCTGTCGGAACGAAGACCATCGCCGCCGGGCGAAACGCAGTCCTTGACAGCCGACCCGGCATCCAGCCTCCCAGAGATCGCGGACGTGAAATCCGAAAGGCATCGTAAACGCTGACCGGATTGATTTGTCTTCGGTTTCACACTCTGGAATCCGCGCCAATCCGACCCTGTTCGGCCCGTTGATTCCGGGCCTCGGACGGCGATTACGCGGGATTACGCGGCGACGCGTACGCCTCTCGCGGTCGGCCCGCGTCCACGCCGCCACCGTCAGTCGGCCCGGGTGAAGTCGCCGGTGAAGTCGAGGAAGTTGGCACTCGCCGGGAAGTACGCGTGTGTCACCTCAAGGAGGACACCCCCGGTGTCGCTGAGCCGTCGCTCGAACCGGAAGACCGGTTCGCTGTCGCCGATACGGATGAGCGCGGCGAGCTGCCGATCACCTTCCACGACTTCCGCGGTGACGGCCACACTCCCGAGTGCCGTCCCGTAGGCCTCCATGAAGTACTCGCCAAGAGGTTGGTCGGCCTGTCGGCGTGACCGGTCCTGCGCGTACAGCTTCGACAGCCTGCCGAGCAAGCCGGCGTCGACGGCCCTGGCGAAGGTTATTTCAAAACACAGGGCGTCACCGTGGCCCAGTAGCCGCTCGATCGTCACCGCCTCGGTCGCGGACGGCCCCTCGTCGAACAGTCCGGGCGGAGTGGGGCAGGTGGTGATCTCCAGCAGCGCCACCGTCGGGTCGAGATTGCGGACACGGAAGAGTTGACCGACGTCCACGCGGCTGGGGCCGCGCCTCACCACCGTGCCCCTGCGTGGCGCTCGCTCGACCAGCCGGTCGTCGCGCAGACGCTGGAGCGCCAGTCGGACCGCGTCGCGCGGGGCGGCGAGCGCACGGCCCAGCTTCACCTCGTCCAGCCGCGAGCCCGAAGGCACCCGGCCGTCCCGTATACCCGAACGCAAGGCGCCGTAGATACGTTGGGTGACGGGCATCAGAACCTCCGCTTTGGCCGAAGCCGGCCTGTTTCCTTCCGGGTGTGACATCCCATGGCGGTCGCGGAACATGGGCAGCGGGCCGACGGCACCACGCAGGGCGCTGGGGGAGACACATACCGGCAGCCGTGGCCGGCGAAGGCCGCCGGCCGGCCATGAGACGAAGTGTCAGACGAGACACAGACAGCTGGTGAAGCGCTGAAGACCGATGTGGCGTCGGCGGGAGAGCCGGGAGAACACCGTGGCGACGGCGAAGGAGGCCCTGGGCTCATCGCTGTGCCGCATCCCGGTCCTCCATGTTTCCCGCCCCCGGTCCCGGGGGCACGCGCTTGCAGGACATGTGGGTGGTCCTGCCGGGCTTTCACCTGGAGCACCCCACCGCGGGGGAGGGTTGCCGGTCAGCGAGCCAGGGCTTGACGCTGACACTCAATGCCGGACGTGATCGTACGGAGCGGTGTTGTCATGCGTCAATCCCCGATGACGGCCACCACCGGGTGCGGTGCGCGTCGGCATCGCCGACGAGCCCGTCCCGGAACCGCGGAGCCGCGGTATCCACCGCGGCGCGGGTCACGACGACGGTGGCCGGGCGACCGCGGGAGCGGCGTGGGCCGGTCAGGAGCCGCCGCGCTCGTGCGGGATCTTCTGGCCGGTCTCGATCGCCACGGGAAGCCGGTTCTCGGCCGGTGGCAGCGGGCAGGTCGCCAGGTCCGTGTAGGCGCACGGCAGATTGGCGGCGCGGTTGAAGTCCAGTACGACGCCGCCGTCGGCGGCGGGCGGCTCCACGGCCAGGACCCGGTTGGCGGCATAGGTGGTGACCCCGGAGGTCGCGTCGGTGAACAGTACTGTCAGCCGGCCCGCACCGCGCCCGGGGAAGGCGGTCAGGGACAACCGGCGCCCGTCCAGCTCGAACTCGATCCTGCCCGGGGCGTCGTACACATGCTCGAGGCCCTCCACCGCGGCGCCCACGGTGGTCGGCCGCGGCTCGTCGAAGGGCAGATAACGGCCCTTCACCACCCAGCGCGGATGGGGCGGGTAGGCGGGTGTCCCGGTGAAGGCGGCACGCAACGGCGCGTCCGGGTGCCGGGGACGCACGATGTCGTGCCCGCCACGCTTGGCGACCTCGATCACGGCGTCTTTCCAGACCGCGTCGACACCGCCGCGCTCGGGAAGCACGCCGAAACGGTGCTCGCCCCGCACCGGTGTTCCCTGGACGACCAGTTCCTCTCCGTCGTCCAGGGTGACGACGACCCCGTCGCGGCCGGTACGCCAGACACCGGGGGCGTCGGGGAAGCGCTGCGGCCGGTCGTCGAGCCAGTGCAGGGCGGTGATCGCCAGAAAACCGTGCGGATCGGCGAGCCGGGCCTCCTGGGCGCGGTACCAGTCCAGCCATTCCTCGGTGAAGGCATGGAGATCCGTCGGGGTGACATCGGTGGTCATGGGTGCTCCCTCGTTCCGCGAGGCCCGGCCTCGCCATGGTGTGCGGTCAGGTATCCGGTCGGCGGCCCGCCGTCGGGCACTCAGCCGGCGAGTTCGCCGAGGAGCGCCCAGGTGCGCCGCCGGTCCGCCTCCCCGGCGATCTCGGTGCCCGAGAAGACGACCTCGGTGGCTCCGGCGTCCCGGTACCGCCGTACCTCGGCGGCGACCGTCTTCTCGTCGCCGATCACGGCCACGTCGGCGGCCCGCCGGGCGGCGGAGAGTTCGATGACCCGTGCGTAGGACGGGATCTGTTCGTAGAACGCCAGTTGCTCGGTGGCCTTGGCCCGCACCGCCTCCACGTCGTCCGTGACCACGCCGGGCACCAGGGCCACGATCCGGGGCGCGGGCCGGCCGGCGGCCTCGGCCGCGGCCGTCAGGGCGGGCACGATGTGTTCCGCCAGGGCGCGTGGCCCGGCCAGATAGGGGAGGATCCCGTCCGCCAGCTCACCGCTGACGCGCAGCGCCTGCGGGCCCATCGCGGCGACCAGCAGGGGAACGCCGTTCTCGGCCCCCGGTACGCGCGCGGGGATCGGCGGGGCCGCGGTGAGCAGCTCACCGTGGAAGTCGGCCGTGCCGGTGTCCGTCAACTGCCGCAGGGCGGTGAGGAATTCACGCAGGCGGGCGATGGGCCGTGCGAAGGGCAGTCCGAAGCCGGTCTCCGTGAGCAGCCTGGTGCCCAGGGCCAGCCCGAGGTGGTAGCGGCCGTGCGTCGCGGCCTGGGCGGTCTGGGCCTGGCTGGAGACGAGCAGCGGGTGCCGGCCGAAGACGGGGATCGCGGAGGTCCCCACGTGCAGTCCGGGTACCTCGCGCCCGGCGATCGCCGCGAGTTGGGGTGAGTCCGCGCCGAAGGTCTGCCCGAACCAGGCCGAGCGCAGACCGGCCGCCGCGGCCTCGCGGGCCAGCTCCACAGTGGTGTCGACCTGGTTGTCGGCGTCGGACGCGTTGAGTGCTACTCCTACCGTCATGCCAGCCAGAACGGTCGGCGGCCGGACCCGCATTCCGTCCCTGTGTTTCAGCTTCTTGTCAGTCATGTGTACGGGATCGGATGTGTGCGGGGTCGGATGCGTGCGGGCGCCGCTCGCGCCGGGCCGGCACCGGTGACCGCCATGCCGGTCGGGGCCGGCCCTGCCGCGGTGCGGGGGAGCGGGCGGGAAAAGCAAAGTGCTTGAGTATTAGTTGATCGAAAAACGTGAACGTGGACGGCCTCAAACCACAGCTGAATAGCCGATTGGCCGTCCGGACATTTATCATGTGCTCTATTGGAGGTGGTTCGACGGCGCCGGGAGCTGAACGGTATGAACGCTGACACGCGCGGGCCGGGCCGGCGAGCGGATGCACATCCCGCCAGGAGCCGCGACGACGTGCTCGTGAACGCCGCCTGTCGTACGCTGCGTGATCTGCGCGCTTCCTCGGTGGCCGTGTTCCTTCCCGTGCGGGGTGAGCCCATCCTGGGCGCGGCGGTCGCCGCCGTGGAACCGCTCGGCGTCGGACTGATGGAGCGGCTGCCCATGGACGACGAGATTTTCCCGTCCGTCGCCGCCTATAAAACCGGTGAGCCCAAGGTTGCGCACTCCATCGATACGCTCGGCAAGTATCCGCAATTCGCAGTCTTCGTTCCCTATCCCCTTACCATAGCGTCGGCGCCATTGGAATCGGAGGGTAAGCGGTTCGGTGCGATCGCCGCCTTCTGGCCCGGAATTTTCCGGCATATCCGTTCGGACGAAGTGGACCGACTTTCCGCTGTGGGCCGGGAGGCGGCCCGCGAACTGATTCCGTTGGCGGCAGCGGGTGTCTCGATGCAGGCCGGCGAGATTCCGCTGGTGACGGCGATGTGTGCGGTGTCCCCGGCGGTCGGGGACGACACGGTTCGGGACGCGGAGATAGCTCCCTTCATGTACCACATCCAGCAACTGGCCCTGAGGCTGCCCAGGGCGTTCAGCCTTGAGGATGTCGTCCACGAGGTCGATCAACGAGTCGTCGCTGGACTGAAGGCCCGGGCGATGGCCATCACGTCGCTGGAAAACGGGCGGCTGCGGGTGGTGGGCGCCTCCGGTTGTTCGCAGGCGTTCCTGCGGCGGCTGGAAGTCTCCTCTTCCTGTAGCGGTATGCCCGAGGAACGCGCGATGACCGAGAAGAGACAGCTCTTCTGCGACACGGCGCATCCGCAGACGAGGGATCGGGTCGAGTCGACGGCGGCGGGGGACGGCGCCGAGGAGGCCGAGAAAGCCGAGGAATACGTATGGATAGTGAGTCCCCTCATGGCGGGTACACGCGTGCTCGGTACGTGCTCCATCGGTTTCACCGCCGACGACCGTCACTTTGCTGCCGAGCGGGCCGCTCTCAATGCCTTGGTACCTCTTCTCGGTCAGACGTTTGAGCGGATCCGTGCCGAGGAAGCCTCGCACGCGCTGGCACGACAGCTGCAGCAGGCACTCCTGCCGAGAATGCTGCCGAGTATTCCGGGGCTCGTCTCCACCAGCCGCTATGTGCCTGCCAGTGGCGGCCTTGAACTGGGGGGCGACTGGTATGACCTGATCCCTGGCCCGTCCGGCGGTGTCACGGCCGTCATCGGAGACGTGCAAGGTCACAGCACGGCCGCGGCGGTGGTGATGGGGCAGCTCCGTAGCGCCGTTCGGGCGTATGCCACCGACGGGGCCAGCCCCGGGTCACTGCTGCGGCGTACCAATCGTCTGCTGGGTGAACTGAAGACCGACCTCTTCGCCACCTGCTGCTGTGCCTTGCTGGACCCGGAAACGGGACGCATGCGCGTCGCGACAGCGGGTCACCCGGTCCCGCTGATCAGACAGGCTTCCGGTGACTATCTCGATCCCCGACCGGATGTGGGCCCGCCGCTCGGAGTCGACGTCGAATACGAGTACACCGATGTCAGTGTTCATCTGGAGCCCGGAGCACTGGTCGCCTTCTACACCGACGGCTTCCTCCGCGCCGGCCCCGGGCATGAGATGGGCCGTGGTGTCATCGACAGCGCCTACGCCGTCTCCCACGGCCAGCTGGAGGCCATCGGCGACGAGGTGGTGAAACGCACGAGCGTCTTTCCGCGGGCCGCGGACGACGCGGCGCTGCTGCTTCTGCGCTATGAGGAGCCCTCAGCGCAGGCACGTCATTATGTGCAGCGTCTGGAGATCGCTCGACGTGATCTGCGGGGAGTGCAGCGCGCCCGCCTGTTTCTGCGGGCGTGGTTGTCCGCATGGTCGCTCAAGGCGCTCGACGACGAGGCGCAGCTCCTGTTGTCGGAGGTCGTGACGAACGCGCTCGTCCATGCCGACAGTGATGTGGACCTCAGGGTGCGGCGGTATCCGCACCATCTGCGGGTGGAGGTCAGGGACAGCGACCCCCACCCCGCCATCAACGTCGGACGTCCTGGCGAGGCCCAGGCGGAGGGCGGCCGGGGGATGATGATCGTCTCGGCTCTCGCCTCGGCGTGGGGGAACTCGCCCAGCGGTCGCGGAAAAACCGTCTGGTTCGAGCTTCCTTTCTGACGCGCGACAGGCTCCTCGGTGGTGAGCGGGAGCTGGGCCGCCAGGGCGACACGAGTGTCGATCGGCGACGGTGATCGATCCACGGTGGGCCCCGGGCGGAGCCCCCTGCGAGCGCTCGGTTCGGCATGACGCGGATGACATCACTTGGGCCATTGCCCAGACCAGTCAGACCACAGTAGTATCCGTGGAGTAACTGGTTCGCCCGAGTCTTTGGCTGGCTGAGAAGGAGTTCATTCTGTGCGGGTTTCGCCGATCGTCTTCCCGGACCCAGAGGCACTGGGGCGCAGACTTGCCGCGGAGATCGCAGACGAGATCGAGGACGCGGCGCGGGCAGGACGGATGTATGTGCTCGGCTGTCCGGGGGGCCGCAGTGCCGCCAGCACCTACCGCGCCCTGGCGCGGGAAGTGGCGGCACGCCGGATGGACCTCGGACACGTCGTGATCGTGATGATGGACGAGTACACCGAGGCCGTGGCGTCGGACGCGCACGGCTCGCGGTATCGGGTGATCGATCCCGAGCTGCCCCACAGTTGCCTCCGCTTCGGGCGGAAGGAGATAGTGGAGCCGCTGAACGCAGCCGCGGAGCCGGGGCGGGGAATCGCCCCGGATCGGCTCTGGCTGCCCGATCCGAGTGATCCGGAGGCGTACGACCGCCGGATCACGGAGGCCGGTGGCATCGATCTCTTCCTGCTCGCCTCGGGGGCGGGCGACGGGCATGTCGCGTTCAACCCCGTGGGCAGCGCAGCGGACTCCCGCACCAGGGTGGTGCCGCTGGCGGAGCAGACCCGGATCGACAACCTGTCGACCTTCCCGACCTTCCGCGGGTTGGAGGACGTGCCCCGGTACGGGGTCACCGTCGGTCTCGACACCATTCGTTCGCAGTCCAAGCGCGTGGTGATGGTGGTGCACGGCCAGGACAAGGGCCAGGCCGCCCGGCGTCTCACGCAGGCCACGGGATACGAGGCCGACTGGCCGGCCACCGTCTTCGCCGACTGCGCGCAACCCCAGCTCTACCTGGACCAGGCGGCGGTCGCCGCCTCCGCGTCGTTCGCCTCGCTCTGACGTCGCACCTCATATCGCAAT
Source organism: Streptomyces sp. NPDC001508 (assembly GCF_040298665.1). Classification (NCBI taxonomy): domain Bacteria; kingdom Bacillati; phylum Actinomycetota; class Actinomycetes; order Kitasatosporales; family Streptomycetaceae; genus Streptomyces; species Streptomyces sp. NPDC001508. The sequence continues at coordinate 11,847 of NZ_JBEPAP010000016.1, forward strand.
CCGAAGTTGATTCACCAACAGATCCTGGAGGATCGATGGCTCGCGTAAAGATCGCCTACCTCGGCGGTGGCTCCTCCCGTGCGGCGGGGACGATGGCCTCGTTCATGCACCACGGCAAGGAGTTCGACGGCTCCGAGTTCGTGCTGATCGACCTGGAGCAGGACCGGCTCGACGTGGTCCAGAAGCTCACCCAGAACATGGCCCGCAACCAGGGTCTCGACATCACCATCACCACGTCGACCAACCAGCGCGAAGCCCTGCGCGATGTCGACGCCGTGCTCAGCAGCTTCCGTCCGGGCGGCTTCGAGGCCCGCGCGCTGGACGAGCGGATCCCGCTCAAGTACGGCGTCATCGGCCAGGAGACGCAGGGCCCCGGCGGCATGATGATGGCGCTGCGCTCGATCCAGATCATCAAGAGCCTCTGTGCCGACCTCGCCGATGTCGCTCCCGGCGCCCGGATCTTCAACTACACCAACCCGGTCAACATCGTCTCCCAGGCGGTGTCCGACTACACCGACATCCCGATCGCCTCCTTCTGCGAGGGCCCGATCGTCTTCCCGCCGGTGGTCGCCAAGGCCGCCGGTCTCGACCCGGACAAGCTCAAGGCCAACCTGGTCGGCATCAACCACAACTGCTGGTCCAACGAGGCCACGTACGACGGGCAGGACGCGTTCCCGATCCTGCGTGAGCGTTACGAGGCGCTGAAGGGCAAGCCGACCGACGACATCAACGGTCTGCGGGCGCTGCACCTGGCGGTGGCGATGGAGTCCATCCCCTCGGACTACTTCAACTACTACTACTTCCGGGACGACATCCTGCGCGAGCGGCAGCTGGCCGAGAAGACCCGCTCCGAGATCATCATGGACGCGCTGCCCGGCTACTGGGAGCACTACCGCGAGCAGGCGAACTCCGACGCCCCGCAGCTGCAGCAGGAGCGTTCCCGTGGTGGCATCCACGAGCTGGAGCTGGCCATCGACGCGATCAGCGCGTACTACAACGACGCTCCGATCCGTCAGCCCTTCAACATCACCAACACCGAGGGCTGGCTGCCCGGGTTCGAGAACTCGACCGTCGTCGAGCTGTGGGGCACGGTGGACGGCAAGGGCTTCCACCCCGAGAAGCAGAAGCCGCTGCCGCACTCCGTGCTGGGCATCACCCAGCAGCTGGCCGAGTACCAGATCCTGACCGCCAAGGCCGGCTGGGAGGGCAACGTCGCGGACGCGGTCCGCGCCATGATGGCCAACCCGCTCGTGCCGTCGCTGTCCGTGGCCGAGGCGCTGTACGCCGAGATGGCCCACGCCCAGCGCGCCTGGCTGCCGGAGCGTCTGCTGCCGTGAGCAAGGCGCAGACGGCGTGTCCCGCGTCCACGCTCTTCCTGGGCGTGGACGCGGGCAACAGCAAGACCGCCGCCCTGGTGTCCACCGCCTCCGGTGAGGTGGTGGGCGCCGGGCGTTCGGGCTGCGGGGACATCTACGGGGCGCCGACCCCCGAGGCGGCCGTGGCCGAGGTGCTGGCGGCCGTGCGTACGGCGCTGGCCGAGGCCGGGGCGGACATCGGCGACATCGCCGGCGCGGCCTTCCGGCTGGCCGGCGTCGACTGGCCCGAGGACCGGGACTACTGGGACGAGGCCCTGACCCGGCACTGCCCCGGTGCGCTGAGCGCGCGGACCATCCTGAACGACGGCTATGCGTCGATCCGGTGCGGTGATCCCTCGGGTGTCGGCATTTCGGTGACCGGGGGCACGGCGGCGGCGATCGCCGCCCGTGGGCCCGGCGGCGAGCTGTGGGACATGGGCTGGTGGAGCCAGCACGCCATGGGCGCCGTGGGGCTCGCGAACGAGTCCTTCCGGGCGGTCTTCCTGGCCGAGCTGGGGCTCGGACCGCAGACCGCCCTGACCGAGGCCCTGCTCAAGCACTACGGCAAACCCACGGCGGCGGCCCTCAACCACTGGCTGACCCGACGCCAGGACCATGCCACCGGGCGTGAGCGGAACAGCTGCGCACGGGTGGTCACGGCGGTGGCCGCGGCGGGCGATCCGGTGGCCGTGGACATCGTCCGCGCCCAGGGCGCCCGCTTCGCCCGGTACGCCGGAGTGGCGGCGCGGCGCACCGGGCTCGCGCAGGCCGACCGTCCGGTGAGCGTCGTGCTGTCCGGCTCGGTGCTGACGGCACCGGGCTCCCCGGTCGCCGAGGCGCTGCTCGCGGAGCTGCCCGCCCATGTACCCGGAGCGGTGCTGCGACGCGGCTCGCTGCCACCGGTGGCGGGAGCACTGCTGGACGCGCTCGGCGAGGCGGGCGTACCGCTGCACGAGCCGGAGGCGGCCCAAGCCGTACTGGAAAGAGTCACGGGGAGCATGCCTCCCCAGGAGTTCTTGGCGACCTGAGGCGTAAGGCCCGGCCGGCGGATGCCACCGCCGGCCGGGCCTTAGGCGTCAGGTCGGTGCGATCGGGCGGAACAGGTCGGCCTGGAAACGGTAGGCGTCGCTGCGGTAGACCATCCGGCCGGCCAGCACGGGGGAGCCGCCGTCGGCGTAGGTCACCTCCTCGCCGATCAGCACCGGATCCCCGGGCGGAATGCCCAGCAGTTCGGCGGTGGTCTGGTCGGCCGCCGCCGCGTGGACCGTGTAGGAGCTGCGGGCGATACGCACTCCGCAGGTCTGCTCCAGTGTCTCGTACAGCGAGCGGCCGGTCAGGTCGATCTCCGCCAGTTCGGGGGCGAGGGACAGCGCCACCACGCTGGTGTCCACGCACACCGGCACGGCGTCGAGGCTGCGCAGCCTCTGCAGGTCGAGAACGCGGGAGGCGGGGGCGACGGCCAGCTGCTCGGCCTCTTCGAAGGTGGCGGACCTGGCGCGCTGGTGCAGTACCTTGGACTCCGGCCGCAGCCCGCGGGCGTGTGCCATCTCGGTGAAGCTCTGCAGCGTGCTCGGCGGTTCGCCGACGACGTTGCGGCGGACGAACCAGCCCCGCTGGGAAGAACGTTCCAGTTTGTTCTCCTCGGCCAGGCGGCTCAGGGCCAGGCGCAGAGTGGAACGGCTGACCCCGAGGGCCACGGCGAGATCGCGCTCCCCGGGCAGTCTGCTTCCGGCCTGGTAGACCCCGCGGCGCAGTGCGTCACTGAGTCGACGGTAGGTCTGGCCGACGGCAGCTCCCGCCTTGGTGTCTTCCACGCTCGTCATACCTCCAACGCTACCAAAACTGGTCTGACAAATGGAATGAACAAACCAGCTTCATGAATCTGGACTAAGTGGTATGCCCTGACTTAGGCTCGGTCCACCCGGGCTCTCGGGCACTCATCGAGGACAGGAGACACCGTGGTCTCGCGCAGTAGAACCCGACGGATCACCGGCGTGTTCGTATGTTTCGCAACGGCCGGCCTGCTCGCCGGCTGCGTGCCGGGCACCAGTGGAGCCGGCTCGTCCAACACCGCGGGGAAAGACGCGGTCGTCACTGATCCGGCCGACATGGGCAAGGTCACGTTGAACGTGTTGGACACCTTCTCCGGCGGCACGGACAACGCCTGGATGACATCCGTCGTCAACGCCTTCGAGAAGAAGTACCCCAACATCACGATCAAGCGGACCTCGATGGCCTGGGGCGATGCGATGGCCGCCCTGCCGCTCAAGCTGAAGTCCAGCAACCCGCCGGACATCGTCCCGCCCAACAACGGCTGGCAGTCCATGGGAACCCTGGTCCGCGGCGGCCTGCTGCTCAACCTGGACAACTACGCCGACGCCTACGGATGGAAGAAGTCCTTCCCGCAGTCCATCCTCAGCGAGCACGAGTTCAGCACCGACGGCAAGCAGATGGGCACCGGGTCGGTGTTCGGCACCCCGGTCGCCCGAGCCTCCCTGATCGAGGTCTACTACAACCGCTCGCTCCTCAAGCAGCTCGGAGCGAAGGTCCCGACCACCTACGCCGAGTTCCAGGCCGCTCTGGACAAGGCGAAGTCGGCCGGCATCACCCCGATCACCCTCGGCAACGCCGATCAGAACGGCGTCACCCAGCCGCTCTTCTCGCTGACGAACGCCTTCGGCGACCAGAGCAAGATCTCCGACTTCATCTACTCGCAGGGCGATGTGAGCATCGACCAGACCGGGTTCCCCAAGGCGGTGTCCACGTTCAAGCAGTGGTCCGACAAGGGCTATCTGACCAAGGACTACGCCGGCCTCCCCTCCGCGGACGCCGCCCAGTCCTTCGTCAACGGCAAGGGACTGTTCCACTTCGACTACTCGGGCTCCCTGCCGCTCAAGACGGGCCAGTCCAAGGGCTTCGGCTCGTTCGTCCTGCCCCGCGAGGACGGCGGCAAGCCGGTGGCCACCGCCTCCGCCGCGGCCAACCTCTCCATCTCCTCGAAGACCAAGCATGCCGATGCCGCCGCCGCCTTCCTGAATTTCGCCGCCAGTGAGAAGGCGGCCCAGCTGGCCGTCGAGCACCAGACGATGCCGCTGCTGCACACGAGCGTCAAGGCGACCGGTACAGACCCGCTGCTCGCGGACGACGTGGCCATCGCCCAGAAGATCTCGGCCGACGGCACCTCCGTGCCCTACATGGACTGGACCACGCCGACGCTCTACAACACCATCAACACCACCATGCAGAACATGCTGGCCGGGAAGTCCTCCGAGAAGGCGGTGGTCACCGCAGCCGACCGGGACGCCAGCGCCTATGTGAAGACCCTGGGGAAGTAAGGATGGCAACACTCAAGGAAGGAACCCCATCGAAGGCCGCGGTCATCCCCCACGCCGCCGCGGCCGGCGGTGCTCCGCGAGGCGCGAAGGGCGGCCGGTTCTCCTCCCCCCGCAGCCGCCGACGCCTCCTGGGGCTCGCCTACCTCGCTCCCGCGTTGCTGATCTACGCGTTCGTCGTGCTGATGCCCGCCGTCCAGGGGGTGCAACTGTCCTTCTACCACTGGGACGGGGTCACCACCGCCACCTGGGCCGGGTTCGAGAACTACACCGGCTTCTTCACCGACGCCACGCTGCGCCAGGCCGTCACCCACACGCTGTTCTTCATCGTGTTCTTCTCCATCCTGCCGATCTTCCTGGGAATGGTGAGTGCCGCGCTGACCGCACGCAAGGACGTGCGCGGGGCCAGCGTCTACCGCTCGATCATCTTTCTGCCCCAGGTGCTCACCCCGGCCGTGGCCGCCGTGGTGTGGAAGCAGATCTACGCACCTGAGGGCCCCCTCAACTCCGTCCTCACCGCGTTCGGCCTTGGCAGCCTGACCCGCGGATGGCTCGGTGACTTCACCTGGGCGCTGCCCGCCCTCGGCCTGGCCGGAACCTGGGCGGCGTACGGGCTGTGCATGGTGCTGTTCGTGGCCGGAACCCAGAACATCCCCGGTGAGCTGTACGACGCCGCGCGCATGGACGGGGCCGGTCCGGTCCGCGAGTTCTTCACCGTCACCCTGCCGGGCCTGCGCGGACAGCTCGCGGTGGTGCTCACCCTCACCCTGCTGGGCGCCATCCGGGTCTTCGACATCGTCTGGCTCACCACCAAGGGAGGCCCGGGCACGTCCACGATCACCCCCACCGTGGTCCTCTACCAGCGGGCCTTCAGCAACCCGGACGTCGGGGCCGCCTGCGCCATCGGTGTCGTTCTGGCACTGGTCTCGCTGGCCGTGTCGCTTGTCGTCGTCAAGCTGTCCGAAGGAGACGACTGATGATCTCCAAGCGGGAGAAGGTGTTCAACTACACCTTCCTGACCCTGCTCGCCCTCGGTGTCCTCTTCCCGGTGGTCTGGATCCTCGGTGTCGCGGTGAGCCCCGACATCGCGGGCACACTCGACCTCGGCCATCTGCAATGGTCCAACTTCACCGAGGCGTGGCAAGAAGCCGGGTTCAACAACTATCTGAAGTCGAGCCTGATCATCACCGGGACGGTGGTGTGCGTCTCGACCGTGCTGGCGATCTTCAGCGGCTACGCGTTCGGCGTGCTGGGCGTGGTGGGGGAGAAGGTCCTCTTCCCGGTGTTGCTGTTCGGGATCATGATCCCGATGGAAGCGATCATCGTCCCCCTCTACTACGACCTACAGGGCCAGGGACTGACCGACACCTACCAGGGCATCATCCTCGCCCATGTCGGCCTGGGAGTGAGCTTCGGCGCGTTCTGGATGCGCGCGGCCTTCCGCTCGGTGCCGCCGAGCATCGGCGAGTCGGCCCAGATGGACGGCGCCAACAGCTGGATCATGCTGTGGCGCGTCTACCTGCCGATCGCCCGGCCCGCGATCCTCACCTTCGTGCTCCTCAGCTTCATGTGGACCTGGAACGACTACTTCCTGTCCCTGATCCTCGTCTCCGATCCGGCCCACCAGCCCATGACACTGGGGCTGGGCGCCTTCTCCGGCCGCTACCTCGTCCACATCAACCTGCTCGCGGCGGCAGCGGTTCTGATCAGCCTTCCCGTGGTGATCCTCTACCTCTTCTTCCAGAGGCAGTTCATCCGCGGCATGCTCTCCGGCGCCGTCAAGGGCTGAGTCACGCGGCGGGCCTGCTTCGCGTACCCCGCCGCGTGTCATCCGCGCACACACCGGACGCCCCACACCCACCTCCACTGCTCTGTACGGAATGACTTCTGCATGAACACGGCCAACGACGTTCCCCTAGGAGAAGCCGCTGTGACACAGGCACCCAGTGCGACCGAAGCGGCTGTCGAGACGGCCCTCGCCCAGCTCGACCTGGACACGAAGACCCGGCTCCTGGCCGGACAGGATCGGTGGTCGTTGCCGCCCGTCCCCGAGATCGGGCTGAAGTCCCTGGTCATGTCGGACGGTCCGATCGGGGTGCGCGGAGTGCGCTGGAGCGCGGACAACCCGTCCATCGCGCTGCCCTCGCCGACCGCGCTCGCCGCCACCTGGGACCCCGCACTGGCGCACCGCGCCGGTGTGCTGCTCGCCCAGGAGGCCCGCCGCAAGGGCGTCCACGTCCTGCTCGCCCCCACGGTCAACCTGCACCGCTCGCCGCTCGGCGGCCGGCACTTCGAGTGCTACAGCGAGGACCCGTATCTCACCGGGGTGATCGGCTCCGGCTATGTGAACGGTGTGCAGTCCGGCGGCGTCGGCACCACGGTCAAGCACTTCGTGGCCAACGACGCCGAGACCGACCGCTTCTCGGTCGACAACCTGATCTCCGCACGTGCCCTGCGCGAGCTGTATCTGGCGCCCTTCGAGGCGATCGTCGAGAACGCCCACCCGTGGGGCATCATGACCGCCTACAACTCGGTCAACGGCACGACGATGAGCGAACACCACTACCTGGTCAACGAGGTCCTGCGCGGCGAATGGGGCTTCGACGGCTTCAACGTCTCCGACTGGACGGCGGCCCGGTCGACGGTCGACGCCATCAACGGCGGCCTCGATGTGGCCATGCCCGGACCGCGGACCGTCTACGGCGATGCCCTCGCCAAGGCGGTCAGGGACGGCAAGGTCGACGAGTCCACCGTCGACGAGGCCGTACGCAACGTCCTGCGGCTGGCCGTCCGCGTCGGCGCCCTGGAGACCGCCGAGCCGGCCGTCACCGAACCGCCGGAGAGCGTCGACGGCGTCGCGCTGGCACGGGAGATCGCCCGGCGCTCCTTCGTCCTCGTCAAGAACGACAACGCCGCCCTCCCTCTGAAGCCGGGCGGTACGGTCGCCCTGATCGGAGCCGCGGCCCGCGACGCCCGCGTCCTCGGCGGCGGCTCCGCCACCGTCTTCCCGGACCGGATCGTCTCCCCGCTCGGCGGCCTCACCGAAGCCCTCCCCGAGGGCACGCTCAGCTATGCGATCGGAGCGGACCCGAGAACCGAACCGGCCACCGCCGACAAGGGGTTCACCCTCCGCGCCGTGTGCCGTGGCGCCGACGGCACGGTCCTCGCCACCACGGGCATCCCCAACGGCCAGATCCACTGGTCGTTCGCGGACCTCCCGGAGGGTGTCTCGTTCGGCAACCTCCACAGTGTCGAACTGACCGGGACCTTCACACCGCGCCACACCGGCCTGCACACCCTCGCCATCAAGGGAACCGGTGCCTTCCAGCTCGCCGTCGACGGGGTCACGTACTACGACGGTGTCCAGGCCCACGACGAGGGCGACCCCTTCGAGGGCTTCTTCAGCTCTCCCGTACCGCGCGCCCAGGTGGAACTCACCGCGGGAGAACCCGTCGACGTCAGCCTCACCCATGTCGTCGCGATCGATGCGGACTCCCTGCGGGAGGACGTCACGATCACTCTTGCCCACCAGGAGCCGCAGCGTGACGCCGACGAGCTGATCGCCGAGGCGGTCGAAGCGGCCCGGGCGGCCGACACCGCCGTCGTCGTGGTCGCCACCACCGACCGGGTCGAGTCGGAGGGCTTCGACCGCACCGACCTGGCCCTGCCGGGCCGCCAGGACGACCTGGTCCGCGCGGTCGCGGCCGCCAATCCGAACACGGTCGTGGTCGTCAACTCCGGCTCCCCGGTGGAGATGCCCTGGCGGGACGAGGTCGCCGCCGTGCTGCTCAGCTGGTTCCCGGGTCAGGAGGGCGGCGCCGCCCTCGCCGACGTGCTCATCGGCACCCATGAGCCCGGCGGGCGCCTTCCCACCACCTGGGGCTCCCTCACCGACGCCCCGGTCTCCCAGGTCGTCCCCGAGAACGGCGAACTGTCCTACAGCGAAGGTGTGTTCATCGGCTACCGGGCCTGGGACAAGGCCGGCCGCACCCCCTCGTACCCCTTTGGCCACGGCCTTGGGTACACCGACTGGGCCTACAAGTCGGTCGAGGTGTGCGGCAACGTCGCCACGGTCCGGGTGCACAACAGCGGCGACCGGCCGGGCCGGGAGATCGTGCAGGTCTATCTCGCCCCGGCCGAGCGCGCCTCCGACCGCCCCGCGCGGTGGCTCGCCGGCTTCGCGGTGGTGGAGGCGGGTCCGGGCGAGACCGTCGAGGCCGTCGTCGACATCCCCCGCCGCGCCTTCGAGGTCTGGGACGAGGCGACCGGCTCGTGGGCCTTCGTCAAGGGTGCGTACAACATCCATGTCGGCCGCTCGATCGCCGACCGCAGGATCACCGTCGCGGTCCACGTCTGACCCGGGCGAATACTCCCGCGGGTCCCGGTCCGGCACCTGACACCCGGACCGGGACCCGCGGGCTTCCACCGCGCGTGGGCGTGGTGATGTGTCGTTTCGTGCGCGCCTCGCGGGAGTCGAGGGGCGTGGGACCAGAGGCCGCCACCGCGACGCCCCGGTGCCCCGCGCGTTGTCACTGCGCCGCGGACGCGGCCCGGCCGTTGCTCTCGTCCACGGCGGCCAGGACGGCGGCCTCTGCCTCCGGGCAGCCCACCGTCACGCGTACACCCTCGCCGGCGAAGGCACGCACGGATACGCCGCGTCGCACACAGGCCGCCTCAAGGGCCTCCGCCTGGTCCCCGACGGGAAGCCAGACGAAGTTCGCGCGGGAGCCGGGGGTGAACAGGCCCCGGTCGCCGAGCGCCCGGCGGAACGTCTCGCGGCACTCGGTCACCGTGTTCACGATGCGCCGGGTGTGTTCCCGGTCCGACCAGGCCGCGAGGGTGTGGTCCCTCGGGATCAGCGCGCTGGAGATCGGCGCCGCTTATCTGCGCACCGGACACCTTCAGTACGAAGGGCAGCGCCACCTCAGCGCGTTGACGGCGCGGACCGGGCAGACCAGCCATCTGGCGGTCCTACAGGGAACCGATGTGCTCTACCTGGACAAGCGGGAACCGCAGGGATCGGGCACACGTCTCGTCACCGACGTGGGAACTCGGCTGCCGGCCCATCTCACCGCTGTCGGGCGCTCCATTCTGGCCTTCCTGGACCACGGCGAGTTGCGTGCGCGGTTCGCCGACTACAGCTGGCCGCGGCGTACGGACGTCAGAGTCGACTCCTTCGAGCAGTTGACCTCTTTGCTCGCCGATGTACGGACGGCGGGCTACGCCGTGGAGGTCGGGTCCACCACCTCGGGCATCGAGTGCGTCGCGGCGCCCGTGCGGACCGGCGACGGAAGTGCTGTCGCGGCCATCGGTGTCGCCACGGTGGCCGGCACCCAGAACCTCTCACTCGACCAACTCGCCGCCGAGGTCCGGGCGGTGGCACTCGAGTTCTCCGCCGAACTGGGACACGGACAGGCGGCGGAGTGAGGCAAGGACAGGGCCACGGTCCCGGCAGGGGCTCAGGTGCCGGCCCGGCCGGCGAGGGCGGCTTCACGGAAGATCTGCCACCGGGCGCACCCGGTCGCCGCCGCGGCTCCGGACAACCGGGCAGCGGCGGCGACCGGGTGGTCGGCGCGTATGCGGGCGACTTGGCGTCGCGGGGGACGGATCGGGTCGGCGGACGAGGGCTGGGGCGGCGCGAAAGCCGGTGATCCGAGGCCGGCAGTCGTGCCGCAGGAGTCACGCCCCCGCTGGGTGTCCGCAACCCTGAACAGCCGGGCGCGATCAGCCCGTGAACGCGTCCAGCAACGCCAGGTATCCGTCGCGGTGCCCGGCCTTGTTGGGGTGGTAGGACTCGTTGATCTTGTCCCACTCCAGGCTCGTCACCCAGACCGGGCCGTTGGAGCAGATGGTGTGCGGGTCGAACGCGGCACGCGGGTCGAGGAAGACGAACCCGGCCTTCGCGGCCTCGGCCGCCATGACCGAGGCCAGGGTGTCGGCGGCCGAGTTGAGTGCCGTCCGCTCCCGGTCGCTCAGCCCGAGAATCCCGCAATTGCCGCCGATCGTGTACAGCCGGGGATAACCCACCACCACGACCGTGGCGTTCGGTGCCTTCGCCCGGATCGCCGCGTATGTGCTCGCCAGGCCGCCCGGCAGACTGCTGGTCGCGACGGCCTTCGCGGTGTTCACCCCGGCGATGCAGTCGTCGTCGTCGATGGTGAGGATGCAGTTCTTCAGCACATCGACGAAGCCGACGTCGTTGCCGCCCACATGCACCGTCACCAGTGTGGTGTCCGCGGTGAGTTGCGGCACCTGTTGGCTTGTGAGGTCTGCGGTGGTCGCCCCGGAACACGACGCCTCCACGAAGGAGTACGAGGGGTGCTGCTGGGCCCATAACCGGGAGTATGTGGACGGGCCACGACGACATGGGTCGTCAGGGTTGTCGTATTCACGTGTGCCGGGCCCGACGGCGTACGAGTCGCCGAGTGCCACATACTTTCCGGCGGCGGCCGGCTCGACGTCCGCGGCGTACGCACCCGGGGCAGCCGTGACCGCGAGGCAGGCGGCGGCCACCGCAAGGGAAAGCGACGCGAGGCGGCGGCGTGCTCTTGACGAGCGCATGTTTCACTCCTGGAAGGTGTGAGGGTGCTGGAAGACCTGGCTGGGGCATTGCTCACGTGGGACTCCGCTCAGCCCGCGTGAATGTCCTGGGAATCCTCATCGCGCCTTTTCGGGCAGGCTGGGCATGGAAAAGTCTTCTGCGGGCTAATTCCACGGACCGAATCCTCACTGGCGTGTGCGCGTCAATCGGAAATGCGCGACGACTCCCGGATTCTGCTCGATGGTTCGGGGTGACGGTCGGCGTAGGGGAATAGTCACGTCACTGACGCCTTCTCGGTATGGGTCTGTCAGCCAGGGGTGATGGGGTTTATGTGGTGGCCGCCTCTATGGTGCGTCGGGTGCCCGGCGGCTATCCCGCGCGTTGCCGGGAATTTGAATAGGTGAATGATGAACGCTTATTCATGTCGATCAGCTCTGGGTGATCGATCCGTCGATGTCAATTCGTAACCGAGAAAGTCGAGAGGATTGCCGTACTCCGTAGTACGATCGCGGCTGCTCGCCCCTCGAACGCCTTACCCCCACACGCTTCTGAGGCGCTTGATTCGCGGCAGCTCGCTCCTCTTCTCGGGGCCGGTTCAGGTCCGGGGTGCCTTCGCGTGCCTGGCGAAGAGGGTGACTGGCGTCGTTTCTGGACAGTGGATTTCGCGCGCCTCCTCGTCCCCTGGAGTGTTTTCATGCGCACGCCCTGCGTCGGAGCTGGTGATGGCATGTCCACGACATCAGATCTGGTCCTCGTAGTGCATCCGTTCGGTGTCGCGTCGGCACGGTTCACCGCGGTCGCCGCACGAGCGGGCGGACTGGGAGTACTCGATCTGACGGGCGATGCCCGGGCCGGCCGTGAGCAGTTGGTCCTGGCCGCCGAGTGGTCACGCTCCGGGTTCGGCGTACGGCTGGGCGCGGGGCACGACATCCCCGCGCCGGACCTTCCTGCCTGCGTCCACACCGTGGTCCTCGCCGCCGGGGCGGCGGCGACCGCCGCCGACTTCCCCGGTCGCCGCGTGCTGGCCGAAGTGACCTCCGCCTCACAGGCGCGAGCCGCCGTGGCGGCCGGGGTCGACGGCCTGATCGCCCGCGGCCATGAAGCCGGCGGCAGAGTAGGCGAGTTGAGCACGTTCGTACTGCTGCAGCAGCTGCTCGCGGACAAGGCCCACGGGCTGCCGGTGTGGGCCTGCGGCGGGATCGGCGCGTACACCGCGGCGGCGGCGGTCGCCGGAGGCGCCGCCGGTGTGGTCCTCGACACCCAGACCGCGCTGCTCGCCGAGGCGGAACTTCCCGCCGAGATCACCAGCGTGCTCAGCGGACTCGACGGCTCGGAGACCGTGGTCGAGGACGGTCTGCGTGTGCTGCGGCGACGTGTCCCCGGCGCGGACGGCGCCGCCGCCCCGCTGGAGATCGGCCAGGACGCGTTCCTGCCGGTCCGCTTCCAACAGCGCTGGGGCACGCTGGGAGCGGCGATCCGCGGCATACGCGCGGCGGTGAGCGACGCGCTCGCCGCCGACGTGCCCGCACTCGGCCCGGACAGCCTGGGCAGCCGCGCTCTCGGCACTCGACTCCCGGTGGTCCAGGGGCCGATGACACGGGTGAGCGACCAGGCGGCGTTCGCCGCCGCCGTGGCCGCCGAGGGCGCCTTACCGTTCATCGCGCTCGCCGTGTCCGGCGCGGAGCGGACCCGCGCGGTGCTGGAGGAGACCCGGGACACCCTGGGCGACGCGCCCTGGGGCGTCGGCGTCCTCGGCTTCGCCGACGAGGAGGTCAAGGAGGCCCAGCTGAAGGTCATCCGGGAGGTCCGTCCCTCGCACGCCATCATCGCCGGCGGCCGCCCCGCGCAGGCCCTCGCTCTCGAAGAGGTCGGCATCTCGACCTTTCTGCATGTGCCCTCGCCCGGGTTGCTGCGCCAGTACCTCGAAGCCGGCGCACGCAAGTTCGTCTTCGAAGGCTCCGAGTGCGGCGGCCACATCGGCCCCCGCGCCGGCTTCGCACTGTGGCAGGCGCAGCTCGACGTGGTGGACGACTTCCTCGCGGCCGCCGGTGAGGACGTCGCCGCCGAACTCCAACTGCTGTTCGCCGGCGGCGTGCACGACGAGCGGTCCGCGGCCATGGTCGCCGCCATGACCGCACCCCTGGCCGCGCGGGGCACCGCGACCGGAGTCCTCATGGGCACCGCCTACCTCTTCACGGAGGAGGCCGTCACGGCAGGCGCGATACAGCCGCTCTTCCAGCGGCAGATGATCGACGCCGAGCGCACCGAACTGCTGGAAACCGCCCCCGGCCACGCCACCCGCTGTGTGCGCAGCCCCTTCACCGACGAGTTCGCGGCCGTCAAGGAGCGGCTGCGGGCCGATGACGTACCCCGTCGCGAGGCATGGGAGCGGCTGGAGCGACTCAACGTCGGCCGGCTGCGGGTGGCGAGCAAGGGGATCGAACGTGTCGATGACGAACTGCGCGAGGTCGACGAGGACCGGCAGCTCTCCGAGGGCATGTTCATGGCCGGGCAAGTCGCCGTCCTGCGGTCGAAGGTCACCACCGTCGCGGCGCTGCACACCTCGGTCACCACCGGCGCGCAGACCTTCCTCGACCGGCGCCGGGCTGCCCTCGGCACCGGACCGACCGAGCCGACCCCCGCCGGCGCGCCACTGGACATCGCCATCGTCGGGATGGCCTGTGTCTTCCCCAAGGCACCCGACGTGGCGTCCTTCTGGGGGAACGTGCTGTCCGGCACCGATGCCGTCACCGAGGTGCCCGCCACCCGCTGGGACCCCTCCCTCTACTACGCGGAGGACGGGACGGGGGAACACACCCCCTCACGCTGGGGCGGCTTCCTGCCCGAGATCCCCTTCGAACCCCTGGACTACGGCATCCCGCCCGCCTCCTTGCCGAGTATCGAACCCGTCCAGCTCCTTGCCCTCGATGTGGCACGACGCGCGCTCGCCGACGCCGGCTACGCCGACCGTCCCTTCCCACGGGACCGCGCCTGCGTGGTGTTCGGGGCCGAGGCGGGAAGCGACCTCTCGAACGGCATGACGCTCCGCACGGTCCTGCCGTCCTACATCGGACAGCTTCCGCCCGAGCTGGACGCCCAGCTGCCGCGCCTGACCGAGGACTCCTTCCCCGGGATCCTCGCCAACGTCATCGCCGGGCGGATCGCCAACCGCCTCGATCTGGGAGGGGCCAACTACACGGTCGACGCCGCCTGTGCCTCCTCCCTCGCCGCGGTCGACGTGGCCTGCAAAGAACTCACGGCCGGCACCAGCGACCTGGTGCTGTGCGGCGGCGCCGACCTGCACAACGGCATCAACGACTATCTGCTGTTCGCCTCGGCGCACGCCCTGTCCCCCTCCGGCCGTTCCGCGCCCTTCGACCGCTCCGGCGACGGCATCGCGCTCGGCGAGGGCGTGGCCTGCGTGGTCCTCAAACGACTCGCCGACGCAGAACGGGACGGCGACCGGATCTACGCCGTCGTCAAGGGCGTCGGCAGCTCCAGCGACGGCCGGGCCCTCGGCCTCACCGCGCCGAACGCCGACGGCCAGCGCAGGGCCCTCACCCGGGCCTACCGAAACGCCGGGATCTCACCGGCCGAGGTCGGCATGGTCGAGGCCCACGGCACCGGTACCGTCGTCGGCGACCGCACCGAACTGGGCGCCCTGACCGAGATCTTCACCCAGGCCGGGGCGGACCCCGGCGGCTGCGCCCTGGGCTCGGTGAAGTCCCAGATCGGTCACACCAAGTGCGCGGCCGGCCTCGCCGGACTGATCAAGACAACGCTCGCGCTGCATCACGGCGTCAAACCTCCCACGCTGCACCTGCGGCAGCCGAACCCCGCCTGGGACGAACACACCAGCCCCTTCGCCTTCCACACCCGGGCCAGGCCCTGGCCCGTGCCGCCCGCCGAACGCGTCGCCGGCGTCAGCGCCTTCGGCTTCGGCGGCACCAATTTCCATGTCGTCCTGCGCGCCCACGACGACGACGCCCCAGCCGTCCACGCCCGCGACGAGTGGCCCGTCGAACTGTTCACCTTCCGCGGCGCCGACCGAGAGGCCGCCGCCGAGACCGCTCGGGAAATCCTCGCCCTTGCCGAGGCCGACCACACCGCCCACCAGCCGCCCCGGCTGCGGGACCTCGCCCTGGCCGCCTCCCGACGCGCCGACCTCGCGGCTGTGCGCGGCCTGCCCACCCATATCGCCGTACTGGCCTCCTCCGTACCGGAGTTGACGGTAGCGCTGCGCCGGGCCGTCGACGGCGATCACGCCCCCGACGACGGCATCCATCTCGCGGACGGCACCGAACCGGGCGAGATCGCCTTCCTCTTCCCCGGGCAGGGCAGCCAACGTCCCGGCATGCTCGCCGACCTGTTCGTCTCCTTTCCCGAACTCCAGCGTCTCCTGCGCCTCGACGAGCCGGCCGCGGCGGCCCTGTTCCCACCCGCCTGCTTCGACGAGGCCGGACGCCAGGCCCAGGCCGACCGTGTCACCGACACCCGCGTCGCCCAGCCCGCGCTCGGCATCACCGGACTCGCCGCCCACCATCTGTTCGGCCGGGCCGGCATCCGCCCGGCGATGACGGCCGGACACAGCTACGGCGAACTCGCCGCCCTCGCCGCGGCCGGCGTCCTCGGTCCCGAGGAACTGCTGTGGTGCAGCAGGGCACGCGCCGACTCCGTGCTCGCCGCCGCCGGCGACGACCCCGGCACCATGGCCGCGGTCATCGCCTCGGCATCGCAGGTCACCGCCGCCCTCGAAAAGGCGGGCGCTGCCGACTCCGTCGTCGTCGCCAACCACAACTCACCCCGCCAGACGGTCATATCCGGCCCCACCGACGAGGTGGAGACGGCCGTCGAGCGGCTGCGCGCACAGGGACTGAAGGCGAAACGGATCCCTGTCGCCTGCGCCTTCCACAGCGACGTGGTCGCCGCCGCGGGCGACACCTTCGCGGCGACCCTCGCATCCGTGCCGCTGAAAGCGCCGTCGATCCGGGTGTGGTCCAACCGCACCGCCGCGGTCTATCCCACCGCCCCCGAGGCGATACGCGCGGAACTGGCCGCCCAGATCGGGTCGCCGGTCCGTTTCGTCGAGCAGATCGAGGCCATGTACGAGGCAGGGGCCCGGATCTTCGTCGAGGCGGGCCCCGGCGCGGTGCTCACCCGGCAGGTCACCGAGATCCTCGGCGACCGCCCGCACCGCACCGTCACCCTGGAGGCCCGGTACGGCACGGGCCTGACCGGCTTCCTCGCCGCGCTCGCCGAACTCGCCGTCGCCGGAGCCGACGTACGCACCGGGTGGCTGTTCCAGGGCCGCGACGCGGTCGACGCCGCTCGGACCCCTCGCCCCAGGCGCGCCGGCTGGACCGTCGACGGCCACCTCGTACGCACCGCCGACGGCGCCATCGCCGCCACCGCCCTGCACGCCGCCCAGCGCATCTCGGAGGCCCTGGTGACCACCCGTTCCGGCAGACACGAAGACCATGGACACATGCTCGGCACCGACTCTGCCCACGATGCGGCGGGGACCGGCAGCGAGGCCCTCATCAGTGAATTCCTGCGCACCAGCCGGGAGATGCTGGCCGTTCAGCGTGACGTCCTGCTCGGCTACCTCGGTGCCGACCCCGCTGTCAGGTCAGGACCGCTGCCCGCGCGGTACGCGCCCCAGGAGCTGACCGCGACGGTGCTCCCCGTGCCCGCGGCACCCGCCGAGGCGGCGGCGACCGAGCCCGCCGCCGCGCAGCCCGCACCGGACCCGGCGCCCACCGAGCTGACCGCGGACGCGATCCTGGCGGCCGTCCTGGACGTGATCGGCGAACGAACCGGCTACCCGGCTGACATGATCGAGCCCGATCTGGACCTGGAGGCCGACCTGAGCGTCGACTCCATCAAACGTGCCGAGATCGCCGGGCAGCTCGCCAGACGCCTCCACCTGCCCGCCGCCGACGGCGTCGACATGGAGGAACTGTCCAGGGCGCGCACGGCGGCGGGCATCGCCGAACTGATCGTCGCCGCGCGGCAGGACGACACCTCACCGACGCAGCCCGCTGCCGCCGGGCCCATCGCGGCCGAGCCGGCCGCGCCGCCCGCTGACGCCGAAGCGCACGTCACGGCTCCCCAACGACTGGTGATGACGGAGTTCGACCTCGCGCCCGCCGTCGCGGAGCCCGCCGAACTCGCCGGACGCACCTTCCTGGTGATCGGCGAAGGCGCGCTCGCGGTGGCCGTCGCCAAACGGCTCGACGCCTGTGGTGCCTGCGCGGTGACCGCCACCGGGATACCCGATGCCGTCCGCTTCGACGGCCTGATCCACCTCGTCGCCCCGGACGGCGGCCCGGCCCACGAGCCGGTGCTGCCCGGCGCCGTCCCCCTCTACCAGTCCGCACTGGCCGCCGGCCCACGCTGGATGCTGGCCGTCGGCGCCGCCGAGGGACTGCGCGGGCTGTTCCGCTCGCTGTCCCGGGAGTACCCGCAGACCCTCGTCCGTGTCATCGAACAGCCCGCCGGAGCGGACCCGTCCGCCGCGGCCGAAGCGATCGTAGGGGAGCTGACCTCCGCAGACCGTGAACCGGTCGTGCTGCGCACGCAGGACACCCGCCGCGGGCTGCGGATGACCGAGACCGACCGCGCCGTCCTGGGCAGCGCCGGAGCCGGGCCCGGCGACGACGGTGCCGCCGAGGCCGCGGCTCTCGGACTCGACCACGAGTCGGTGGTGCTCCTGGTCGGCGGGGCACGGGGCATCACCGCCCGGTTCGCCACCGCGCTCGCCACCGCCGCCCGCTGCCGCCTGGAACTCTTCGGCCGTACGCCGTCGCCCTCCCCGGACGACATGCTCGGGGCGGCCGCCACCACCGACGCCGAACTGCGCGCCGAACTCATCGCGGGCGGCCTGAAGGCCCCGGCCCAGGTCGAGCGGGAGATCGGGCGGATCAAGGCCGAGCGCGAGGTCCGCGACACCGTCCACCGACTCACCCGGCTGGGCAGCCGCGTGCGCTACCACTGCGTGGACGTGCTCGACACCGAGGCCGTGCACCGCGCCGTGAAGAACGTGCATACCGAACACGGCAGACTCGACGCGGTCGTCTACGCGGCCGGTGTGATCGAGGACAAGCTGTTCGCCGAGAAGTCCCCTGACTCCTTCCACCGGGTCTTCAGCACCAAGACCGACGGTGCGAGGACCGTGCTCGACGCCGTCGGCTCACTCTCGAACGGCCCCCGGCTCGCGGTGCTGTTCGGCAGCATCGCGGCCACCCTGGGCAACCGCGGCCAGAGCGACTACGCCGCCGCCAACGACGCCCTCGAAGCCATCGGCCGGGCCTGGGGCGAGGAGGCCGGCCGTCGCGGGCTGACCGTGCACTGGGGCCCGTGGGCGCCCACCGGCACCAACGACGGCATGGTCACCCCGGAACTGATGCGCAGCTACGCGGCACGCGGGATCCGCCTCATCGACCCCGACGAGGGCGCCATCAGCCTGCTGCGCGAGCTGGCCTGGGGCCCGCGGGAGAGCACCGCCGTCGTCTACACCGCGTCGGGCTGGTGACCGCCGCGATGCCCGGAAGGAGCCCGATCGCCATCGTCGGAATGGCGGCGCTCTTCCCGGGCGCCCCCGATCTCGACACGTACTGGCACAACCTCGTCCACGGCGTCGACGCGATCACCGAGGTCCCCGCGGCCCGCTGGGACGCCGAGTACTACGCCCCGGACGCCGAACGCCGTGCCGACCGTGTCTATTGCCGCCGCGGAGGTTTCGTCGACGATCTGGCCGACGTGGACGTCACGGCCTTCGGCGTCATGCCCGCCTCCGTGCAGGCCACCGAGCCCGACCAACTGATCGCGCTACGGGTGGCGTCCCAGGCGGTCCAGGACGCGGGCGGCGCCGACCGGCTCTTCGCCGACCGCCGCCGCACCGGAGTGATCCTGGGCCGCGGCGGGTATCTCACCCCCGGCCTGGTCCGCCTGGACCAGCGGGTGCGCACCGCCGGTCAGCTCGTGCGCACACTGCGGGAAATCCTGCCGGACCTCGCCGAAGAGCGCCTTGAGGAGGTACACCGCGCCTTCACCGGCCAACTGGGCCCCGAGGCACCGGAGTCGGCCATCGGCCTCGTGCCCAACCTGGCCGCCTCCCGGCTGGCCAACCGGCTGGACCTGCGGGGGCCCGCCTACACGGTGGACGCCGCGTGCGCCTCCTCGCTCATCGCGGTCGACCAGGCGGCCCGTGAGCTGGAGAGCGGCCGCTGCGACGTCGTCCTGGCCGGGGGAGTCCACCACTGCCACGACATCACGCTGTGGAGCGTGTTCTCCCAGCTCGGTGCCCTGTCCCGCAGCGAGCGCATCCGGCCGTTCCACCGGGACGCCGATGGGGTGCTCATCGGCGAGGGCACCGGTGTGGTGGTGCTGAAACGGCTCGCCGACGCCGAGCGCGACGGCGACCGGATCTACGCCGTGATCACCGGCACCGGCGTCGCGGGCGACGGCCGCACCGGCAGTCTGTTCAGCCCCGACTCCGCGGGTCAGGCCGAGGCGATCCGCGAAGCGTGGCGCGGTGCCGGCCGGGACCCGGCCGAGCCCGGCTCCCTCGGGCTGCTCGAAGCCCACGGCACCGCCACCCCGGCGGGGGACAGCGCCGAACTGGAGACGGTCGCCGCGGTCTTCGGCCCGCCGGGCAACGCTCCCCGAGGCGTGATCGGCTCGGTGAAGTCCATGATCGGCCACACCATGCCGGCCGCGGGGATCGCCGGGCTCATCAAGGCCGCGCTCGCCGTGCACCATGGCGTCCTCCCGCCGACCCTGCACTGCGACGACCCGCACCCGGCACTCGCCCGTACCCGCTTCACCACCGTGGCCGCCGCGGTTCCGTGGGAGACCGACACCCACGGTCCCGTACGCCGTGCCGCGGTGAACGCCTTCGGATTCGGCGGCATCAACGCGCATGTCGTCCTGGAACAGCCCGCCTCGGTCCCTGTCGTGTCCGGCACCGGTGGCGGCGCGGCCGTGGTGCGCGAGCCCGAACGGGTGCTGCGGCTGGCAGCCGGGTCACCCGTCGAACTGGCCCGCATGCTGGACCGCGATGACGGCGACCTCCTCGCCTTGGCGTCGGACGTGACCGGTCCCGGTCCCGGTCCGGCCGGCCCGGTCCGGCTCGGCGTGGTGGACCCGACGGCCAGACGGCTGGCGCTGGCCCGCAAGGCGGTCGACCGAGGCCGGCCGTGGCGCGGCAGGAACGACCTGTGGTTCGTCCCCGAACCGCTGCTGGGCGACGCCGGTGGCCGTCTCGCCTTCGTCTTTCCCGGGCTCGAAGCCGACTTCGACGCCAACTGCGACGATGTCGCACGCCACTTCGGTCTGTCCTGGTCGCTTTCCGGCACCGATGTCACGATCGGTGACATCGGCCGCCAGGGCACCGGCGTGTTCCAGCTCGGCCGCCTCCTGCACACCGCACTGGAGCGGATGGACGTCGTGCCCGACGCACTCGCCGGACACAGCCTCGGCGAGTGGACCGCCATGGCCGTCGCCGGGATCCACGCCCAGGAGGAGGTCGACGCCTTCCTCGCCTCGTTCGATCCGGACGCGCTACGGGTGCCGGGCCTGGCCTTCGCCGTGATCGGTGCGCCCGCCGATCACGTCATGGAAACCCTGCGAGGGCAGACCCAGGTGGTGCTCTCGCACGACAACGCCCCCCACCAGTCGATGATCTGCGGCCCGTCGACCGCGGTCGACGCCTTCGTCGAGCGCTTTCGCGAACGGGGCGCGATCTCACAGGTCCTGCCGTTCCGGTCAGGCTTCCACACCCCCATGCTCCAGCCCTATCTGGACCCGATCCGGAAGGCGGCGGACAGCTTCACCCTGCACCCCGCGCGGCTGCCGGTCTGGTCCGCCACCACGGTGCGGGAGTACCCCTCGCGGCCGGAGGACGTACGTGAGTTGTTCGTGCGGCACCTCCTCGAACCGGTCCGTTTCCGCCTGTTGATCGAGGACATGTACGCGGACGGGTTCCGCGCCTTCGTCCAACTCGGAGCCGGCCAGGTCGGCTCGCTGATCGGGGACACCCTGCGCGGCCTCGACCACCTCGTGGTCGCCGCCCATTCCCCGCACCGCTCCGGCCTCCCCCAACTGCTGCGTGTGGCCACTGCCTTGTGGGCCGAGGGAGCCGAACCGGACACGACCGCGCTCCGCCCCACCGCCGTGCGCAAGGCCGCGCACCGCCCGGTCCGGCTCGATCTCGGCGGCGCGCTGATCTCCCTCGACCAGTCCACTCGTACGGCGGTCGGTGCCGCCCTGGCCGGGCCGCGCCGGGCCGCGGACGGCGCGCGGCCCTCCGCCCTCGCCGCCCGCGCCGCCGAGGACCCGCTGGCCGCCGAGTTCTCCGCGCTGCTCGACGACGCCACGGCGCTCGCGGCGGACGTGCTCACCGCGAGCCGTCACAGCCGCCCGGGAATCACCGCGCCCCGGACCGCCGCGTCATCTCCCGCGTCCCGCACCGCCGCGTCGCCTCCCTCGTCCCGGACTGTTCCGTCACTTCCCGTGCCCCGGACTGCCCCGTCACTTCCCGCGCCCCGGTCGGCCGGACCTCCCGCCGGCCCGCCATCGGCCGTCCCGGGCGAACTGCGGACCTCCCTGCGGGTCTCGATCGACACCATGCCGTATCTCCTCGACCACTGCTTCTTCAAGCAACCACCGCAGGCCGCTCCCGCGGACCGCTGGCCCGTCGTACCCGGCGCCACCGTCATCGGACACCTGATGGCGTTCGCCGAACGGGCGGCACCCGGGCTGCGCGCGGTGGCCGTCCACGACGTAAGGCTCAACCGGTGGATCACCGCCGTCCCCGCGGTGGACATTCCCGTCCATGCCACCCCCGAACCCGCGCACCCGTCGGGCGTGACCCGGGTGGCGGCCACCCTCGGCCCGTACGCCCGGGCCACCGTCGAACTCGCGCGGGACCACGCTCCCCTGCCCCCCACCCCCTGGACCTTTCCCCAGGACAAGGAAAGGCCCTGTGACCTGACGGCCCGTGAGCTGTACACCAGGCGCTGGATGTTCCACGGCCCGCGCTTCCAGGGCGTCACCGAACTGACCGCGATCGGCGACGCGCATGTCCGAGGAGTCATCACCACCCCTCCCGCCCCGGGGGCCCTGCTGGACAACGTCGGCCAGCTGCTCGGCTACTGGATCATGTCCCAACTGCCCACCCGCACCATCGTCTTCCCCGTCGGAGTGCGCGAGATCCGCTTCTATGGCGCGCACCCGGCGCCGGGCGAACGGCTGGACTGCCTGGTCCGGATCGTCTCCGTCACCGACACCGCACTCGAAGCCGACATGCAACTGGTCCGACGGGGCCGTGTCTGGGCCGAGTTCCGTGGCTGGCTCGACCGCCGTTTCGACAGCGATCCGCGGATCCGCCGGGTGGACCGCGAACCGGAACACCACACCCTGTCCGAGCCGCAGCCCGGCGGCTGGGTCCTCGTGCATGAACGCTGGCCCGACCTGGCCTCCCGCGAGCTGATCATGCGGAACATGCTGGCAGACGAGGAACGCAGCGCCTACGAAGCGCACGCCCCCCGCGGCCGGCGCCAGTGGCTGCTCGGCCGGATCGCCGTCAAGGACGCGGTACGCCGGCGGCTTTGGGACGCCGGAAGCGGCGGGATCTTTCCCTCGGAACTACGGGTCGCCAACGACCCCGCAGGCCGCCCGTACCTCACCGGCGCATACGGCCGTACCCTCCCCGACCTCCACGTCTCCCTCGCGCACCGGGCAGAGGCCGCGGTCGCGATCGCCCGGCGCGGCCCCTGCGGGATCGACATCGAGGAGGTCACAGAACGTCCGGACGCGACCCTGGAGGCGGCGCTCGGCGCCCGGGAGCGGGACCTGCTCGCCTCACTCGTCCGCGAGAGCGGCGAACCCGAGGCCCTGTGGTTCACCCGCTTCTGGACCGCCAAGGAGGCCGTCGGCAAGGCCCGCGGCACCGGTCTGGCCGGAGCCCCGAAGAAGTTCGAGATCGACGCCGCCACCGGCACGGCACTGACCGTCCGCACCGGCGGCGAGACCTACCGCGTCCGGCACCGGACGGTCGGCAGCCCGCCCGGACTGCCCCCGAGGAAGTACGTCGTCGGCTGGACGACCACCCCCGATGAGGAGAGCGACGATGACCGCTGAAGACCACGGCGCCACGGCGCCCGCCCCGACCGAACCGACCGTGCTGGACGAGGTGACCGGCATGCTGCGCGAGGTGCTCGACGAGGACGAGTTCACCGACGCCGAGATCACCATGACCACCCGGTTCCACGACGACCTCGACATGGAGAGCATCGACCTGGTCACGCTCTCCACGGCACTGCGCGCACACTACGGCGACACCGTCAACTTCGCCGCCTTCATCGCGGACCGCGGACTTGAGGAGATCATCGCGCTGACCGTGGGTGACCTGGTGCGCCATGTCCTTGCCTCCCTGGCCGCCGCACCCACCGCCGAGGCGGCCCGCGCATGACGATGATCCGCGTCGGCGAACTCGACGTCCACGTGCAGCGCATGTCCGCGGCCGGTCCGCCGGACGAAGGCCCGCCGCCGCTGGTGGTGCTGGTCCACGGTCTGCTCATCGACAGCCTGGCGAGCTACTACTTCTCGCTCGGGCCGGCCTTCGCCGAACGGGGCATGGACGTCCTCATGTACGACCTGCGGGGGCACGGACGGACCAGCCGGCCGGCCGTGGGCTACCGCCTGGAGGACTTCGTCTCGGACCTGGACGGACTCCTCGACGCCCTCGGGGAGGACCGCCCGGCGCATGTCGTGGGCAACTCCTTCGGCGGCGCCATCGCCTACGGACTGGCCGCCGCCAGGCCCGACCGCGTCCGGTCCGTCGTCGCCATCGAGTCCGAGCCGCCGGTGAAGTCATGGGCCGAGAAGATGGCCGACGGCCTCACCGGCGAAGAGGGCGGCCTGGTGGTCAAGGAGGTCCGCACCTGGCTCGCCGAGGACCCCGAGCGCAACGCGCGCCCCTTCCAACTCGCCGGACGGATCCTGGACAACACCACGCTGGGCGAGGACATCCCGCGCAGCCGCGTCCTCGGCGACGAACTCGCCGACATCCGCTGCCCCGTCTTCGCCCTGTACGGCGCCGACTCCAAACTCTCCGTCCAGGCAAGCCACTTGGCCGCCACACTGGCACACTGCCGTACCGTCGTCCTGCCCGACCAGGGGCACTCGGTGCTCGTGGAGCGCACGAAAGAGACGGCCGACCTGATCCTGGGCTGGCTTGAGGACGACATCCACACACCTGTGGAGGCGGGCTAGATGAGCCGGTTCCTCTTCGTCGTGCCGCCCCTGGTCGGCCATGTCAACCCGGCGGTCGGCACCGCGGCCGTGCTCGCCGCGCGGGGCCACGACATCGCCTGGGCCGGACCCGCCGACCTGGTGCGCCGTCTGGCCGGACCGAACGCACATGTGTTTCCTTGTGTGCCGTGCGATCCGGAGCCGGACGACGTCGGGGAGTTCGCGGGCCGGACCGCCGACCTGAAGGGACCCGCGGCCTTCCAGTTCCTGTGGGAGCGCTTCCTGATCCCGCTCGCCGACCATATGGCCCCCCGCATACGCACGGCCATCGAGGAGTTCGGTCCGGACATCGTGATCGCCGACCAGCAGACCGTCGCGGGCGGCATCGTCGCCGAGTCGCTGGGGCTGACCTGGGTCACCTCCGCGACCACCTCGGCCGAACTGGTCGACCCGCTCGCGGGCATGCCCAAGGTGGCGGCCTGGCTGGACGGCCTCCTTGAGGCGCTGCGCGGCCGGATCGCGGACGGGAAGGGCACAGCCGACCCGAGGATGTCCCCGCACGGTGTCCTCGCCTACACCACCAGCGCCCTGCTCGGCCCGGTCGAACTGCCCGAACACGTGTGGCTCGTGGGACCGTCCGTCACCGACCGCCCGGCGTCGGCCGGCTTTCCCTGGGAATGGCTCGACGGGGCCGAGCGCACCGTCCTCGTCAGTCTGGGCACCGCCAACATGGACGCGAGCGGGCCGTTCCTGAACGCCGCGGTCCAGGCGCTGTCGGGCCTGCCCACCGTACGCGCCGTCGTCGCCGACCCCGCCGGGAGCGTGACGGGGGCGGGCGAGAACGTCCTGTTGCTCCCGTACGTGCCCCAACTGCCGCTGCTCGCCCGGGTGGACGCCGTGGTCTGTCACGCCGGGCACAACACCGTCTGTGAGGCGCTGTGGCACGGTGTCCCCCTGGTGGTGGCACCCATCAGGGACGACCAGCCCATCGTCGCGGGCCAGGTCACCGCCGCGGGCGCGGGCGTCCGGCTGCGCTTCGGCCGTGCCGACGCGCGGCGGATCGCCGATGCGGTCGGCACGGTCCTGGACGAGACGGGCGGATATCGTGCCGCGGCGCGGGCGATCGGCCGCTCGTTCCGGGCGGCGGGCGGAAGCCGGGCCGCGGCCGACCGTCTCGAAGGTCTTCTGCCGCGGCCCGAATCGCCCCCCGGCGGCCATGGCCGCGGCCGGGAGCAGGAAAGGTCAGGCATCCGATGACGGAGGGGCCAACCCATCGTACTGGGGGGCGGCGAGCGCGTCGACGCCCTCTTCCTCGGGGAGCCCGAAGTCCGCGACGGCACATGCTCGGACTGCTCCGGCACGCCGTCGACCACCTTGGTGCCACGGTCGTCATGGTTACCTACGACCCGGCCGCAGCCTGGGCCGAGCGCCTGCTGTTCCTCGCGGACGGTGTCTTCGCCGACGGCCTGGAGCGCGGCTCGGCGGAGCGGATCGCGGGGGAGCGGTCAGTCGGTCGGGGCAGGGCCCTGGGCGAGCGGGGGGAGGCCGTGGGCGGCCAGGACGCGGTCGGCGAAGCCGGAGTCGGCGAGGGGGACACCGTGGGCGGCGAGGAGGGTGAACAGGTCCGCGAGTTGCCGCGGTTCGGTGCCCCGCAGCTGATGGCCGGGGCCGAGGCCGAGGACGCCGACCACCGGTCCACGGCCGCCGGAGGGAGTGGTGGTCAGGCGCAGCCGCATCGTGAGGCGGGCCGCGTCCGAATCGGGGTCCTCACCGAAGGCCATGTCCAGGCCCGTGATGTCCTGCCAGCGGTAGCGGCGGCGCAGCAGCGCCCTGGAGAGGGTGAGGCCGTCGCCGTCGGCCCGCACCCAGAAGCTGCGGGGTGCGGGCAGCGCCACGACGGGGACGACCGCGGCGACGATCAGCAGACTGAAACCGACGCCCAGCCGATCCACCGCGCCGCTCGCGCCGAGGACGACGGCCACCACGAGGCCCAGGAGACAGCCCGGGCCCACGCCGGAGAAACGCCACAGAAAGCCCAGCCGTACGGCCCGGAACCGGTTCGTCGTGTCCACGGGCTCCATCCTGGAGCCTTGACGTCACCGTTCCCCCACGCTTGCAGGGCCGTTGTGTCACAGATCCACAACAGCCGTGCTCAACCGGCGATGTGGCTCACCGTGACGTCATGAGCGGCCGACGGCGGTACGTGTGTCGCCGTGCGCCAGGTCCAGGCGGCGGGCGGCCTCCTCGGCGGTGCAGTGGGCGAGCAGCATGACGATGGCCGTCTTGGCGTGCCCGTCGGCGGCGCGCAGGGCCTCGGCGGCGGTGCCGGCGTCGGCCCCGGTGGCCTCGACGACGATGCGCCGGGCCCGGTCGACGAGCTTTTCGTTGCTGGCCCTGACGTCGACCATGAGGTTTCCGTAGACCTTGCCGGCCTGCACCATCGACGCGGTCGAGAGCATGTTGCAGACCATCTTCTCCGCGGTGCCGCCCTTGAGCCGGGTAGATCCGGTGAGCACCTCGGGGCCGGTGGGGACCTCGATGGGGATGTCGGCGTAGCGGCTGACCACCGCGTCGCGGTTGCAGGCCACCGATACGGTGACGGCGCCCTTGGCCGCGGCGTGCTTCAGGCCGCCGACGACGTAGGGAGTACGGCCGCTGGCGGCGAGCCCGACGACCGTGTCGCCGTCGTTCACGCCGATCTTTTCGAGGTCGTCGACCGCCCTCGCGGGTTCGTCCTCGGCTCCCTCGACCGCCACGATGAAGGCGCCCGGGCCACCGGAGAGCAGGCCCACGACCTGCTCGGGGGAGGTGCCGAAGGTCGGGGGGCACTCGACGGCGTCGAGCAGTCCGATGCGGCCGCTGGTGCCGGCACCGAGGTAGATGAGCCGTCCGCCCCGGCGCAGCGACTCGGTGACCGCCTCGACGGCGGCCCCGATCTGCGGGAGGGCGTCGCGGACGGCGAGGGCGACGGTCTGGTCCTCGGCGTTCATGACCGAGAGCAGTTCGGAGACCGGCATGCGGTCCAGTTCGGTGGTCCGCTCGTTACGAGCCTCGGTGCCGAGTGTGCTCAGGTCCACGGCGCGGGCATCCTTTCGGGGGTGGTGTCGGCTGGGCGGAAACGGGGTCGGGGGGTCAGTCGTCGGCCGGTGTGCGGCGCTGTGCCTGCGGGCGCCGGCGACGCTGGACGGCCCCGTAGGTCTTCTCGAGGGCCGTGGTCGTGGCGTCGAAGGATCGCTGGGCGACGCCGACGAACAGGCAGTCGATCAGCGCGAGTTGGGCGATGCGGCTGACGGTGGCCCCGGAGCGGAAGGGTGTCTCGCGGGCGCAGGTCGTCAGGACGAGTTCCGCGTTCTGCGCGAGGGTGGAGCGCGGCACGTTGGTGAGGGCGATGGTGGTGGCGCCGCGTTCGGCGGCGGCCCGGAGCGGTTCGACCGTGTCCTCGGTCTCCCCGGAGTGGGAGATGGCCAGGGCGACATCGCCGGGCCCGAGGAGGGCCGTGGCGGTCAGGGCGGCGTGCCGGTCGGTCCAGACGAAGGCCATGTGGCCGATGCGGTGCAGTTTCTGGTGCAGGTCCTGGCCGACGAACGCGCTGGCGCCGATCCCGAATATGTCGATACGGCGGGCCTCGGCCACCGCGGCGACGGCCCGGCCCAGCGCCTCGGTGTCGAGTCCGGACCCGGTGTCCTCCAGGGCGCGCACCTCGTGGTAGATGATCTTGCGGACGATGTCGCCGAGTGTGTCGGTGGCGCCGATGTCGGTGCCCGGTACGGGCCGCCGGCCGCCGAGCGCGTGCTCGCGGGCCGCCGCGGCGGCCAGGGCGAGGCGCAGCTGCGGGTAGTTGGGGATGCCCACGGCCCGGCAGAAGCGCATCACCGTGGCCACCGAGGTGTCGGCCTGCTTGCCGAGCGCGCTGATGGACAGCTCCGCCGCCTGAGCCGGGTCGGCCAGGACGATGTCGGCCACTCGCCGTTCGGCAGGGGCCAGGGACGGGAGTGCCGCGCGGATGCGCGCCAGGGTCTCGACGGGGGAGGTGTCCTCCGCGGGCTGGGTGGCGGTGCGGGGTGTTTCCCGGCGGGCCATGGGTTGTTCCCTCCTGAGTGGCTGGGCACACGCTAACCGTGCCGCGCCGGTACGTCAAAAAGTTACGAAGAAAAACCTGTGAGGTTAGTTATTGACATGGGGAGGTCGGCCTTCTGATACTCGCTGGACCGCGATCCGCGCCGGTCACCGGTCCCCGTCCGTTCCATGACCGTCCGATGCGCTGGATCTACCCCGACCGAAGGCATGCCGTATGACAGCAGCAGTAGCGGTAGATGTGGGCAAGACCGGTTGTCGTGCCGTTGTGTGGGCCGACGGCGCCGGTCGCTCCCGTGCCGCCGAGGAGGTGCCCGGGGCTCCCGGGCTCGCCGCCGAGAACGGAGTGGCGCTGGCCCGTGCCGCCGTGCGCGCCGCCGTCCTGCCGCTGCTGGAACGCGAGCCCTCGCTGCGGCCCGGCACGGTCTGCGTCGGTGCGGCGGGGGCGGCCACCGCACCGGAGGCGGCCCGGGACCTGGCCGTCCGGCTCCTTGAGGACCTGCCCGTCAACGAGGTGGCCGTCACCAGTGACGCGATCACCGCCCACGCGGGCGCCCTGGGCGGTCGCACCGGCGTGGTGCTGGCGATCGGCACCGGATCCGTCGCCGTCGGCATCGGGGACGACGGGGCGTACGCCCGCGTCGACGGCTGGGGCCCCTGGCTCGGTGACGAGGGCGGCGGCTCCTGGATCGGCGCCGCCGGTCTGCGGGCCGCGCTGCGCGCCCACGACGGGCGCGGACCGGACACCGCGTTGCTGGCCGCCGCCGTCGAGCGCTTCGGCGACGCGGACCGGCTGCCCTCGGCCATCAGCTGGGACGGCAACCAGGCCCGCAGCATCGCGGCCTTCGCCCCGGACGTGGCACGGGCGGCCGCCGCGGGTGACGCGACGGCGTCCGCGATCCTCCGGGACGCC
The DNA here is from genome assembly GCF_040298665.1 of Streptomyces sp. NPDC001508. Classification (NCBI taxonomy): domain Bacteria; kingdom Bacillati; phylum Actinomycetota; class Actinomycetes; order Kitasatosporales; family Streptomycetaceae; genus Streptomyces; species Streptomyces sp. NPDC001508. The sequence continues at coordinate 41,319 of NZ_JBEPAP010000016.1, forward strand.
GCCGGAGCGCTCGCCGAGACCGTACTCGCCGCCGCCCGTCGAACCGGTGGCGACGCCGTCACCGTCACCGGTGGGCTCACCGGCCTCGGCGAACCGCTCCTCGGTCCGCTGCGGTCGGCCCTGACCGACTCCCCGCGCCCCCTCCGGCTCCAGGCCCCGCTCGGGGATCCACTGGACGGCGCGGGACTGCTGGCGCTGGACGCGTCGGCACCCCATGAACCCCATGTCGCCCGGGTACGACGGGCGACACCCCTCGTCCCCACCCTGCCGTCGACACCGTCGGCCGCTGTTTAGGAGTGAGCGTGCGCCAACTCGACCTCGTGGTGGTCGTCGTCTATCTGGTCGCCATCGCGGTGATCGGACTGCGGCTGGCCGGCCGGCAGAAGACGGCGAAGGACTATTTCGTCGGTGAGAGCCACATGCCGTGGTGGACGGTGTCGTTCTCCGTGGTGGCCACCGAGACCAGCGTGCTCACGGTCATCAGCGTGCCCGGCGGCGCCTACAGCGGCCAGGCCTTCGGCAACGTCGAACTCGCCCTGGGCTATGTCATCGGCCGCGTCGTCGTGGCCACCGTGCTCATCCCCCTCTACAAGCGCGGCGGTTTCGTCAGCGCCTACCAGTACCTGCGGGACAGATTCGGGCTCAAGCTGCAGGGGCTCGCCTCGGTGACCTTCGTCTTCACCCGGCTGCTGGCCGAGGGCGTGCGGCTGTTCGCCTCCGCGATCCCGATCAAGCTGCTGCTCGACGAGTTCGGAGTGCACGCCGGCTACCGCGTCATCATCGTCGTCCTCACGGTGATCACCGTCGTCTACACCTATCTCGGCGGCATCAAGGCCGTCATCTGGACCGACGCCATCCAGATGGGGCTCTACCTGGGCGGGGCGATCCTCGCCATCGCGGTGCTGTCCAGCCACGTCGGCGGTGCCGGCTACGCGGACGCCCTGCACGCCGGGCACTTCAGGCTGTTCGACACCGACTTCGGGCTCGCCCACATCCTCACCAGCCCGTTCGCCCTGCCGACCGCGATCATCGGCGGTGCCATCTTCGCGATGGCCAGCCATGGCTCCGACCAGCTGATCGTCCAGCGCATCCTGGCCACCCGGACGCTGCGCGACGGCCAGAAGGCCATGATCGCCTCCGGTGTCTTCGTCACCGTGCAGTTCGCCGCGTTCTCCCTGGTCGGCGCCCTGCTGTGGTCGTACAACCAGGGCAAGAGCTTCAAGGACCTGGGCCTTGCCAGCTCCGACAACCTGTACCCGGACTTCATCCTGCACGGCCTGCCCGTGGTGATCTCCGGCCTGCTCGTGGCCGGAATCCTCGGCGCGGCGATGGGCTCGCTGTCCTCGGCGCTGAACTCGATGTCGAACTCGACGGTCGCCGACATCATCCACAGCTTCTTCCGCGGCACGCCGTCCGAGGAGTTCCTGCTCCGACTCGCCCGGGTGATGACCCTGGTCTGGGCGGTGCTGATGGCCGTGTTCGCCTGCGCCTTCAGCACCAGCACCGGCAACGTCTACCTCACGGGCCTGACCATCGCCGGCTACACCTACGGCGCGCTCCTCGGCGCGTTCCTGCTCGGACGGCTTGTCAGACGCGCCAACGAGGTCGACTCCCTCGTGGCGTTCGTGGTGACGATCGCGGTCATGACCTACATCGTGCGCGAGGTGAAGATCGACGTCACCGTGGCCGGGGCCACCGTACCCACCGCGATCGCCGCCCAGTGGCTGGTCCCGATCGGCGTGGTGATCACCCTGGTCGTCGGCGGCCTGATGAGCCTGTTCCACCGCGCCCCCGAGGCCACCGAGGCCGGTGCGGGCGACGGCGGGTCCGGACCCGGCCGTGCGGCGGCGGCCGTCGGCACCGAGTGACGAGGCACGCAGCCGACCCGGTGGGGGGGGGGGGGGGGCGCGGGGCCCCCCCCCCCCCCCCCCCCCCCCCGGCCGCGGGGCCCCCCCCCCCCCCCCCCCCCCCCCCCCCCCCCCCCCGCGCCCCGCCCCCGGGCCC
>NZ_JBEPAP010000016.1:43332-145057 GCF_040298665.1 Streptomyces sp. NPDC001508
GCTGGCCAGCAGACTGAAGATGACCCTCTCGGTCGAGAAGACCCACATCACCCATATCGACGACGGCTTCGTCTCCACGCGGCCCCCGCACCCCCGTCCAGCGACAGCACCCCTGGGGAGAAGCCATGCAGCAACCGCAGCCGACCCCGCCCGCGCGGCGGAACACGGGCCAGGAGGCACCGTGCGTGTGATCGGCCTGATGTCGGGCACCTCCTACGACGCCATCGAAGCAGCCGCCGCCGACCTCACCCTGAACGGCGATGAGCTGCACCTGCGGCCCCTCGGTCACCTCTCCCGGCCCTACCCCGGCGATCTGCGCGACCTGATCGCCGCCACCCTCCCGCCGGCATCCACCACCACCCAGGCCGTGTGCGCCCTGGACACCGGCATCGGCCAGGCCTTCGCCGACGCCGCCCGACACGCCCTGCGCGAACTGTGCGACGGCGCCGCCGACCTGGTCGTCTCGCACGGCCAGACCATGCACCACTGGGTGGAGGACGGCATCGTGCGCGGCACCCTCCAACTCGGCCAGCCGGCCTGGATCGCCGAAGCGACCGGCCTTCCCGTCGTCTCCGACCTGCGCAGCCGGGACGTCACCGCCGGCGGTCAGGGCGCCCCACTGGTCGCCATGACCGACACACTGCTCCTGCGCGCCCTGCCCGGCACCCCCGCCGCACTCAACCTGGGCGGCATCGCCAACGTCACCGTCGTCGCCCCCGGCACCGACCCCCTGGCCTTCGACACGGGACCGGCCAACGCCCTCCTGGACGCCGCCGTACGGCACTTCACCGCGGGCGCCGCCGCCTACGACGAGGACGGCCGCAGGGCCGCCGCCGGCCGCACCGACCCCGACCTGCTCGCCTTCCTGCTGGACGACCCCTACTACCGCAGGCCCGCGCCCAAGAGCACCGGCAAGGAGCACTTCCACCTGCCCTATCTGCACAGGGCACTCGACGCCGTACCCACGCCCCGCCCCGACGACGTCCTGGCCACCCTGACCCGGCTCACCGCCGTCACCGTCGCGGACGCCTGCCGCACACACGGCGTCACCGAACTCATCGTCTCCGGCGGCGGCGCCCGCAACCCGGTGCTGATGCGCATGATCACCGAGGAACTGCCGGGCGTGCCGGTCCGCCCCAGCGACGCCCTGGGCCTGCCCTCCGACGCCAAGGAGGCCCTGGCCTTCGCCGTGCTCGGCTTCCTCACCGTCAACGGCCTGCCCGGCGCGCTCCCCTCGGGCACCGGAGCCCGCCGTGCCACACTCCTCGGCAGCATCACCCCCGGCCTGCTGCCGCTACGGCTGTGCGAACCCGCAGCACAGCCGCCGCGCCTGCTGCGCATCACGCACTGACCCCATCCCGGCATCGAGGACCCATGACACCCTCCACCCCGACCGTCCCCGCGCCGCCCGCCCCGGAAGGGGACGCAACGCTGGCCACGATCCTCGCCGCGTGCGTCAGCGACCCGTCCAGGGTGACGACCGATGTGCCGCGCAGAGTCGCGGCCGCCCACGACGCCTCGCCGTACCTGTTCACACCGCGCGCCGTCGTGCGCGCCGCGTCGGCGGCCGAGGTGGGCGCCCTGATGGCCGGGGCCGGCGCGGCCGGGCTGCCGCTCACCCTGCGCTCGGGCGGCACCAGCCTGGCGGGGCAGGCGAGCGGCGGCGGCATCCTCGTGGACGTCCGCAGCCACTGGCGCGGCGCGCAGATCCTCGACGAGGGCCTGCGCATCCGGCTGCAACCAGGGCTGACGGTACGTCAGGCCAATGCGCGGCTCGCCCGCTACGGGCGCCGGATCGGCCCCGACCCGGCCAGCGAGTCCGCCTGCACCATCGGCGGCCTGGTCGCCAACAACTCCAGCGGCATGAACTGCGGCACCCAGGACAACGCCTACCGCACCATGGAGTCCCTGCAGTTCGTGCTGCCCTCCGGCACCGTGGTCGACACGGCGGCCCCCGACGCCGACGCGGCTCTGCGTGCCCGCGAGCCCGAACTGCACGCCGGCCTGCAGCGGTTGCGCGACCGCGTCCGCGACTCCGCCGCCTCCCGCGCTCTCATCGAGCGCCTGTTCGCGATGAAGAACACCCTGGGCTACGGGCTCAACTCGTTCCTGGACCACAGCGATCCGGTCGACATCCTCGCCCATCTCATGATCGGCAGCGAGGGCACCCTCGCCTTCGTGGGGGAGGCGGTCTTCCGCACCGTTCCGCTGCTGCCGCACACCGCCACCGGCCTGCTGGTGCTGCCCGGCCTCGCCGAGGCGACCGACGCGCTGCCGGCACTGCTCGCCGCCGGCGCCCGCACCGCCGAACTCCTCGACGCCGCCTCACTGCGAGTGGCGCAGCACTCCCCGAACCCGGTCGACGAACTGCGGGGTCTGCGGGTGGAGCAACACGCGGCGCTGCTGGTCGAGTTCGCCGAGGACAGCGCCGAACTGCTGGAGCAGACGGTGATGGCGGCGCGGCCGGTCCTTGAGCGTCTGCCCGCCGTCACCGGGACCTCGCTCGTCCGCGACCCGCGCATCAGGGCCCGGCTCTGGCACCTGCGCAAGGGCCTGTACACCGCGGTCGCGGGAGCCCGCCCTCCCGGAACCACCGCGATCCTGGAGGACATCGCGGTGCCGATGCAACGGCTCACCCGCACCTGCGAGGGACTCATCGCGCTCTTCGAACGGCACGGCTACCAGGACGCGGTGATCTTCGGCCACGCCCGCGACGGCAACCTCCACTTCATGCTCACCCAGGACTTCGACTCCGCCAGGGAGACCGAACGCTACGCCCGGTTCACCGACGCCATGGTCGACCTCGTCCTGGACGCCGGGGGCACGCTGAAGGCCGAACACGGCACCGGCCGCGCCATGGCCCCCTTCGTCCGCCGCCAGTACGGCGACGAACTGTACGACGTCATGCGCGAGCTGAAGCGACTGTGCGACCCGCACGGCGTGCTCAACCCGGGTGTGATCCTGGAGGACGATCCGGCCGCCCACCTGCGCAGCCTCAAGAGCGTCCCGCAGGTCGATCCCGCACTCGACGCCTGCGTCGAGTGCGGCTACTGCGAGCCCGTCTGCCCCACCGCGGACACCACCACGACACCCCGCCAACGCATCGCCCTGCAGCGGGAGATCGCGCTGGCCACCGCTGCCGGCGACGAGGAACGCCGCCGCGCGCTGGAGAGCGACTACACCTACGCGGCCGTCGACAGCTGCGCCGCCGACAGCCTCTGCGTCACCGCCTGCCCGGTCGCCATCGACACCGGCGCGGTCATGAAACGCCTGCGCGCCGAACGACACGGCCCCGTCGCGCAACGCGCCGGGAACGCGGCGGCCCGGCACTGGGCGACCGCGGTCAAAGGCGTGCGCGCCGCGCTGAACACCGCGCATGTCCTGCCCGCCCCCGCACTGCGCGCCGCCACCGGCGCGGCCCGCCGGCTCGGAGCGGGGGAACTGGTCCCCGCCTGGGCGGACGACATCCCGCGCGGCGGCCCGGCCCGTCCCGCGCCCCGGCGCCCGGCCGACGCCCACGCGGTGTTCTTCGCCGCCTGCATCGGCGGCCTGTTCGCTCCCGAAGCCGCTCCCGGTGGGGCGGCGGGCTCGGCAGCCGCCTTCCTGCGGCTGTGCGAACGGGCCGGCGTTCCCGTCACCGTGCCCGGTGAACTGGCCGGACTGTGCTGCGGCACCCCCTGGCAGTCCAAGGGCTACACCACCGGACACCGGACCATGGCCGCCCGCACCCTTCAGGCGCTGTGGGAGGCGAGCGACCACGGCCGGCTCCCCGTGGTCTGCGACGCGTCTTCCTGCACCCATGGTCTGGAGCAACTGCCCGACGCCCTCCCGGAATCCGACCGCGCCCGGTTCGCGTCGCTGAAGTTCGTCGACAGCGTCGTCTTCACCGCCGAGCAGCTGCTTCCCGCCCTGCCCGAACCCCGCCGCCTGCGCACCCTCGCCCTGCACCCCACCTGCTCCACCGTGCACCTGGGCAGCGAGAGCGCGTTGCGCACCCTGGCGGCGGCCGTCAGCGACGAGGTCACCGTCCCCGACAACTGGGGCTGCTGCGCATTCGCAGGCGACCGAGGTCTGCTCCACCCGGAGATCACGGCGGCCGCCACCGCCGCCCAGGCCGCCGAGATCACCGCCGGAACCTACGACGCGTACGCCTCCTGCAACCGCACCTGTGAGATGGGCATGACCCGTGCCACCGGCCGCCCCTACCGACATGTGCTGGAACTCCTCGACGAAGCCACCGAGCGCCGACAGGGGGCAAAAAGTGACGACAACTAAAGCCTGACGGTTACTCGTTGACGTCCGCGTTTGCTCTTCAGATACTCGACAAACACATGAGTTCACCGCGGTCGCGGAGAACACGGAGGTCACATCATGTACCTGTCCAGACGGAATCTGCTGGCCGCCGGCTCCACCGCGGGGGCGCTGACCGTCATGGGAGCGGTCACCGCTCCGGCCGCCGCGGCGCAGGGCAACGGCCACCGACTGCGTACCGGCTTCGAACGCCTCACGGCGGACGGATACGCACTGCTGCACGGCCAACGCGTCGGCATCGTCACCAACCCGACGGGTGTGACCCGCGACGTACGCCACATCGTCGACGTGATGCACGCGGACGACCGGGTGAACCTGGTCGCCGTCTTCGGCCCCGAGCACGGCTTCCGCGGAACCGCGCAGGCAGGCGGCTCGGAGGGCCGCTACGACGACCCGGCGACGGGCCTGCCGGTGTACGACACCTACCTCAAGAACGGCCGGCCGCTGGCCGACATCTTCACCGCCTCCGAAGTGGACACCGTGGTGTTCGACATCCAGGACGTGGGCGCGCGCTTCTACACGTACATCTGGACGCTCTACGACTGCATGGAGGCCGCGCAGCTCGCGGGCAAGCGCGTCGTGGTCCTGGACCGGCCCAACCCGGTGACGGGACGCGGCCCGCTCGGCCCCGTGCTGCACAAGGAGTTCGCGTCGTTCGTCGGCCGGCAGCCCATCGCCCAGGCGCACGGCATGACGGTCGCGGAGCTGGCACGGTTGTTCAACGGCGAGTTCCTGCAGACTCCGGTGCACCTGGAGACGGTTCTCATGTCCGGATGGCGGCGCTCGGACTTCTACGACGCCTCCGGTCTGCCCTGGGTGCCGCCGAGCCCGAACATGCCGACACCCGACACCGCCCTCGTGTACCCCGGGACGTGTCTCTTCGAGGGCACCAACCTGTCGGAGGGGCGCGGCACGACCCGTCCCTTCGAGTTGCTCGGGGCCGAAGGCATCGACGCCCGGTGGGCGGAGGCCGCAGGCGCCCTCGGCCTGCCGGGGGTGGAGTTCCGTGAGGCGTACTTCGCCCCCACCTTCTCGAAGTTCCAGGGAACGACGGTGGGCGGCGTACAGATCCACGTCCGCGACCGCGACATCTACGACCCCGTGTACACGGGAGTGGCGCTCCTGGCGACCGCGAAGCGTGTGTGGAGCGACTTCTCCTGGCGAGCCGACCACAGCATCGACCGGCTGACGGGCAGCACACTGGTCCGCACGATGATCGACGCGGGCGCCGGGGCGGAGGAAGTGGCGGGGGCCTGGGCGAGTGAGCTGGCGGCGTTCCGCGACCTCCGCCGCCACTACCTCCTCTACCGCTGACCCCCGGTCGGCCCGTTCCCCCGGGTCTTGCCGTCCGCCCGGCCCGGACCGACGGCGAAACCCGCAGGGCGTGGACGTTCGGCACCGGGCACGTCGTGCCGAGCAAAGGAGCGGACCCGCCCTCAGGAAGCACTCAACGGCGGCGTTGCGGACCGCCCCGCAGTGCTTGCGGATCTGCACGACGTAGATGTGTTCGAGGCTGGTGAAGTCGGTCCGCCAGTCGGCGAGAAGAGACCGCACATTCGCGTTGTGCTGCGCCGCCGTCGGTCTGCCGTCCAGGCCGTTGTCCGACTCGCCCTGGTACCAGATGACAGCTCGCACCGCACCGGCCAGGCCGCCGTCGACGGCCCTGCCGATACCCGCTCATTCATCGGTGAATAGGGTCACCCATAAAGAGCCTCACCTTTCCCGCGCATGACGAACGGTCTCCGGGGTGCCTCCTCGGCGCGTGACCGGGGCAGCGAAGCCGGACCGGCCGGCCCGGGCGTCAACGCGTCGGTTCGGTGATCTCTTCCCCCGAACACCCGGTGTTCCTAGGCGGTGGTTTCATGACGGCAGGAAGCGCCGGTGAGCACGCTGTCGTGGGCGGCGGTGATGATCGAGTCGAGCCGGTCCCGGGCATGGGTGAGATCGGTGATGCGCCGGTCGACCTGCTCGCGCTCCGCCGCCAACCGCTTGAGCAGGTCGGGAGTGGCCCGGCCGTCGATGACACACGGCATGAGTTCCACGATGGTCCTGCTGGACAGCCCGGCGGCGTACAGCTGCTGGATCAGCTGGACCTGCTCGATCGCGCTCTCGGGGTAGTGGCGCTGGCCGCTGGTGCTGCGCTCGGCGACGAGCAGCTTCTGCTCCTCGTAGTAGCGCAGGGCCCGGACACTGACGCCGGTGCGGGCGGCGAGTTCTCCGATGCGCATGTGCTCTCCCCGATGACGTACGCCCTACGCCTTGCCTCTCACGTCAACGTGAGGTTTTAGCGTAACGGACGTGCGCCCCTCCCGGACGGTTCGTCTCCCGGCGCACGCGGGCCGGGACGAAAGGAGCGTGCGGTACGAGCGAGCCCGCCCGATGTCCGGCGCCGACCTCCCCTACGGCGCATCCCCTGGCAAACCCGGCGCCGACTCCCGCGGCCTCATCGCCCACCTGAAAGAAGCACACACATGACCACCTACAGGACGACCGACCTCAGCGGCCCCGGGCCCACCCCGATCATGTCGGTGAAGCCGCTCACACTGCCCGCACCCGAGCGCGGCGAGGACCTGCACATACGCGTCTGCGCACCGGTCACCGGCGTCGATCTGCCGATCGTGCTGTTCGCGCACGGCTTTGGCTCCGACCTGGACGGCTACGCACCGCTGGTCGATCACTGGGCCTCCCACGGCTTCGTGGTCGTCCAGGCCACCCACCTCGACTCCAGGAGGCTGCGCCTGGATGCGGACGACCCCCGCAGGCCCCACCTGTGGCGCTACCGCGTGCTGGACATGAAGCGCATCCTCGACGAACTCGACACCCTGGAGGCGTGCGTGCCCGGCCTGGCCGGCCGGGTGGACCACAGCCGTGTCGTCGCGGCCGGACACTCCTTCGGCGGCCAGACCGCGGGCATCCTCGTGGGGCTGCGCGTCGCGGACCCGCAGACCGGCATCGCACGGGACATGTCCGACCCCCGGGTCATGGCCAGTATCCAGCTGGCCACCGCCGGCAGGGGCGGCGACGAACTGACCCCCTTCGCCCTCCAGCACACTCCCTGGTTGCGCGACCAGGACTTCTCCCACATCACCGCACCCGGACTCGTCGTTGCCGGTGACAAGGACGAGCTTCCGCTCTCCACCCGGGGACCGTCCTGGACGACCGACCCGTACACCCTCGGCCGCGGCGGCAAGAGCCTGCTGACGGTCTACGGCGGCCAGCACTACCTCGGCGGCATCTCCGGCTACGAGGCAGCGGAAACCACCGACGAGAACCCCGAGCGCGTCGCCCTGGTCAGGCAGGTCACCCTCGCCTACCTGCGCCATGTCACCGGCACCGACCACACCGACTGGGCAGCGGCCCAGGCCGCCCTCACCGGTGACTTGCACCCGCTGGGACGACTGGAATCGAAGTAACACCGCCGCCGAGCCCGCGACGATCCGCGCCGATGCCCAGCCGCTGGGGCATCGCACCGACCCGGCGCCTGCCCGAGACCCTGCTGTGCCACGGCCGGGTTCGGTTCGTTGCGGTAGTCGTCCGCCGCGCTTCCCGGGTTCCCCTGTGGCCGTGGTGAGTTGAGTCACGTCCCGGTCGGTGAGTTGGGAGGTGGGGGCTCATACGTATCCTCTGACGACGACCGGACGCCGGGTGCGAGGATGGGCGGGCTATGACTGTCCGAGGGTGGTGCCGCGCAGTGCGGGCCGGCGTGTTCGCCGTGGCCTGCGTGCTGCTCGCCGCCCTCGGTCACGCCACCATGTCGGGGACCGCCGTCCCCTGGTGGGCCATGGCCGCGGGCGCGGCCGGGACCGGCGCGGCCGGCTGGTCGCTGGCCGGCCGGGAGCGCGGACGCACGGTGATCGTCGCGGTCGTGACCGCCGCGCAGGCAGTGCTCCACGAGACCTTCTCCCTGGCGCAGAGGCTCGCCTCCGCACCAGTGCCGGCCTCCACCGCCATGCCCCGCGCCGGCGGCTCGACGGGTACGAGCGCCATGGACACCGGCTCTATGGGCTCTATGAACATGGGCTCCATGGGGACTATGTCCTCCATGGACATGGGCTCCATGTCCCGGATGCACCTGGGGTCCACCGCGCACATGGGCCATGGCATGCCCGGCATCGAGCACGGGCACGACATGGCCGCCATGAGCGGTGCCGCCTCGGCCGGCATGTTCGCCGCGCACCTCCTGGCCGCGGCCCTGTGCGGGCTGTGGCTGGCCTACGGCGAGCGGGCCGTCTTCCGTGTCCTGCGGGCCGCGGCGGCCTGGCTGGCGGCGCCCCTGCGGCTGCTGCTTGCACTGCCCACGCCGTTTCGCCGCCCCTCCGTGCACAGCTGCCGCGATGCCGCCTGTCCGGCTCCGGTGCGTCTGCTTCTGTGCTGTTCCCTCACCTTCCGGGGGCCGCCCGCGGGTGCCGCTGTCCTCTGAGACAGCCGGATCCACCGGGGCCGCTCCGCCTTACTTCCTGCGGCGCTCGCGCGCAGGTCTTCCAGCAGGCTCCTCGCCTCGGCGCGGCGCGCCGCCGCGAGCAGGACGTTCCTGACGGCCCCGGGCATCGCCGTATCTCTCGCGTACGGCCGCACCCCCTGTGCCGGTGAGCCATGCCCCCGTGCGGGCCTGGCACCGGAAGACCCGAGAAGGACATCACTGATGATCTCTGTCCTGCCCGCTCCCCGGGCGGATCGTGCCGCCGCGGACGCGTCGGCGACCGCCTGGGCGCTGGCCGCCCGCGGCGGAGACCCTGACGCGGCCGACCACTTCGTCCGTGCCCTGCACGGCGATGTGCTGCGCTACGTCGCCCGTCTCAGCGGCGATCCCCAGACCGCCCACGACCTCGCCCAAGACACCTTCGCGCGGGCGTTCGGCAGCCTGCACCGCTTCGAGGGCCGTGCCTCGGCCCGTACCTGGCTGCTGTCGATCGCCCGTCGCACGGTCGCTGACAGTCTGCGCCGCGCCGCGGTCCGCCCCCGGATCGCGGACGCCGCCGACTGGCAGACGGTGGTGGAACGCACCCAACCGTGCGGACTGCCGGGCTTCGACGACGGTGTGGCCCTGCTCGACCTCCTGGAGACGCTGCCCGGACAACGCCGTGAGGCGTTCGTGCTGACCCAAGTGGTCGGGCTGTCATACGAGGAGGCGGCGGGCCACCTCGGCTGTCCCGTCGGCACGGTCCGCTCCCGGGTCTCCCGCGCCCGGGCCACCCTCGGACGGCTGCTCCTCGAAGCCGACGCGCCGAGCCCCCAGCCCGCCTGACCCGGCCGCCCCCAGCCTGCCTGCCCCGAGCCTCCAGTCCGCCTGCCCCGGGCGCCCCCGAGCTGCCTGCCCCGGGCGCCCCCGGGCGTGTCTGACCCGGGCGCTTTCCCGTGCCGGGACACCGGCGCCGACGGTCCCGGTGGCGCGGCCCTCAGAAGGGGCCGCGCCGCCGCGAACTCGACGGCGATCCGAAGACCTGACGGATCGCCGAGGGAACTCCCCGGCTTCTTCGTCCGACCACTCCTGCGACACCGGCCCGGCAGTCGGCCCCGGCGGACCACGCCGTACTCCTGCTGGACCGGCCGGGCCCCGGTGGAAAGACCACCGGCACCTCCTCGGCGACACAGCGCACGGATCTCGCGTACGTACCGCACACCTCGGGATCCACCGGCCACCCCAAGGGCGTCGCACCCGGCCACGGTGCGCCCGCGAAACAGACCGCACCCGCCCGGGAACTCACGGCCGCTTCGCCCCGACTACTGCAACAGAACCCTTCAGCCCATGAGCACACCCCTCACGCAAGGAGCTTGCATGTCGATGAACCGGCCGGTCGCTGCCGCCCTGGCCGCAGCACTCTGCCTCCTCACGGCGGCCTGTGGCTCCTCCTCCGACGACAAGGCGAACGACCCGACGAGCGACGGTACGACCGAGGCCGCGGCCTCGAAGACCGGCTACCCGGTGACCCTCGACAACTGCGGCCAGAAGGAGACCTTCAAGAAGGCCCCCAGCCGTGTAGTCGTGATGAACGGCGCCTCTGTGGCCGAGGTCTCCACGCTGCTCGCCCTCGGCCTCGGCGACAAAATCGTCGCCAACCAGCAGGGCTACGGCATGTCCGAGGTGCCCGGCCGGGCAGCGGCCATCAAGAAGCTGCCCACCGGGAACGTCAAACTCAACGAGGCCTACGACATCCCCCGCGAGGCCATGCTCGGCCTGCGCCCCGACCTCGTCCTGTCCGTCACCTCGTACGGCTTCGACCAGAAGAACGGCTTCGCCACCCGCGAGCAGCTGAAGCAAGTAGGAGCAGCCAGCTATGTCTCCCCGCAGGGCTGCGACGACGACCCCGCCAAGATGACCATCGCCGACAGCTACCGGCTGCTGCGCGACATGGGAAAGATCTTCAACGTCGGCGACAAGGCCGAGAAGCTGATCGCCGAGTCCGAGAAGAACATCGCGGCGGTCTCCGAGAAGGTCAAGGGAGAAAAGCCCCCGAAGGTCATGGTGCTCTTCTCCAACATGTCCATGGGCAGCAACGACTTCAGCTCGGTCGTCGCCAACGGCATCATCAACGACATCCTCGCCGAGGCCGGCGGCGCCAACGCCTTCGAGACCGCTGCCACAACCACCTTCGCCGACCTCAGCAAGGAGAAGGTGGCCGCCACCGACGTCGACGCCCTCGTCGTCATCGGCTACAACGACCCCGACCCGGCGGCATACGCCAAGAAGCTGCTCAAGGAGTTCCCCCAGTGGCCGGCCGCCGAGAACAACACCTACGTGACGCTGTCCGACTCGATGTACCTGGGCCCCAGCAACGACCTGGCCGTGAAGAAGGTCGCCGAAATGCTGCACCCGGACGCCGTCTGAGCCGGCTCACGCTCCCGCTGGCGTTCGCCTTCCTGCTCGTCGCGCTGCTCGCCACCATGATCGTGGCGATCAGCATCGGTGCCGTCAACGTGCCCGTCGGTGACGTGTGGAGCATCGTCCTCCACCATGTCACCGGCGCCGGTACGGCACCCTCCGACCCCGCGCTCGACCAGATCGTCTGGAACTTCCGCACCCCCAGGGTGGTTCTGGCGGCCCTGGTCGGCGCGGGCCTGGCCGTGTCCGGCGCGGTGCTGCAGACCGTGGTGTCCAACCCGCTGGCCGACCCCATCGTGCTGGGCTTCTCCTACGGCGCCACGCTCGGCGCGGTCCTCGTCATCACACTCGGCGGAGGTGTGGCACTCGCCGGTCTCGGAGTGTCGGCGGCGGCCTTCGCCGGCGCGGTGGCCGCCGGCGCGCTGGTCTTCACGCTCGGACAGCGCCGCGGCCGGCTGGCCCCGACCCGGCTGGTGCTCGCGGGTGTCGCCGTCGGCTATGTCTTCCTCTCCGCCACCAGCTACGTCCAACTCCAGGCGACCCCCACCGAACTGCGGACGGTCATGTTCTGGATGCTGGGCAGCGTCGCGGGCGCCCAGTGGAACCAACTTCCCACGGTCACCGTGGTGGTACTCCTCACCACCACGCTGTTGTCCCTGTTCGGCCGTCGCCTCAACGTGCTGCTGGCCGGGGACGAGTCGGCGACCGCGCTCGGCGTCGACGTCAACCGGTTGCGGGCCGTCCTGCTGGTCCTCAGCGCGCTGCTGACCGGGACGGTCATCGCGGTCGCCGGCAGCATCGGCTTCGTCGGCCTGATGATCCCGCACCTGGTGCGGCTGACCATCGGCGCCGACCACCGCCGACTGCTGCCCCTGACCGCTCTGTCGGGCGCCGTCTACCTGGTCCTCGTGGACCTGCTCTCCCGCACCCTCGACCGCCCCAACGAACTGCCGCTGGGCATTCTCACCGCCCTCCTCGGCGCCCCCTTCTTCCTGTGGCTGCTGCGCCGCAACAAGGGCCTGGACTGAAGCATGAAACTCATCGTCGACCGGCTCCGGATCACCCTGGACCGCAACCCGATTCTCCGTGATGTGGACCTTGAGGTCCGCGAAGGCGACATCGTCGGCCTCGTCGGGCCCAACGGCAGCGGCAAGTCCACCCTGTTGCGGGCCGTCTACCGCTCATTGCGCCCGGCGGACGGGGCCGTCAGGGTGGGCGAGGACGACGTGTGGGAACTGTCCCCGCGCGTCGCGGCCCGCCGTACCGCGGCCGTCCTCCAGGACGCCGGCGGCAACACCACCGGCCTGACCGTCACCGAGATCGTGGCCCTCGGCCGCGCTCCGCACCACGGTCTGCTCGGCCGCGACGGACCCGAGGACCACGAGGCCGTCTCCGACGCCATCGAGCGCTGCGGGGTACGGCCCTTCGCCGACCGCGCCTACACCTCCCTGTCCGGCGGCGAACGTCAACGCGTCCTGCTGGCACGCGCACTGGCCCAGGACCCCCGGCTCCTCGTCCTGGACGAGCTGACCAACCACCTGGACATCCGGGCCCGGTTCGAACTCCTGGACCTGATCCGTGCCACCGGCGTCACCACCCTCGCCGTCCTGCACGACCTCGATCTCGCCGCCCGCCTCTGCGACCGTCTGGTCGTCCTGTGCGACGGAGCCGTGGCCGCGGCGGGGCCGGTCCTGGACGTGCTCACCCCTGACCTGCTCGCCGATGTCTTCGGTGTCCGCGCGACCACCGAACGGCACACCGACGGTGTCATCCGCATCACCTACGCGGCCCGCCCCCTCGCGCACCGGCCTGCGCCTACGAGGCGGGGCTGGTGACTTCCACGGGAGCGTGACGCACCAGGCGGGACTCGTCCAGGGAGTCCCTGAACCGGTCGCAGCCGTCCGGCCGCGCCCCCAGATGAGGCCGCCTCACCCTTGGTATCGGCCCATGTGGAGCAGCGCCAGAGGGCCGGGTCTCTCGACGCCGGCGGGGTGCGCGTGCTGCACGGGTGTTCCGGTTCAGTGAGCACCGCGGGTTTCGATGTGGAACCTCGTCAGTGCGAACAGGATCAGGAGATCAAGTGTCATCATCGGGATCGCCCACGCCGGATAGTGCGGTACGAACATGAACTGGGTGATCAGGCTTATCGCCGCCATCGCTGCGCCGGCCCCGCGACCCCAGCTCTGGTCCGCCAGGACCCCCAGACCGGCTACGAGGAGCACCACACCGACGACGAGGTGGATCACGCCCCAGGTGGTCAGGTCGAACCAGTAGGTGTAGCCGGCCGAGGCGGCGAACAGGGTGTCCTGTGAGACGCCGGACACGCCCATGAGGATGCTGAGCGCCCCGCTGAGCGTCATCATGGCCCCGGCGGCCAAGGAGGCGCCGCTGAGTGCCTCGGTGCTGTGCCCTCGCTGTGTCCTGCTGGGTATCGTTGCCATGGCCATCGCCTCCCTGCACGGCGCGGCCGGCGACGCACCGTGGTCACGCGCGGCCGGTCACGCCTCCCTGCCAGGATCGCCGTGATCGCTCGGTATCGCGACTGCAAGCACGGGCACGGGCAGAAGGCCGTCGCCTCCCGGATCTCCTGGACCCGGTGCGTACCCGCTCACCGCCGCGGGGCAGCCCCGGTTTCCCACCGGGACGCGGAACGCTGCGGCCGTCAGGCACAGAACGGTTCACGGAACCCTCCTGCATACCGGCGTTGGCGACCACCCCGCCGGTCGTGGTCTCAGCGCGGTAGCGGGGCTGTCCGCGCCCGTGAGCGGACTACGTGCTGGGCCCGCCGGTCAGCGTTTCTCATACGGGTCGGACGGTTCGTCGACCTGCTTGACCGTCATGGCGTCCAGCTCCGGGGGCCAGGCCGCCGACGAACCCAGCCGGCCTTTGGGATGCCAGGTGCCCGTGACCGTCACCCAGGTGTCTGTCCCCGGGGCGTCCGCGCCACGGACCCGCACCTTGCTCGTGGTCGCGTCGGCCGCGCAGCACGACACCAGCAGCCGCGTCACGTACCAGGTGTCGTCGTCCCCGTGGGTGACGAAGCCGGTCAACCAGACCGTGCGGCCCTTCAGAGAGTGTTCGCTGTCGTAGACGGCGCGGGAGCTGAACTCGGCCACGCTGAGGTCCACAGGGTCCACGGCGGGCAGCGCCGGGAAGGTGCCCACACCCTGCGCCGCGCGCTGGGCGTCCTCCCGGGCCGCGCTGTAGGAGCCGAGCGCGGGCGGCGGGAAGAGCAGCAGGGCCGTGGCGGGGAGGGCGAGCAGCCAGGCGAGGCGAGGGCCGGACGTATGGGTGTGATCGGTCGCATGGTCGTGCGGGGCGTCGTCGTCCGGGACCTCCCGCGCGGTCCTCACTCCCGCCGCCACCCCCAGCAGTGCCAGCAGAGCCCCGGACGCGATCAGATACGGCCGCAGCCCGGGCTGCACATACCGCAGATACAGGGAACTGAACAGCGAAATCCTCAGCACCGCGGCGCCCACCAGCAGCAACAGCACGGCCGGCCCGTACCGCCTCACAGCAGCCACCACCCCACGAGCACACTGCTCGCCAGGGCGACCACCCAGGTCACCGTCGAGAACCGGATGGCGAAGGCCCGGCCGAACGTGCCCGTCTGAAGCGCGATCAGCTTCAGGTCGACCATCGGTCCGACGACCATGAACGCCAGCCGCGCGGTGGGGGAGAACCCGCTGAGCGAGGCGGCCACGAACGCGTCGGCCTCACTGCACACGCACAGCACCACGGCGAGCAGCGCCAGCAGCAGGACGGACACCCAGGCCGAACCGGTGAAGAGGTCGAGGACCGAGCGCGGCACCGCGATGTTGAAGGTCGCGGCGGCCGCCGATCCGAGCACGAGGAACCCCCCGGCATGCAGGAAGTCATGCTGCAGCCCACCCACGAAGGCAGCCGCGCCGGAGGAACCGGACTCGGTCGTACGCTGCTTCGGCAGCCGCAACCACTCCTGGCGCCCGAAGCGTGCCCACAGCCAGCCCATCACCACGGCCGTGGCGAGGGAGGCCACGAGCCGGGCGGCCACCATCACCGGTTGCCCGGGGAACGCGATCGACGTGGCGACCAGGACCACCGGGTTGATCGCGGGCGCGGAGAGCAGGAAGGCGAGCGCGGCGGCAGGGGCCACCCCGCGCCGCATCAGGCTGCCCGCCACCGGCACGGACGCGCACTCGCAACCCGGCAGTACGACGCCGGCCGCGCCCGCGACGGGGACGGCGAGCGCCGGATTGCGCGGCAGCAGTCGGCTGAAGACACGCTCGGGCACAAAGGCGCCGATGGCCGCGGAGACAAGCGTGCCGAGCAGCAGGAACGGGACGCCTTGGACGGCGACGGCCGTGAAGACCGTCCACCAAGCGGCGACGGGCGGGGTGTAGAAGTCGAGCGCGAGCATCGGCCCGAGCACGCTTGCGACCGTGACGATCGCCGTGAGCGCGAGGCCGCCGACGACGACGTACACGAGCGTCCGCACGACGAGGCGCACGGCATCGCCCGGTCCGCCTCTTACCTGCGGGTATTCATGTTCGTCCACGCCACTCGCTTCACCGTACGACACAACGGACGCGCCGCACACTAGCGGTGGCGGCTGTGCGCCGGCCGGGCGCCCGGCCACAGAGAGCTGTCAGGGTCACGGCTGCGCCAGGCCCAGAGTAGGCCATCCCAAGGGCACCTCTGCTCGTCGTGGCCCGGGCCCCGCTGCGGTCCGGACCGGGCCATCCGTTCCGTGATCGTCGGGACGCTGCCGGCGGGGTGGCGGCGCGGGAGGTGAGGACGAGGCGGCCCGCCGTCCGTCGAGGGGCGGCGGGCCGTACGCGCTACTTTTGGCGGGCGTGCGCGAGGGCCTTGTCGAGTAGTTCCCGCAGGGCCGAGGAGTTCGGTGCGACGGCGGTGGCGAGCAGTGCCGGGCTGTCGGCCAGCGGTGTGAGGACGGCGCACCCGTCCCGGGAGCCCTCACCGAGGAGGGCGGGGGCGTGGTGAGTGTGCATCTCCGGTTCGACGAGCAGGAGTTGGCCGACGGCGCGGTGTCCGTGCAGGATGGCGGGGCCGTCCCAGCCGGGCTCTGGGTGCCCGTATGCCGTCTGCTGGTCGAGCAGCGGTCTTCCGGCGCGGTGGACCAGGAGTCGGCTGACGAGGTGGCCCGGTTCCTCGTTGGCCCGGCCCAGGAGCTGCTCCTCTCGCAGCAGCAGCCGGGCGGTTGCGGTGAGTTCGATGGTGTAGGTCTGTCGGAGGTTGCTGCCGGCGGCGCTGATCAGCGGCTGGGGCAGCCAGCGCAGGCTGGTGTGTTCGCCGGCGGTGAGCCGTACGTCGTAGTGGGCTGGGGCGGTGGTGGGGCCGCGCAGGGCGAGGGTGGCGGCGGCCGTCGTGACCTCAAGGGCGGCCCGGTCCCCGGCGGTGACGTCGATGGTGAGCCGGTCGCCCCCGAGGGGGGCGCTCATCGCACCGATGATCCCCACCTTGGCGGAGTTGTTGTCGCTGCGCATGCGTCGGAGGTGGAACGGGCCGTCACTGCGTAGCTGCGTAAGCGTGGTGACGCGTCCGTTGTACGTGGCGTGGACGCGGGCTGTGGCCCGCACTCCGTGCGGGTGCCCGGCGGGCTCGTCGGTGCCGGAGAGGGATCCGGCCGTCTTTGTCCGGCCGGTGAAGAGTTGTGCGGCGGCGCTCATACGGCCTCCTTGGCGCGCCACGCGGTGAGGTGGGCGGTGACCCAGTCGGCAACCTCGCGAATGCCGTCGTCGCAGGTGAGGCTGGTGAAGATGACGGGAAGGCCGCCGCGTTGCCGTTTGGCGTCGGCGGCCATGGTGGCGAGGTCGGCGCCCACGTGCGGGGCGAGGTCGGTCTTGTTGACGAGGAGGAGGTCGGCGGTGGTGATGCCGGGGCCGCCCTTGCGGGGGATGTCGTCGCCGCTGGAGACGTCGATGACGAAGATCTGCACGTCGACGAGGCCCTTGGAGAAGGTTGCGGTGAGGTTGTCGCCGCCGGACTCGATGAGCACCAGGTCGAGGGGTGGGAGGGTCTCTTCCAGGTGTTCGACGGCTTCCAGGTTGGCGGAGATGTCGTCGCGGATCGCGGTGTGGGGGCAGGCGCCGGTCTCGACCGCGGTGATCCGCTCGGGCGGCAGTACGGCCTCGCGCAGCAGGTACTCGGCGTCTTCGCGGGTGTAGATGTCGTTGGTGACGACGGCGATGGACCAGCTGTCGCGCAGGGTGCGGCAGAGCGCGGCGACGCCGGCGGTCTTGCCGGAGCCGACGGGCCCGCCCAGGCCGACGCGGAGGGCTCGGGGGCTGCCGTCGGGGCGGAGCGGCTCGGCGCTGTGGGTGTGACGCTGTGGCATGGTCTCGGGGTGGTCGAGGTGCATGTTGGACTCCAGGTGGGGAGGGAAGGGGGTCAGGAGGCGAAGAGCCGGACGCTCCAGGCGGCGTGCTGTTCACCGGTGATGTCCAGCAGCGGCGAGGACGCCGACGGCAGGGCGTCGACCCCCTCGGCCGCAACGCGGTCCGCGGCCCGGGCGGCGGCCGTGGCGACGGCGTCGATGTCGGTGCTGAGGCGGGCCAGCAGCCCCGAGGCGTCGAGCGGGTCGAGGCTGAGCAGGCGCACTGCCGCGGTGGCCGGGCCTCCGGCGTTTTCGTACGCGGCGGCATAGGCGGCGTCCAGCGGTGTCAGCCCGGCGGCCCGGGCGGCGAGGCCCAGCACGATCGGCTGGTGGGCGCCCTGGGGACGGTCGGCGGCCAGCCGTTCCAGGTCTTCGGAGGGGAAGGTGGCACGGGCCGCGCGCATCATCTGCCGGCCGAGCCGACAGGCGACGGCGCGCAGCGCGGGGGCGGGGGTGCGTGCGTCGGCGGCGTCGTCGAGCAGCAGTGGGTCGACTCCGGCGGCGGCCGCGGCGGCCAACCCGGCCGTGGTCAGGCCGGTGGTGTGCAGACGGCCGCGGCAGAATGCCTGAAGGCTGTCGGTGTCGTGTACGGCTTGGTGGGCGATGGCGGCTTCGACGCCGCCGGAGTGGGCGTGCCCGCCGGCGGGGAAGCGGCCGTCGGCCAGCAGGAGCAGGGCTGCACGGCTCATGGGTGAGCGGCTGCCTTTCGCGAGGGTTGGAAGGCGTGCCGAGCGCGGGCGGGCAGGGCGGACCCGCGCCGGGGCCCGGCCGCGATGCTGCTGCTCGGGCGGCCGGGCAGATGGCGGTGCTAGAAGAGGAAGTACCGCTGTGCCAGAGGTACTTCATTGACGTAGGAGCGCGGTACGGTCGCGCCATTGAGTTCGGTGCGGGCGTCGGTCGTGGTCGCACCGCCGATGGTGACCTCGAAGCTGTTGTGGTCGACTTCGAGGCTGTCGGGCACGGTGTCGTTCAGTTTCATGTGGGCCTTTGTGACATCCCGGGTGCTGCGGATGTCCACGAACTGCTTGTCGAGACCGAGACCTGGATGAGTGCCGGTGCCGTCTCCGTTGAGTTTGACGGCCACGCCCGGCGCCGTGAAGTTCACCGAGTTGCGTCCAGGGGAGCGGCCGGTGGAGCCCCAGACCGGGCGCGGCTGGTAGGGCTGCGGCGTCGGGATCGACGCGTTGGCGTCGCCGACCTGTGCGTACGCGAGCTGGCCGCCCTTGAGGAGCATATGCGGCTTGACGCCGAAGAACTTCGGCTCCCACAGCACCAGGTCGGCGAGCTTTCCCTTCTGCACCGAGCCGACGTGGTCTTCGATGCCGTGCGTGATCGCCGGGTTGATCGTGTACTTGGCGACGTACCGGCGTGCCCGGAAGTTGTCGTTCGGTTTCAGCTGCCGGTCGTTGAAGGAGTGGTTGGTGTCGTCGGCGATCGTGTGGATCCTCGCGGCTTCGAGATCCTCTTTCAGGGGCCCGTAGCGGCTCTTCATGACGTGTGCGGTCTGCCAGGTACGCATGATCATCTCGCCGATGCGGCCCATCGCCTGGGCGTCGGAGGACATCATGGAGATGGCGCCCATGTCGTGGAGGAGGTCCTCCGCGGCCATGGTGGACGGCCGGATCCGGGAGTCGGCGAACGCCATATCCGCCGGAATCTCCGGGTTGAGGTGATGACACACGATCATCATGTCGACGTGCTCCTTGACGGTGTTGACCGTCAGGGGCCGGGTCGGGTTGGTCGAGGCAGGCAGCACATTCGGTTCCTTGACCAGCTCGATCATGTCCGGTGCGTGTCCGCCGCCGGCACCCTCGACATGGAAGATATGGAGGGAGCGTGCCTTCTTCGCCGCGAACCTGCCCCCGGCGTCCCTGCCGTCGCCGGTGAAGGCGGCCCGCGTGCTTTCCAGGAACCCCGACTCGTTCAGCGAGTCGGCGTGCAGAGCGAGCTGGACACCGCGTTCTTCACAGACATCCAGCGCCCGGTCGATCACGGCGGGCGTGGCGCCCCAGTCCTCGTGGATCTTGAACCCGCAAACACCGGCGTCCACCTGCGCGTTGAGCTCGTGCTGATTCATCGTGCTGCCCTTGCCGAGCAGGCCGATGTTGACCGGGAACCCATCCAGCGCATCGAAGGCTCGCCTGATGTGCCATGCGCCCGGAGTCACGGTGGTGGCCGTGCTGCCCTCGGCCGGTCCCGTGCCGCCGCCGATCAGGGTGGTCACACCCGAGGCCAGAGCCTCGTGGATCTGCTCAGGGCAGATGAAGTGGACATGGGTGTCCACGCCCCCCGCGGTGAGGATCCGCCCGTTGCCGGAGACGACCTCGGTGCCCGGCCCGATGACGAAGTTGGTCGGCGTGACCGGCGGGGCTTCCTTCGCGGGTCCACGATCCGGCATCTCGAAGGTCGTGATCTTGTCCATCGTCTCGGGGTTGTACGCCTTGCCGATGGCCGCGATCCTGCCGTCACGGATGCCGATGTCGGCCTTGACCACACCCCACCAGTCCAGGACCAGCGCGCCCGTGATGACGGTGTCCACGGGCCTGTGGCCGGTGTCATGGCCTTGGCTGCTCTTCCCGTCCCTGGCGAGGTGCGACATCCCCATCGACTCGCGGATCACCTTGCCGCCGCCGAAGACCATCTCATTGCCGCTGTACGAAGGGCCGCCGCTCCAGTCGGCCTCGATCTCCAGCGTGAGGTCGGTGTCGGCGAGCCGGACCCGGTCCCGCGTGGTCGGCCCGTACAGCGCGGTGTACTCCGCCCGCGTCAGCTCATTGCTCGGCTTTGGCCGGTTCTCCACCGGCTTCGGCTCCTGGCCGGGGGCTTGTCCCTGCGGGTCACTCATCGGACGACCCCTTCGCGCAGTCCCTGGATCTTGGTCAGGTCGCTGGTGTTGCCGCCGGCCGTGACCTCACCCTGGATCTGCACCAGCTCTACACAGCACTCGTCGCCCGGTTCGAAGCGCACGGACGTGCCCGCCGCGATGTTGAGCCGCCGGCCCTTCGCCGCCTCGCAGTTCCACAGACTGCGGTCGTCCGGGACTGTCTGACCGGTAGGGACCTCGATGCTGACGACCTTGAGCCCCGGGTTGACCTCGGCGAAGTGATAGTGGGAGGCGACCTGGACGGGACGGTCCGACTCGTTCTTCACCCTGATCTTCGTCCTGCCCGGCCCGGGCAAGGAGGTGGCGTCCCTCTGCAGGCTGACGCCGTGTGTGTCCCCGTCGAGGTGCGCATTGAAGCAGATCGCGTCGTACCGGGAGGCTTTGTCGTCCTCGGTGCAGCACACATCCGGGGTGCCGCTGTCATCGCAGTCGACCGGGGAGCCTGGCTTGCGGGGCGGCTGGGGGTGCTCGACCTTGCCCGGGTAGACCTCGGGCTCCTCTGTGGCCTCCGGGACGGGGTCGTGGAGGGTGACCAGCTTGGTGCCGTCCGGGAAGGTGGCCTCCACCTGGACGTACTTGATCATCTCCGGGACGCCGTCCATCACCTCGTCACGGGTGAACAACTGCCGGCCCGAGTCCATGATGTCGCTGACCGTCTTGCCGTCGCGCGCCGCCTCGAAGACGTGCACCGTCAGCAAGGCCATCACCTCTGGGTAGTTGAGGCGCAGCCCGCGGTCGCGGCGCCTTTGTGCAACCTCGGCCGCGACATGGATCAACAGGCGCTCCCGCTCATGCGGAGTCAAATGCACGATGAGCCATTTCTTTCGGTCGGACAGTGCCTGCGGCCGGGCACGCTTGGAGAATCACGAACACGTTTCCCCAGGCCGACAACCGGGCGCCCCTCGATCATCAGCGGGCAAGATCAGCCAAAGCGACCGAACGGCGGATAAACCACGCCACCTGATGAATCCGCGAGGCGTGACATCCGGCCCTCGACGCGCTGCTCAATGAGCTGGACTGAGGAGCGGTCAGGCATTGGCAGCAGCGGAGGCCAGAGGCCCCCGAGCCGGCTCGAACATCACGGCCCTTGACCTCGACCACAGGTCTCGAACTCGGCAACCGCCATCGACATCCTCGCCCGCGTCCAGTTGAGCCGGGCCGAGGACTGCGTCCGCGAGTTCCACGCCGCCCTCGCCCCCCGGCGGCGCGAGCCGGCCGTCCGCGAGTTCATCCACCGGCCCCGCAAGAGGCTCGGCGTTGCCGCGTGACGGCCTGCCCTCTTTGATCGCCGGACGGGCGGAGCGGGATGACGCTGCCGGGAGCAGGCCGGTCCCGGCTGTCGGGTCGCCGGAGGATCAGGACCGCTGCCGCGAGGGCCCTGGTGGCCGAGCGGAAAGTGTCCGCGGTGATCATCGGCCTGGTCTTCACCAGTGCCTCCGTGGTGCGGGCGGGCGCCTCCTGGGTTCAGGGCCGGGTGCTGGAGGCTTGGCCGCGGTACCGGCTCGTCCGGCTCGGCGCCTTGGTGCAGACGGGCGCGGTCGCGGTTGCGGTCGCCGGCACGCTCCCCGGCGTGCCGCCACTCACCGCTGCCGCCGCGATGCCCCTGGCCGCCATCGGCATGGGCATGCTGGAGCCGTCCCTCATCGTGCTGTCGCTCGCGCACAGCCGGCCGGGTCGGCGGGGCCATGCCGGCGCGGCGATGCAGACCAACCAGAACCTCGGGCAGATAGGGGTGCTGGGACTGTCCACCCTCGTGCTCAACATCTGCTGGGCGGCCGGTTCGAGCGGGCTGGTGGGCTATGGTGTCGCCTCCGCCGTCCTCCTCGTGCCCAGCGCGCTGATCGTGCTGCTCGCGGGGCGTACGCGCGACTGACCGGTGTGCACGCCCCCGAGCCACCCGGGGGAGACAGTGCGCAGTGATCCGGTCGTCATAGGGCTCGGTCACGTCGCATTGCGCGGCGGCCGGGAAGGTCGCGCATTCCGTTGTGCGCGCGGGGAAGTGGGGCCAGGGGGCGAAACGACCTGAGCCGGGTGGCGCGACGGTGGGGTCTCCACCTCGACCGGCTGCCCTGCCGAGCCATCGCCTCGCCCGATGGTCGTGTCATGTCGGGAAACGAGGGTGCGTGAGCGTCAGCTTTCGGTGTCGAGTCGGACCTGGTCGATTCCTTCGTCCAGAAAGGTGATCAGGTCTTCGGCTTCGGCGCGGACGGCTTCTTGTTCCGGGGCGGTGAGGGGACGCAGGGGACTGACGCGTAGTCGGTGGCCGTGCACGGTCCAGGTGGCGGTGACACGTCCGTCGACCAGGACCATGCGGTGGCCCGCGACGGACAGACCGAGGTGCGGGGCGTCGATGATGCGGCTGCGGTCGTGGTAGCCGAGGACGGCATTGTCGAAGGCCGGTGCGCACCACGGTGCGCCCGGTGAGCGCTTCGTCCAGTTGCGCGGGTTCGAAGCCGGCCAGGCGGGACCACAGCCCGATGAACGGTTCCTGGGGCGCTTGCGCCTGCAGACCGCGCAGGTGGGCCACCGCCTCGGGCACGAAGGTGTCGCTGCGTGTGAGCAGGTGCTGGCGGGCCAGGGTGGCGCGGTTGAGGGCGCGGCTGTCGAGAACGGTCATGGCGTCAGGCCGCGGCCCGCTCGTGGGGCGGGCTTCGGCGCAGGTCGGTGCGGGTCAGGGGGAGAGGTGTTCAGGAGACGTCCAGGAGAGGAGTGCAGGAGACGGCCAGAGGACTGATGTCGGTGCCGGGCGGGACGAGGGTGTCCATCGAGCGCCTGGTGGATCATGTGCACGCAGTCGTCGTGATCCGGGTTGCCCGTCTTGCCGAACATCATGGTGCCCAGGCAGTAGGCGCTGACTTCGATGCCGGTCCGTCGCAACGTCCGCATCCGCATGGTGCCCCACTTCTCTTCGCCGCCGTACATGTTCGGTGCCTGCGCCGTCCCACGGCCGTGTGGCCGCGGCGGCCCGGACGGCGCAGGCAGGTCAGGTGGGCCGGCTCAGCCGTTGTAGGGGGCGGCGACGTCCAGGACCCAGGTGATGCCGAAGCGGTCGGTGAGCATGCCGTACAGCGGTGCCCACTGCGCGGGTTCCAGCGGTCGTACGACGGTCGCGCCGTCGGCGAGCCTGCCCCACAGGGTGCTGATCTCCTCGGCGTCGTCACCGCGTACGGAGACGAAGAACGGGTTCTCACCCCGGCTCCAGGGCAGTTGCGAGGGCACGTCGTAGGCCATGACGTGGAAGCCGTTGTCGCCGGCCACCTCGCCCCACATCACCCAGTCCGCCTCGCTCTCGTTCTGCACGGCGCCCGCGTCCTTGTAGGTGACCGCGACGGTACGTCCGCCGAACACGGACCGGTAGAAGTCCAGCGCCTCACGTGCGGTGCCCCGGAAGTTCAGGTGGGTGGTGGTCGTGACGGACATGGCCTGCTCCTTGACCTCGATGTGTCGATTGCGCCGCCGGCCGTCCAAGGCCGGCTGGCTGCTGCCGTGACCAGGAGCGATGCCTCCCGAACGGCTTGTACGCCACCATGGCGGAGGTAGCGGACAGGTGGTGTCCTCTACTGCGGATGACAATGGATCTCATGCATAGGACATCCTCCCGGCTGCTCGTGCTGCTCTCGCTGCTTCAAACGCACCGTGACTGGTCCGGCGAGGATCTGGCCGAGCGCCTCGGCATCACTTCCCGCACCGTGCGCCGTGACATCGACCGCCTGCGCGAACTCGGCTACCTGATCACGAGCGTCAAGGGACCGGCCGGCGGCTACCGCCTGGATGCAGGCGCTCATCTGCCCCCCATGCTGTTCGACGACGACCAGGCCGTCGCCCTGGCCATCGCGCTGCGGACCGCGGCCACCGGCACCACCGTGGCCGAGGATGCCGCCCGCGCTCTGGGCACCCTCCGCCAGGTCATGCCGCCCCGCCTGCGTCACCGCATCGACCTGCTGCGCATCACCGCCGTCGAACCGGCCGCGGCCCGCGACACCCCACAGGTCGACACCCAGGTCCTGGTGGACCTGAGCCGCGCCATCCACACCCGCGAGGAACTGCGCTTCGACTACACCCCGGGCCCAGGCACCCCGGCCGACGACACCCGCCGTGTACAGCCCCACCACCTGGTCACCTGGCGGCATCGCTGGTATCTCGTGGCCTGGGACCTCGACCGCGGGGACTGGCGCACCTTCCGCGTCGACCGCATCCGGCCCCGCACACCCACCGGCCCCCGCTTCGCCCCGCGCGAACTCCCCGGGGGCAGCGTCTCCGCCTTCGTCATCAGCCGCTTCCGCGGCAACGACGGCACCACCACCGACTGGCCCTGCCAAGGCGAAGTCGTCCTGCGTCTCCCGGCCGCCGATGTCGCGCCCTTCGTCCTGGACGGCGTGGTCGAGGAACTCGGCCCCCATCACTGCCGGCTCACCCTCGGCTCCTGGTCATGGACCGGGCTCGCCGCCGTCATCGGCCGCTTCGACACCGATGTCGAAGTCGTCGGCCCGCCCCAACTGGCCACGGCGTTCGCCGACCTGGCCGCCCGCTACGCCCGCGCCGTACGCACCACAGGACCGGAGACCGGTCCGCCCCGGCGTGCAGCCGGACGTGACCCCGGGAACGCCTGACGGTTCAGCCGCTTTGTGAATCGCCCCCAGTTGTTGAATATGGAAGTCGTTATCGATTAATCTCGGGTTGCCGCATCGGCGGCCGTGTGTGCGGCGGCAGGGGAGGGATTCTCATGACCTTGGCGGGCCGGGCGTCCGGTGACGGGAAGATCAGCGCGGAGCGGGATCGATGCGTGGGGGCGGGACAGTGTGTGCTCGCCGCGCCGGCCGTCTTCGACCAGGACGAGCAGGACGGGCTCGTACTCGTCCTCGACGAGAGGCCACCGGCGTCCCAGTCGGACGCCGTGCACGAGGCCCTTCGGGCCTGCCCGTCCGGTGCCCTCCTCCTGCGGTAGCCCGGCAACCGTCCATTGCGGTACGGCCGGTGCCGCCCGTCGGTACGTACGCCCGTCCTTCACCGGCCGCCTGCCATCGCGCCGGCCTCGGTTCACGCGCCGCGAATGTCTCCCGGCGCCCGGTTCAGCTCAGCGCAACGTCAAGGAGAAGCATGTCCAGACAGTTCGATCGCCGTACCCTCCTGCGCCGTGGTGCGGCGGGGGCCGCGGCTTGGGCGGTGGGACCCGGCCTGCTGGCGGCGTGCTCCACCGATGAGCCCGGTGCCGACCGGAAGCCGGGACCGGGTTCCTCGCCTCGTTCGGGCGGCACCCTGCGAGCCGCCTTCGTCGGAGGGGGCGCCTCCGAGACGCTCGACTTCTTCAACGGCCCGTCCGCACTGGACCTGGTGCGCGCCCGGGCCTGGCACGGCACCCTGGGCAACCTCGATCCCAGCGGGCCCGACGGGGTGCGCTACGGCGTGCTCAAGGGGATCGACATCTCCGACGATCTGTCGGCCTACACACTGCACGTGCGGCCCGGCGTCCGCTTCACGGACGGCTCCGAACTGACCTCCGCCGACATCCTGCACTCCCTCAGCGTCCTCGCGGGCAAGAGCACACTGCCCGTGTACCGGCTCGCCGCCGCCAACTTCGACCTCGCGCGCGCCAAGGCCGACGGTGACCTGAAGGTCGTACTGCCCACCCTGCGGCCCATCGCGGACGGCCGTATGATCCTCTGCCAGGGCAACTTCCTCGTCGTCAAGGACGGCACCAAGAGCTTCCGCACGGGCATGCCGAGCTGCGGGCCCTTCCGGCTCACCGAGTTCACGGCCGGTCAGGGAGCGGCGTTCGAGCGCTTCGACGACCACTACGGCCATGTCCCGCACCTGGACGGCCTGGAGCTGCGTTCGATCGCGGACTCGACCGCGAGGGCCGGGGCCCTCACGAGCGGTGAGATCGACTTCGCCCACGACCTCTCACCCGTCACCGCACGCACCCTCGCGGACCATGCGACGGTCCGGCTCGTCCCGACGAAGAGCCCCTACCTGGTCGGGCTCTCCTTCCAGCTGAACATGGGCGTCGAGCCGTTCGGCGACCCGCGGGTGAGGGAGGCGTTCAAGCTCGCCGTCGACCGCGAGGCCATGGTGAGGACGGTCTTCTACGGGAACGCCGAGATCGGCAACGACCTGCCGTCCATGGGCTTTTCCGACTACGCGGAGGGCCTGCCCCAGCGGGCCCACGACCCGGAGCGGGCCCGGGGGCTCCTCAAGGCGGCCGGCGCCGACGGGATGAAGGTCCGGCTGACGACCGGCCCCGAGACGCCGGGCATGGTGGAGATGGCCACGCTCTACGTCGAGGACCTGAAGCAGGCCGGCGTCCGGGCGTCGCTCCGTGAACTGCCCGCCGGGCAGCTCTACGCCGACTTCGCCGCCTACGCGGCGCTGCCGCTGGCCGGCTCGTACCAGATGCCCATCCCCGCGCTGTCGACCTACCAGATGAGCGCGGCCGGCGGATCGCCGTCGGCGTTCGGCTGGAAGAAGCCGGAGACGGACACCCTTGTGGCGAAGGCCCGCGCCGCGAGCGACCCGTCCGAGGCGAAGCGGCTGGGCACACGGGCGCAGCGCACGCGCTGGGACGAGGGCAACCAGGTGCTGCCGGTCTTCAAGCCGAATCTGAACGCCCAGACCAAAAAGGTCAGCGGGATACGCGACGACCTCTTCGAACAGTTCCCCGGCTTCTCCCAGGCGTCCCTGGCGTGAACCTGCTCGCGTTCGCCGGCCGTCGCCTCGCGGGGGCGGCCGTCCTGCTGGTCCTGCTGTCCGCCGCGATCTTCGCGGCCACGGCCGTCCTTCCGGGAGACGCCGTCAGCGCGGTCGCCGGTATGGACGCCTCCGAGGCACAGCGCGCCGACGTCCGTGCCGAACTCGGTCTTGACCGGCCCGCCGCCGAGCGATACGCGTCCTGGGCGACAGGCGCACTGCGAGGGGATCTGGGCCATGGCTTCGTCGGGGACCGACCGGTCGGCGAAGTCCTCGCCACCCGCCTGCCCAACAGCCTGCTGCTCGCGGGACTGACCCTAGCGGTCACCGCACCGCTCGCCGCACTGCTGGGCCTGTGGACCGGGCTGCGCGGCGGCGGCGCCGACCGCCTGGTCTCCGCCTGCGCCCAAGTCCTGGCGGCCGTACCCGAGTTCGTCATCGCGGCGCTGCTCATCGCGGTACTGGCGGTATGGCTTGGGGTCCTTCCGCGTGTCTCCGTGATCCCCCTGGGCGGCACCCCGCTCGACGTGCCGCGCGCCCTGGTCCTGCCCGTACTGACGCTCAGTACGGTCGGCCTCGCCGTCGCCACCAGACTGCTGCGCGTCTGCGTCGCGGACGCGGCGGCCACACCGTACTGCGAAGCGGCGCGACTCAACGGCGTCCGCGGGGTGCGGCTCGCGGTTCGTCACATCCTTCCCCATGCCGCGGGGCCCGCGGTGCAGGCGCTCACCCTCACCACGGGGGCACTGGTCGGCTCCGCGGTGGTGGTGGAGAACGTGTTCGACTACCCGGGCATCGGCCGGGAACTGCAACTGGCCGTCGCCGCACGGGACGTGCCGATGGTGCAGGGCATCGCCACCGCCCTCGTCGCGGTGATGCTCGCGGTGCTCCTGCTGGGCGACATCTGCGCGCGTCTGCTCGGCGCGCGGGAGAGGCACGGCCGATGACCACAGTGCTGACACCGCGGCGGCGGGACCGTCCGGCCGGTCACCGCACACCGCGCCGCCGCCGACCGCCCCTGCTCATGGGCGCGGGAACGCTGCTCGTCGTCCTGCTCGCCCTGCTGGGCCCGCTGGCCGCGCCGTACAGCCCCACCGCGCGGCTCGCGGCGCCCTTCCAGCAGCCGGACGGACATTTTCTCCTCGGCACCGACGTGCTGGGCAGGGATGTGGCGAGCCGGGTGCTCAGCGGCGGCCGGACCATCGTGCTGACCGCGCTCGCGGGCACGGCGGCCGCCGGTGCCGTCGGAATGTCCGCCGGCGTCCTGGCGGCCATGGTGTCCCGGCGACTGGGCGACCTGATGGTGCGCTGCGTCGACGCCCTGGCCGTACTCCCGGCTCTCCTGATCGTCCTCGTCCTGGCCGCCGGTTTCCCCGGCAGCGGCCCGGCCGTCGTGGCGGCCGTGGCCCTGGCCACCGCCCCCTTCTCCACCAGGGTGCTGCGCGCCGCCGCGGACACCGTCCTGACCAGTGGATACGTCGAGGCCGCGCTGGCCCGGGGTGACACCCGGCGGGCCGTACTGCGGTACGACGTGCTGCCCAACATCGCCGGACCGGCCCTGGTGGACAGCGCGCTGCGCCTGGTCGCCTCCCTGCATCTCACCGCCACCGCGGGGTTTCTCGGACTCGGACAGGGCGGGGCGGCGCCCGACTGGGGGCGCATGGTGAGCGAGAACGTGCCCGGGGCGACGCTGGCCGCCACACCGTTCCTCGCTCCGGCCCTGCTGCTCGTGCTGCTGTCCGTCGGTGTCGGTCTGCTGGCCGGACGACTGGCGGACACGGTGGGGCGGGGGGCCGCATGAGCGACCAGGTGTCCGCCCGCCGGTCCGGCAGCGGTCCGCTCGCCGAGATCACCGGACTGACCCTCGGTCCGGCCACCGGCGGCCCGCCCGTCCTGCACGACGCCGACCTCTGTCTGCCGCGCGGGCAGGTGCTCGGGGTCGTGGGCAGATCGGGATCCGGCAAGAGCAGTCTGGCGTACAGCCTGCTCGGACATGTCCGTCCGGGCCTGGAGGTCCGGGGCGGAACCGTCCGGGTGGCCGGCCTCGATCCGTTCGACCGCAGGGGCGCCCGCCGCCTGCGGGGGCGCGTGGTGTCGTTCCTCGGCCAGGACCCCGCCTCGTCGCTCAACCCCGCGCTGCGGATCGGCACACAGATCGCCGAGGCGGTGCGCCTGCGCTCGTCCGCGAAGCGTGCGAACGACGTCCGGGCGCGGGTCGAGGAACTGTTGCTGTCCGTGCGGCTCCCGGCCGACCGGGCGTTCCAGCGACGGCTGCCGCGTCAGCTCTCGGGAGGACAGGCCCAACGCGTCGCCCTGGCACTCGCGTTGGCCGGCACACCCAGCCTGCTGATCCTGGACGAGCCCACCAGCAGCCTGGACACGGTTCTGGCGGCCGGCATGCGCAGGCTGCTGGGCGAGGTCCTGGCCGACGGGGACCGCTCCGCGGTGCTGGTCAGCCACGACCCGGAGTGGATCGCGTCCGTGGCGGACGATGTGATCCGTCTGGAACAAGGCCGGATCACCGCGGTCGGCGTGCCGAAGGCGCCGATGTCCGTGCCGCCGTCCGGCGGGCCCGCCGGCCCCTGCCGCGGGAACCCGCAAAGCGTTGCCCCCGCCGACGCCGGAGAGTTGACGGTCCGTGGGCTGGACGCCGCGCACGGCCGGGTCCCCGTGCTGCACGACATCTCCCTCACCGCCCCGGCGGGCTGCTGCATCGCCGTGGTGGGCCCCTCGGGGTCCGGGAAGACCACCCTCGCCCGATGTCTCGCGGGACTCCACCGGCCCAGCCGGGGCAGCGTCGAGTGGCGGGAGCGCGCCGCCGAGCGAGGCGGCGGCGCCCCGGTGCAGCTCGTCGCGCAGGACGCACGCGGCGCTCTCAACCCACGGGAATCCGTACGCACCGCCCTCTTGCGGCCCCTCACCGGCGTGGGGCGCCGGCCGGCCCAGGACGCGGCGCGCGAAGCCGTACGGCTGCTCGATCGGGTCGGACTGGACCCGGATGTGCTGGCCCGTCGGCCGGGGGAGTTGTCGGGAGGCCAGCGGCAACGCGTCGCACTGGCCAGGACGCTGGCCGCCCGGCCCGGCGTCCTGGTCTGCGACGAGATCACTTCGGCGTTGGACGCGGAGACGGCGAGCGGGATTCTGGAGCTGCTGGACTCGCTGCGGCGGACACTGGGACTGACGGTCGTGATGGTGACGCACGACCTGGCAGCCGCCGCCCGCCACGCGGAGCGGGTCGTCGTCCTGGACGAGGGGAGAGTGGCCGAGGCCGGCCCGGTCGACCGGGTGCTGGTGGCCCCGGAGCACCCGGTCACCCGGGAACTGCTCGCCTGCGCCGACCGTCCTGTGTTCGCGGTGCCCGAGCAGCGGTGAGCGGACGGCGAGTGCGGGGCCTCTTACCGCCGCCGGGGGGAGCGCGACGCCCACCGGGCGCTCCCCCCCGGCCCTGGCTCACCGCCCGAGCAGCAGGGCCAGCGCCGCCTTGTCGACCTTCCCGACGGCGGTGAGCGGAAGACCCGGAACCTGGATGACCTCGTCCGGGGCCTTGTAACCGGCGAGCCCGCGCTCCTGCAAGTGGAGGGCGACCTCTCGCGCGCCGGGGGCCGCGCCCGCGCAGACGACGAAGGCGACGGACCGCTCACCCCACCGCTCGTCCGGCACGCCGACCAGGGCTGCCGCGGTGACGGCCGGATGCGTCAGCAACTGCTCCTCCACCTCGACCGCGGGAATCTTCTCGCCGCCACGGTTGATCTGGTCCTTGATCCGCCCCACCACCACGAGGTGTCCGGTCGGCAGACGCCGCACCACATCGCCGGACCGGTAGTAGCCGTCCGGGGTGAAGGCCGTGCGGTTGTGTTCCGCGGCGCGGTAGTAGCCGCGCGGCGTGTACGGGCCCCGGGTGAGCAGTTCACCCGCCGTGCCGTCCGGGACCGGCCTGCCGTCCGCGTCCACCACCAGGACCTCGTCGTCCGGCGAGACGGGCCGGCCCTGTGTGGTGCAGACGAGGTCATCCGGGTCGTCGAGCCGGGTGAGGTTGATCAGCCCTTCGGCCATGCCGAAGACCTGTTGCACGCTCACCCCGAGCGCCGGCCCGAGCTTGCGCGCGTGCTCCTCCGGCAGCCGCGCCCCGCCGACCTGGAGCACCGCGAGGCTCCCGAGGTCCCAGGAGCCGGACGAGGCTTCGTCCATCCAGTGGGGAACGAGCGGCGGGGTCAGGGAGGTCATGGTCACATGCTCCCGCTCGATCAGGGCGAACGCCGTCTGCGGGCTGGGGTCCGGCGCGATGACGACGGTTCCGCCGGCCATGAGGGTGCCCAGCACACCCGGGCAGGCGAAGGTGAGGTTGAATCCGATCGGCAGGACCGCCAAGTACACGGCCTGTGGGTCGAGCGCGCAGACGCCGGCGCAGGCACGGGCGTTGTAGGCGTAGTCGTCGTGTGTCCGCGGGATGAGTTTGGGGAGCCCCGTGGTGCCGCCGGACAGCAGCAGGAGGGCGAGATCGGCGGGGTCCGCTCCGCCGGCGTCGGAGCCGGGGCCGGACGCGGACGAGGCGTCCACCCGCAGTGCGTCGAACGGGACGAAGTCGTCGTACGGGCCGGGGTCGCCGACCACGATGACATGCCGCAGCGAGCTGCCCGGCCCCTGCTCCGCCCGTACGTCGCTCATCAGTTCCCGGTGATCGAACCTGGCGTGCCGGTCGGGCACCACACAGGCCACCGCGCCCGCCAGCCGCACCAGATGGCCGATCTCCCGGCGCCGGTGGCCGGGCATGGCGTGCACCGGAACCGCCCCGAGCCGCTGCAGCGCGAACCAGACGAGCAGGAACTCGGCGCAGTTGGGGAGTTGGACCACCACGCGGTCGCCGCGCCCGATCCCCAGCCCGCGCAGTCCGACGGCGACACGGTCGGCCTTGGCGTCCAGGTCCGCGTAGGTCCACCGCCGGTCGCCGTCGACCAGGGCGACACGCCCGCCATGACCGGTGGCCGCCTGACGCAGACGGGCACCGAATGTCACCCCCTCCCAGTGTCCGGCGGCTCGATAGCGCGCCGATTCGGCCTCGGACCAGGTCGGTTGAGTCTCCGTCATACAGCTCCGCCTCTCATTGCCGGGCCGTGGGCTCTGGCGCCGGACCTCGTCGTGTGACTACGATGTGAACTATAGAAATGATAATCGTTTCTATTTGAGTTTCGGCCCTGCGCGCGGGAGTTGTCAGCGTCCGCTCCCCGACCGCCGCCCACCCCACCCGACCGGAAGGCCCCCAGTAGTGAGCGATGAAGCAGTCGTCAAGGCGCGGACATCGGAGGGCGACGTCGACAGCCGCGACCCCCACACGGCCGAGGCGGTGCGTGAAGCGGTCGCCCGCGCGCTGGACATGGCGCCGCAGGAGCTGGACGACGACCGTGACCTCTTCGAACTCGGTCTCGACTCACTGGTGCTGATGTCCCTGGTCGGCGCCTGGCGACGCGAGGGCAGCACGGTCACTTTCCAGGACCTCACGCGCGTTCCGACCCTCGGGGCGTGGACGGCCCTGCTCGGGCGGGCCCCCCGCGGCGACGCGCCCGCCACGGCCCGGCGGCCCGCGGCGCGGCGGACCGCCCCGGTCCACGCATCACCCGGTGCGGCGACGACCGGGGCGGAGACGGAATCCTTCCCTCTGGCGACGATGCAGCACGCCTACTGGATCGGACGCCAGGACGGGCAGCCGCTCGGCGGCGTCGCCGCGCACTTCTACGTCGAACTCGACGGCCGTGAGGTCGATCCGGCCCGGCTCGACGCCGCTCTCCAGGTACTGGTGCGGCGGCACGGCATGCTGAGGGCCGTCTTCGACGAGCAGGGGCGCCAGCGCTTCGGCGCCTCCGGTGCGCCACTGACCATCCACGATCTGCGCGACCGCACACCTGAAGAAGCCGAGTACGAACTGGAGTTGCTGCGCGAGCGCAACACCCACGCTCGTACCGACATCGCCGCCGGTGATGTCTTCCGTACGGCCGTGTGCCTGCTCCCGGGCGGCAGGACCCGGCTGCAGATCGACCTGGACATGATGGCCGGCGACGCGCTGAGCCTGCGCGTTGTCCTGTCCGACCTGCAACGCTTCTACGAATGTCCCGACGACCCGCCGCGTGAACTCGGCCTCGACTACCGCCGGTACCTCGCCGAGCACGACGCCCGGCGCACGGCGGAACGCGAGCAGCACGCCACCTGGTGGCGGGAGCGCCTGCACGAACTGCCGCGCGCCCCGCGACTGCCGACGACCGTCGATCCGCTCACCCCGGTCAGCGCGAACGACACCACGCTCACCCACTCCCGCCGCCTCCACCACTGGCTCGGCCCCGACGACAAGGCGGCGCTGATCAACGCCGCACGTCGGCACGGCCTCACCCCCGCCGCCGCCCTCGCCACCGCCTTCGCCGAGGTCATCGCCGCCTGGAGCGACAGCCCGCGCTTCCTCCTCAACCTGCCACTGTTCGACCGGGAGATCTTCAGCCCTGAAGTCGCCCGACTGGTCGGGGACTTCAGCAGCTCGGTCCTGCTCGACGCGGACCTGAGCGCGTCCCTGCCGTTCTCCCGGCAGGCCCGCCGCCTCCAGGAACGCCTTCAAGAAGGCATCTCCCACGGCGCGTACGGCGGCGTCGAGGTGCTGCGCGACCTCGCCCGCGTCGAAGGCTCCCCGGTGCTGGCCCCCGTCGTCTACACCAGTGCCATCGGGCTGGGCGAGATCTTCGAGCAGGACGTCCAGAAGTCCTTCGGCCACCCTTCCTGGATCATCTCGCAGGGCCCGCAGGTCTACCTGGACGCCCAGGTCACCGAACTCGACGGCGGTCTCCTGCTCAACTGGGACGTTCGGGACGGCGTGTTCGAAGCCGGCGTGCCCGACGCCGCGTTCGACGCCTACCGCCGCCTCATCACCCGCCTCGTCACGGACCCCGACGCCTGGACCCGGCCCGTGGACGGCCTGCCGGCGCACGACGTCCTCTCCCGGCGCGCGGTCGCCGCCCTGCCGCCCACGCCCGTACCGGACCGCGCCCTGCACACCCGCTTCTTCCAGCTCGCCGAAACAGAACCGGGCCGCACCGCGGTCGTCCGCCCGGCCGGCGACACGCTCACCTACGGCGAACTCGCCCACAGAGCACGGCAGATCGCCGCGCTGCTGCGGGACCACGGCGTGCGGGAAGGCGACACCGTCACGCTGACCCTGCCCAAGGGCGCCGACCAGATCACCGCGGTCCTCGGCATCCTGGCCGCGGGCGCGGCCTACGCCCCCGTCGGCGTGGAACAGCCCGCCGTACGCAGACACCGCATCCACTTGGTGGCCGGCGCGTCCGCCGTACTCACCGACCGGGCGCACGCCCATCTCTGCGCGGACGTCTCCTCCGCACCGGTGCTGCTCCTCGAGGACGCGTCGGCGGCCCGGCCCGCACCGGTCGCCCGGCCGGACCCCGCCCTGCCCGCCTACGTGCTGTTCACATCCGGCTCGACGGGAGTGCCCAAGGGCGTCGAGGTGCCGCACCGAGCGGTCGTCAACACCGTCGAGGCGATGGCGGAGCAGCTGGGGCTCGGGCCCTCGGACCGCACCCTCGCGATCTCCGCCCTGGACTTCGACCTCGCCACCTGGGACATCTTCGCCCCCCTGTCCCTGGGCGGCCAGGTGGTCGCCGTGGGACAGGAGCACCGCCGCGACGCCCACCACTGGGTGCGACTGGTGCGCACGCACGGGGTGACGCTGGTGCAGTGCGTGCCCGCCCTGCTGGACCTGCTGATGGCCGCAGCCGATGCCGGGGGCGCCGAGGGCCTGGGGACATCCCTGCGCATGGTCCTGCTCGGCGGGGACTGGGTCGGACTCGACCAGCCGGCCAGACTCCGGGCCCTCGTACCCGGCTGCCGCTTCGTGGCACTCGGCGGCATGACGGAGGCGGCTGTCCACTCGACGGTCTTCGAAGTGGAGGAGACCGACCCGGCCTGGAAGTCCGTCCCGTACGGAGTTCCGCTGCGCAACATGCGGGCCCGTGTCGTGGACGGACGGGGACGGGACTGCCCCGATCTCGTCCCCGGCGAACTGTGGATCGGCGGCCCCGGCGTGGCGACCGGCTACCGGGCGGACCCCGAGCGCACGGCGGAACGCTTCGTCGCGTACGACGGCGAGCGCTGGTACCGCAGCGGTGATCTGGCCCGCTACCGGCCCGACGGCGTACTGGAGTTCCTGGGACGCGCCGACCACCAGGTGAAGATCGGCGGCCACCGCATCGAACTGGGCGAGGTCGAGTCCGCGCTGGAGGACGACCCCGCCGTCCTGCACGCGGTCGCCACCGTCCTCGACACGCCGGTGCGTCACCTGGCCGCGGCCGTGTCCGCCCGTGACCGGTCACCCGATCCGGCCGCCGTGCGCACCCGGGCGGCGCAGCGACTGCCCTCCTACATGGTGCCCGAGCGCGTCCTGGTCCTCGACGACCTGCCGCTGACCGCCAACGGCAAGCTCGACCGGGCGGCGGTCCACCAGGCCCTGACCGAGACCGCAGACCAGGACGGAGCCCGCACCTTTGCGCCGGCCGGCCCGGTGGAGACCGCCGTCGCGGCCGAGTGGGCCGAACTGCTCGGGGTGGCCGAGGTGGGACGTGAGAGCAGCTTCTTCCTGCTGGGCGGCGACTCTCTGGTCGCGACGCGGATGATCGGCCGGCTGCGCGCCGCCGGGTTCCCCGGCGCCCGCGTGGCCGACCTGTTCGCCCGCCCCGTGCTCCAGCACTTCTGCGCGACGCTGCACCCCGAGGCGGCGCCCGGCGAGCCGGCTCCGCCCCTCCTTGTGCCCGACCCGGACCACGCCCATGAGCCGTTCCCGCTGACCGACGTCCAGGCCGCCTACCACACGGGCCGCGATCCCCGTTTCACCCTCGGTGGTGTCGGCACCTGGCACTACACCGAGTTCGACGGCACGGACGTCGACCTGGACCGGCTGGAGCGTGCCTGGAACACCCTCGTCCGCCGGCACGGCATGCTCCGCGCCGTCGTCGAGGACGGACACCAGCGTGTCCTGCCCGACGTACCCGCGGTGCGCATACCGGCGCGGGACGCCACCGCCGAGGGCGCGTCCGATGCCCTCGCCGGCCTGCGCGCCCGCCTGTCCCACCAGGTCCGCGACCCCGCGCGGTGGCCCCTCTTCGCCGTCGAGGCCGTGCGCTACCGCGAAGGCGACCAGGAGAACGCGGGCCGGACACGTGTCCGTGTCGGCATCGGCCTGGACTACCTCGTGCTCGACGCGCTCTCCATCACCACGCTCTACGCCGAACTGAACACGCTCTACGCGAACCCGGACCACGAACTGCCGCCCGTCGACGTGACGTTCCGCGACTATCTGACCCGCCCCTCGGCGGACCCGGAGTCGGCCGCCCGGGCGCGTGCGCACTGGCAGACCCGGCTGTCCGAACTGCCGCCCCCTCCCGCCCTGCCCTTCGACCGGGATCCGGCCACGCTCGAAGTGCCCGTCTTCACCCGGCGCCGGCTCAGTCTGCCCGCCGAGGACTGGCAGACCGTCAAGCAGCACGCGGCCCGGCACGGCCTGACCCCCTCCACCGTTCTGCTGGCCCTGTACGCGGAAGTCCTGGCGGCCTGGAGCGGAACCGACGCCGTGACCGTCACACTCACCCTCTTCAACCGGCGTGACATCCACCCCCACATCCACGGGGTGCTGGGCGACTTCACCTCCCTGTCCCTCGCGGGTCACCGGCGCGAAGGCACGTCATGGCTCGCGGCGGCCGTCGCGCTGCAGCACCGTCAGGCCCAGGACCTGGACCACGCCGATGTGCCGATCGACTGGCTGCTGAGGGAGTTCGGCCGTCGCACGGGCACGGTGGACGCCGCCGCACCCGTGGTGTTCACCAGCGCCATCGGCGTGGGTGACGCGACGCTGGCCGGACCGGGCACGGGCCTGCCCGAGAAGGTCTGGGGCATCTCCCAGTCCCCGCAGGTGTGCCTGGACAACCAGGTCACGGAAGAGTCCGGGAACCTGATCGTCACCTGGGACGCGGTGCAGGACCTGTTCTCCGAGGGCGTGCTGGACGCGATGTTCGACGCCCACGCACGGCTGCTGCGGCACCTCGTCACCGGCGACTGGGAGGCACCGCTGCCCGACCTGCTGCCCGCCGGCCAGCGCGAACGGCGTGCCGCCGCCGCACGGGAGTCCGCCCTGGAGCCGGTCGCGCCACGTCTGCTGCACGAGACCTTCTTCACCCGTGCGACGGACCGCCCCGACCGTACCGCCCTGGTCACGACGGCGGGGGAGGAGGTCGGCTACGCGACCCTCGCCGAGCAGGCGCTGCGCACCGCCGCCGCGCTCGGCGACGCGGGCGTACGGCCGGGCGATCTGGTCGCGGTCACCCTGCCCAAGGGACCGGAACAGATCGCGGCGGTCCTCGGCGTCCTCGCGGCCGGCGCCGCGTATGTCCCCCTCGGCCTCGAACAGCCCGCTGCCCGGTTGCGGCGGGTTCACACCACGGCCGGGTTCCGTGTCGTCCTGGGGGACTGGCCCGACTCGGACGGCACCGGCCCCCGCGCCGTCCCCTTCCCCGACACACAGCGCCCCGAGCCGTTGCGGGCGCCGCACGAGACCTCCCCCGACGCCCTCGCCTACGTGATCTTCACGTCGGGTTCCACGGGCGAGCCCAAGGGCGTCGAAATCTCACACGCCGCCGCCTGGAACACGATCGCGGACATCAACGCCCGGCACGGCATCACCGGGGACGACCGTGTCTTCGCCCTGTCCGCGCTGGACTTCGACCTGTCCGTGTACGACCTCTTCGGCCTGCTCTCCGCGGGCGGTTCCCTGCTGCTCCCCACCGAGGACCAGCGCCGGGAGCCGGCCCGCTGGCCGAGCCTGCTGGACCGGTACGGCGTGAGCGTCTGGAACACCGTCCCCGCCCTGCTCGACCTGTTGCTGGACGCCGACGAACAAAGCGAACAAGACGAACAAGATGAACAAGGCGTCCAGGGCGGTCGCGCGGCAGGTGGCGTACGGGGACTGCGGACCGCACTGGTCTCCGGTGACTGGATCGGCCTCGACCTCCCGGCCCGCCTGCGGGCCCGGACCGCGCGGCCCTGCGCGTTCGTCGCCATGGGCGGCGCGACGGAGGCCGCCATCTGGTCCAACACCCTGACCGTCACCGAGGTGGACCCCCGGTGGGTGTCCATCCCCTACGGCCGTCCCCTGACCGGGCAGTGCTACCGGGTGGTCGACCGGGACGGGCGGGACTGCCCCGACTGGACGCCCGGTGAGCTGTGGATCGGCGGCGAGGGACTGGCCCGCGGTTATCTGGCCGACCCGGTCCGCACCGCCGAGAAGTTCGTCGTACGGGACGGTCGGCGCTGGTACCGGACAGGCGACCTGGGCCGGTTCCGGGGTGATGGACTGCTGGAGTTCCTGGGCCGCCTCGACGACCAGCTCAAGATCGCTGGCCACCGTATCGAGGCGGGCGAGATCGAGGCCGCGCTGGAGGCACACCCCGCCGTCGCGCGGGCCGCCGTCGTGGCCGTGGGGGAACGCACCGCGAAACGCCTGGTCGCCTTCGCCGTACCGCTGGACCCCCGGGCCGCCGGTCCGAAGACGCCGCCCGGCGACGGGGCCGCGCCCAGCGAGGCCGTCGCACCCGACGGGAAGCCGGGCCCCAGCGAGGCCGTCGCACCCGACGGGAAGCCGGGCCCCGCCGAGGGCGGCTCGCCCGTCGAGGACCCGGGCCTTGTCGAGGACCTTCTCGGCCTGCTCGCGCAGCGGGTGCCCGGCTACGCCGTCCCGTCCCGCATCCTGCTGCTGCCCGCCCTGCCGCTCACCGCGAACGGCAAGGTCGACCGCAACGCGCTGGCCGGCACGGCGGGCCCCGAGCCGGTGTCCGCCCACGGCGAGCCGCCACGGGGCGAGACCGAGACAGCCCTCGCCGCACTCTGGCGTGAGCAGCTACCGGAACCCGTGCCGGACCGCGATGCCAACTTCTTCACCCTCGGCGGCGACAGCCTCTCCGCGCTGCGCCTGCTCACGGCGATCGAGCGCCGCCTGGGAGCCGCCGTGCCCGTGCGCCGCTTCTTCGCCGCACCGACCATCGCCGCGCTCGCCGCGGACGTCACCCGAACGCTAGCGGCCCATGCGACCGCCTACGAGACCGGAGAGCTGTGAACATCGCTCAACTGCTGGCCCGCTACGCCGACGAGGGCGTGGTCCTGTGGGCCGAGGACGGACACCTGCGTTTCCGGGCCCCCCAGGGCCGGCTCACCGACACGCACCGAGCCGAACTGCGCACGCACAAGGAAGCCATCCTGCGCCACCTGGAGGCGGCGGAGCCCACGCTGCGCGGCGACCCCGGCAGCCGCCACGATCCGTTCCCGCTGACCGACATCCAGGCCGCCTACCTCATCGGCCGCACCGACGCCTACGCCTACGGCGGCGTCGGCTGCCACGCCTACGTCGAACTCGCATACCCCGACCTGGACGTGGACCGCGTCACCGCCGTGTGGCGGGAGCTGGTCCAGCGCCACGACATGCTCCGCGCCGTCATCCACCACGACGGCTACCAGCAGGTCCTGGCCGACGTGCCCGCCCTCGCCGTCGGGGCCGACGACCTGACCGCGCTCCCGCCCGCCTTGGCCGAGGCAGAGGTGGAACGCACCCGCGCCCGTCTGTCCGCACGTCAGGCACCCACCGACCAGTGGCCCCTCTTCGACGTCCATGTGAGCAGGACCGCCGGGCGGGCCGTGCTCCACCTCTCCTTCGACATGCTCGTCGTCGACCACGCGAGCCTGCGCATCCTGCTCGCCGAGTTCCAGCACCGCTACGGCGGTGCCGACCTCCCCGAAGCCCCGCGGATCACCTTCCGCGACTACGTCCTGGCCCGCCGCGCCCTCGCCGACACCGACGGCCACTCCCGTGACCGCGCCTACTGGACGGAACGGCTCGACACACTGCCGCCCGCCCCCGAACTGCCCCTCGCCGAACCCTGGCAGGCCGCCGTGAGCGCCTTCGAGGAAACGAGCCGTCCGCCCGCTTCCGGCGACGCGGTGACCTTCCGCCGGCTGGAGGTCCTGCTGCCCGCGGCCGACCGGAAGCGTCTCACCGAGCGCGCCGCGCGGCGCGGGCTGACCATCTCGACGGCACTGCTCGCCGCCTATGCCGAGACGGTCGGCCACTGGTCGCGGACCAGCCGGTTCACCCTCAACGTGCCCACGGTGGACCGGCCCGGCCTGCACGAGGACATCGGCCGGCTCGTCGGTGACTTCACCTCGCTCGAACTGCTCGCCGTCGACCTCGACGCCCCGGCCACCTTCGCCGAACGGACCAGGGCCGTCGGGCAGCGGCTCCTCGAAGACCTGGCGCATCCGCTGTTCACCGGCTCGGACGTGCTCGCCGAACTGTCCCGCAGGGCCGGCGCCCCGGTTCTGATGCCGGTCGTCTTCACCAGCGCCCTGAGCGGGGGCGGCACCGCCGAGGGCGTACCCCCCGAGGTGTCCTACGCCGCGACCCGGACGCCGCAGGTATGGCTCGACTGCCAGGTCATGCACCGCGGCGACGCGCTGGGCCTGTCCTGGGACATCCGGGACGGAGCGCTCAGCCACGGGGTGGCCGAGGCCATGTTCGACGCCTGGA
The DNA here is from genome assembly GCF_040298665.1 of Streptomyces sp. NPDC001508. NCBI lineage: Bacteria > Bacillati > Actinomycetota > Actinomycetes > Kitasatosporales > Streptomycetaceae > Streptomyces > Streptomyces sp. NPDC001508. Next base: position 84,023 of record NZ_JBEPAP010000016.1, read on the forward strand.
CGGCACTCGTGCGACTGCTGTCCGCCGACGGCGAGGCCGGTGAGGCCGCCTGGGACGCACCGGCCCGCATCCCTCTCCCCGAGGCGCAGCGGGCCCGCCGAAGCGCGGTCAACGCGACCGAGGGACCCCTGCCGGACGCTCTCCTCCACGAACCGGTGCTGGCCCGGGCACAGGCCACACCGGACGCGATCGCGGTCCGGACGCCCGAAGTGGCGCTCACCTACCGGCAGCTCGTCGCCCGCGCGAGCGGTGTCGCCGAGTCGCTGGCGGCGTTGGGACTGCGGCCCGGGGAACCGGTGGCCGTCTGGGCGGACAAGGGCTGGGAGCAGGTCGCCGCCGTCCTCGGCACGCTGATGGCGGGCGGCGCCTATCTGCCCGTCGACACGGCCCAGCCGCCCGCCCGCCGGGACACGATCATCGCCGACGCGGGCGTACGCACGGTCCTCACCCAGTCCTGGCTCGCCGAGACCGACGACCTCCCGGCGACCGTGGCGGCCGTCGCCGTCGATCTCCTCCCCGAAACCACCGCGTCCGACCCGACCGCACCCCGACGCGACCCGGACGAACTCGCCTACGTCATCTACACCTCCGGCTCCACCGGCACGCCCAAGGGCGTGATGATCAGCCACCGGGCCGCCCTCAACACCGTTCAGGACATCAACCGCCGCTACGCCGTCACCGAGCGCGACCGCGTCCTCGGCATCGCGGGACTGGGCTTCGACCTGTCCGTCTACGACCTGTTCGGGCCGCTCGCGGTGGGCGCCACCCTCGTCCTTCCCGAGGCCGACCGGCGCGGAGATCCCTCCCACTGGGCCGAACTCGTCCGCGACTTCGGTGTGACGGTGTGGAACTCGGTTCCCGGCCAACTGCACATGCTGTGCGACTGGCTGCGCTCCGAGCCTCCCACCGACGACGGCTCGCTGCGACTCGCGCTGATATCCGGCGACTGGATACCGGTCGCCCTGCCCGACCAGGCCCGCGCACTGCTGCCCGGGCTGGAGATCGTCTCACTCGGCGGCGCCACCGAGGGCTCCATCTGGTCCATCGCCCACCCGATCGGCGAGGTGGACACCGCCCGCCCGAGCGTCCCGTACGGCAAGCCCCTGACCAACCAGACCTTCGCCGTACTCGACCAGCGGCTGCGGCCACGGCCCGAGTGGGTGCCGGGTGAGCTGTACATCGGCGGTGCCGGCGTCGCCCTCGGCTACCTCGGCGACGAGGCCCGCACGGCGGAACGGTTCCCCACCGACCCGGTCAGCGGACAGCGGCTCTACCGCACCGGTGACCTCGGCCGGTATCTCCCCGACGGAACCATCGAGTTCCTGGGCCGGGAGGACGCCCAGATCAAGATCCGCGGCTACCGGGTCGAACTCGCCGAGGTGGAGGCCGCCGTGCAGGCCCACCCCGCGGTCGCGGCGGGCGCGGTCGTCGTCGACGACTCGGCCGCGGGCGGACGGCGGCTCGCCGCGTTCGTGGAGACGGCACACAAGGACGGCGACGAGCCGGTCCCGCCGGGCCCGGAACAGGCCCGCGCGGCAGCCGCCGACGCCGTACGGGAAGCCTCCGCGGCCGTCGACACGGCACGGCTCACGGAGTTCCTGGCCGCCCTCGACGAGGTGGCGCTCGCCGAGATGACCCGGGTCCTCGCGGGCTGCGGAGTGTTCGAGGACGGCGCCGCGCGCACGGCGGAGCAGGTGGGCACGGCGCTGCGCGCCACGCCACGCCACCGGCACATCGTGCGGCGCTGGCTGCGCGCCCTGGCCGCCCGGGACCGGCTCACCCACCGGGCCGCCGACGACACCTACACCGGCCTTGTCCCCGTCTCCCCGCCCGAGACGGAGCGCCGCTGGCGGCTGGCCGCCGACCTGGAGCACGAGATCGGGTGGAGCACCGAGCTGCTGACCGTGATGCGCACCTGCGCCGAGCATTTGCCCGACCTGGTCACCGGGGAGGTCGGCATCCGGGATCTGCTCTTCCCCGGCGCGGCGACCGAGGCCGCGGACGCCGCCTACCGGGACAACCTCGCCATCCGGCACCTCAATCGCGCGGTGGTCGCCGCGCTGCGCGAGATCGCCGCGAGCCACACCGGTGAGGAGCGGCTGCGTGTGCTGGAGGTCGGCGGCGGCGTCGGCGGCACCACGGGCGAACTGGTGCCCGTCCTCGCCGAGTACGGCGTCGACTACCTGTTCACCGACGCCTCGGCGTTCTTCCTGGGCGAGGCCCGCGAGCGCTTCGCCGACCACACCTGGGTGCGCTACCAGCGTTTCGACATCGACGAGGACCCACGCCCCCAGCACCTTGTGCCCAACACCTTCGACGTCGTGGTCTGCGCCAACACGCTGCACGCCGCCGCCGACGCCGACGCGGCCGTGGGCCGGCTGCGGGAACTGCTCGTGCCGGGCGGACAGCTCGTGTTCGTGGAGAACACCCGCGACGAGAACCTGCCGCTGCTGGTCTCCATGGAGTTCCTGGAGGTCGCAGGCCGGGCGTGGACCGATGTGCGCGAGCACACCGGCCAGTCCTTCCTCACCCACACGCAGTGGCGTGAACTCCTCGGCCGGCACGCCGCGTCCCACGTGACCTCGCTGCCCAAGGCCGAGGACACTCTCGCGCTCACCGGCCAGGAGGTGTTCATCGCCACGATGAAGGACGACCGGCACCATGTGCCCATGGGGGAGCTGGCCCGCACGGCGGCCACCCGGCTCCCCGAGTACATGCTCCCCTCGGTGTGGCAGATCGTCGACACCCTGCCCCGCACGGCCAACGGCAAGACCGACCGCGCGCGCCTGCGGACCTGGCTGCCCCGGGAGAGCGCACCGGTCGTCGTGGACGAGCGGCCGAGGGACGAACTGGAGAACAGCCTGGCCGACCTGTGGACGGAACTCCTCGCGGTCGAACACGTCACCCGCAACGACGACTTCTTCGACCTCGGCGGCGACTCACTCCTGGTGGCCCGGATGGTGGGCCGGCTGCGCGAACGCGTACCGCAGGCGGCGGACCTGGAGTGGGAGGTCGTCCTGCGTCATATGCTGCGCCGCCCCACGGTCGCCGGCCTCGCCGGCTTTCTGCGGGGACTTGCCGACCCGAAGGACGCGCCCGCGGCGGGTGCCGTACGCACGGACCCGGTGATCCACCTGCACGGCGCACGGTCGGCCGACGAGCCCACGACCGTGCTCGTGCACGCCGGAACCGCGACGATCATGCCGTACCGGGCGCTGATCACCGAGATCAGACGGCGCTCGCCCGGCCTCGCCGAGGTCGTCGGTGTGGAGGTCCCCGACCTCGACGGGTTCCTCGCCGCCCCGCCGGACGGACTCATCGAGCAGGTGGCCTCCGACTACGCGCGGGCCCTGACGGCGAACGGGCGGAGCCGCTTCCATGTCGTCGGCTACTGCCTGGGTGGCCTGATCGCCACCGAGGTGGCCCGCAACCTCGCCGAGTCCGGGGCGGAGGTGGACAGCCTCACCGTCATCAGCAGCCACAGCCCCCGCTTCCGGCTGGACGACGAACTGCTCGCCGAGTACTCCTTCGCCGTCATGATGGGCATCGACCCCGCCGCGCTCGGCTTCCCCGACGACCAGTACCGGGTGGCCGCGGCGGCCGACGCCGTCCTGGCCGCCAGCCCGGGTGTCCTGCCGGACGGCGGACTCGCCGCGCTGCCCGAGGAGTTCGAGGACGTCGCAAGCTGCTTCCGGCGACTCGCCGACGTACCCCGCGCCACCCGCATCGCGCGGATGTGCGAGGCGGTTCCCGCCTCGGCCGGCACCTACGAACCCGACCACATGACGCGGCTCTTCCTCGCCTTCCGCCAGAGCGTCTTCGCCATCACCCGGTACGACGCCGAGCCCTACGCGGGTGACATCACCTTCCTGCGGCACGACGGTGCCTACCCCTTCCCCGGCAGCAAGGACGCTGTCACCGCCTACTGGAAGGAACTCACCCTGGGCGACCTGGACATCGTCGACATCGGCGGCGACCACTACAGCTGCCTGTCCGTCGAGCACGCGCCCGGCATCCTCAAGACCCTCGGTGAACTGACCCAGGGGGCGATCACCCGATGACCCGGAACCCGACGGCTGGACACAAGCCCCGGATCGGGGTCCTGGGGGCGTCCGGGGCGGTCGGCCGGGCCGCCGTACGCGAACTGCGCGCACTCGGCCACACCGGGCTCCGCCTGGGCGGCCGGACCGCCTCGGCCCTCCGCGAGATCGCCGAGCAGGACCCCACCGGCCAGGACGAGACCGTCCGGGCGGACGCCGGCGCACCGGACGGCTTGCGTGCCTTCACCGACGGCTGCGACATCGTCCTCAACTGCGTCGGCCCCACCTATCTGCTCCGCGCCACGGTGGCCTCGGCGGCCCTCGCCGCCGGCGCGCACTGCGTCGACGTGGCCGGGGACGACCCGGCCGCCGAGGACCTCCTCAAGGACGGCGACCCGGCCCGCGACGGCCGCACCGTCGTCCTGTCGGCGGGGGCCCTGCCCGGCCTGTCCAGTCTCCTGCCCCGCTGGCTGGCCGGGCAGGGCCTGGACAGCGTCTCCGCGCTGACCGCCCACTGCGGCGGCCTGGAGACCTGTTCGCCGACGGTGGCACGCGACCTCATGCTCTCCCTCACCTCCGGCGGGGCGGCCGGCGCGGCCTACGGCGAGGCCCTCGCTGCCGTCCGCGGCGGCCGGCGCGTCCCACGCGCCCTGCGCGCCGCCGAGGACACCGAACACGACGGCTTCCCCGGCCGGGTGGCCGTGCAGCCCTATCTCAGCGGTGAGAGCGAACGCCTCGCCGGCGTCCTGGGCCTCGACCGGCTCGACTGGTACAACGTCCACCCCGGTCCCCGCGTACGCGCGCTCCTCAATCTGCTGCCGGCAAGCCTCGCCGCCAAAGACGACCCGGCAGAGCTGGCGGACCGTCTGATCCTCGCCGCCGACCTCGACCTGGCCGGCCGCAGACCCTACTACGTCATGGACTTCGCGCTGTCGGGCACCGCGTCCGCAAAGCCGGCCACGGCTGGACTGACGCTGCGCGCGGCCAGCAGCTACCGGCTCACCGCGGCCGTGGGCGCGCTGGCGGTGGACGCCGTGCTCCGGGCCGAGGTCCGGGCCGGTGTGCACTTCGCCTGCGACGTACTGGACCCCGGCACCGTGGTGCGGCACCTGCGGTCCCAAGGAGCCGCCGAGCTACGGCTCACCGGGACGGCGGCCGGCGCCGAGCAGATGGAAGAGGGTGTGCTGTGAGCGCTCCGGCTCCGTTCCGTGTGCTGGTCTGCGGCACCAACTTCGGCCGCTTCTACGCCGAGGCGGCACACCGGCGCCCCGGATACGCGCTGGCCGGCATCCTCAGCCGGGGTTCGGCCGCGTCCCGGGCGTACGCCCGGAGCCTGGGCGTCCCGTACTACACGGACCCCGACGGCCTCCCGGCCGGTATCGACGCCGCGTGTGTGGCGGTCGGTTCCTCCATATCGGGCGGGCAGGGCACCGAACTGGCCAAGGCGCTCATGGACCGGGGCATCCACGTCCTCCAGGAACACCCCCTGCACCTCAGCGAGTTGACGGACAACCTCAGACACGCCCGCCGCCGGGGGGTGCAGTACCGCCTCAACACCCACTACCCGCACGTCGCCCCGGTCCGCGCCTTCATCGACGCGGCCCGCAGGCTCGTCGCACGGCAGCGGCCGCTGTTCGTGGACGCCGCCACGCCGGTCCACCTCATGCATCCGCTGGTGGACATCCTCGGACAGGCACTGGGAACCCTGCGGCCCTGGCGTTTCGCGGACCCGGCACCGCTGCCCGCCGACATCGGGCCGCAGCCGTTTTGTTCCCTGCACGGCGTGTTCGCGGGCGTACCCCTCACCCTGAGAGTGCACCACCAACTCGACCCCGCCGACCGGGACAACCACGCCCTGCACTGGCACCGGCTCTCCCTCGGCACGGAAGGCGGGGTCCTCACCCTGGCCGACACCCACGGGCCCGTCCTGTGGAGTCCCCGCCTGCACATCGGACGCGACGCCGACCATCGCTTCGTCCTGGACGGGCCGGGCACCGGCCGCCTGGGCCTCGGTACCACGTCCGTCGTCGGGACCACAGGAACCTTCCGTACCGTCTTCTCCGACCTGTGGCCGCAAGCCATCGGCAGTGCCCTCGACGGGCTCCGTGAAGCCGCCGAGCGGGGCGACGACGCCCTGCGCACGGGGCAGTACGAGCTGGCCGTGTGCCGCATCTGGGCCGACCTCGCGGCACGGCTCGGACCGCCCGAGATCGTCCGACCGGCCGCCCCGCGGCCCCTCGCGGTCAGTGACATCTTCCCGGTGCCGGGACAACCCCCCGCCCACACGTTCTTGGGCGGCGGCGAGGCCGGGCAGACCCCGGCCGCCGAACGCGCCGGCACCCGACACGTCCCCTCCGACGCACGGTCCGGCACCCGTACCGGCCCGAGCCGGGACGATGGGGCCGACCCCGGGAACACCGCGCCCTACACCCCGTCGGCGGAGTTCTTCGACCTCGTCGCGGCCGAGCACACCGCGACCGCGAGCGCCCCGGCGATCGCCGCGCTCCTCGCCGACGCCGACCTGAGCACCGGGCCGGTGGTCGACATCGGCGCCGGCACCGGCCTGGTGACCGAGGCCGTCGCCCGGGCCCGGCCGGACGCGGAGATCATCGCCTGCGAACCGGCGGTCGGCATGCGCGCCGTGCTCACCAGCCGCGTCTTCAGCGATCCGGAGCTGCGCTCCAGGATCACCATCACCGCGGACGCGGCCCCGGACCTGGAACTCCCCGATCAGATCGGCGTCGTCCTGCTCTGCGGTGTCCTCGGCCATCTCGACCCCGCCGGACGAGCCCTGCTGTGGCGACGGCTGACCCGCCGGCTGGCCCCCGGCGGGCTCGTGGTCGTCGAACTCATGGGCTTCGACGAACCGCTGACGCTTCCCGAGACCAGGCTCGCCACCGCCACGGCCGGACGGCAGCGCTACGAGTGGTGGTTCGGCGCGGCACCCGACGACGCGGCCGACGGCGTGCTGCGCCTGCGCTCCACCTGGCGCGTCTACCGGGACGGCGCCACGGAGACGGAACGCGAAGTACGGGACTCGTACCGTTGGGCTCCCTTCGGCCTGAAGGACGTGGAGGCCGAGTCCGGGATGACCGCACACCCCCTGCCGACCCGCCCCGGCGCACCCCCGCTGGCCGTACTCACCCGGGCACCGCACGCACCGAACTCGACGTACGGACCGGACGCGCCGGACACCCCGCGCGGCACCGAAGCATCCCTTGTTCTTTGCCCACCGACGACTGAGGACCACCGATGAGCACCCCCGTGTCCCCGACCACGCCCGACACCCCCGACGAACCCACCCCCGAAGCAGCGCCGCACCCCGCAGGCCAGCCCCGCGACTTCCCGATCCGGCGTGGCTGTCCCTTCGCCGCACCGGAGGAATACAGCACACTGCGCACCGAGGACCCGGTCGCCCGTGTCACGCTGCCGACCCAGCGGGAAGCCTGGGTGGTGACCCGCTACGACGACGTACGCGAACTGCTCTCCGACCCGCGCGTCAGCGCCGACATCCGCCGGGCCAACTTCCCCGCCCTCGGGGAAGGCGAACAGGAGGCCGGGGCCAGGTTCCGGCCCTTCATCCGCACCGACGCCCCCGAACACACCCGTTACCGGCGGATGCTCCTGCCGGTGTTCACCGTCCGCCGGGTCCGCGCGATGCGACCCGCCGTACAGGCACGCGTGGACGAGATCCTGGACGCCATGCTCGCCGCCGGCGGTCCCGCGGACTTCGTCTCGGCGTACGCCAACGCCGTCTCCACCTCGGTGATCTGTGAACTGCTCGGCATCCCCCGGGAGAACCTCGAGTTCTTCCGGGACGTCACCCGGATCTCCGGCTCCCGCCACAGCACCGCCGAGCAGGTCTCCGAAGCCCTCGGCGGCCTCTTCGGGCTGCTCGCCGAACTGATCGCCGAGCGGCGGCAGGAACCCCGCGACGACCTGATCTCCCAGCTCGTCACCGACCATCTGACGACCGGCCAGGTGACGACGGACCAACTGCTCTCCACCCTCGGCATCACGATCAACGCCGGCCGCGAGACCACCACCAGCATGATCGCCCTGAGCACCCTGCTCCTCCTGGACCGGCCCGAGCTGATGGACGAACTGCGCCACGACACCTCGCTGATGCCCGCCGCCGTCGACGAACTCCTGCGCGTCCTTTCCGTCGCCGACTCCATACCGCTGCGAGTGGCCGCCGAGGACATCGAGCTGTCCGGCCGGACCGTCCCCGCCGACGACGGTGTCATCGCCCTCCTCGCCGGGGCCAACCACGACCCCGAACAGTTCGACCACCCCGAGCGGGTCGACTTCCACCGCACGGACAACCATCACGTGGCGTTCGGCTACGGCGTGCACCAGTGCATCGGACAGCATCTGGCGCGGCTGGAGCTGGAGGTCGCCCTGGAAACGCTCATCCGCCGCGTCCCCACGCTCCGCCTCGCAAAGGACCGGGACCAGGTCGTCTTCAAGCACGACTCGGCCACCTTCGGCCTCGAAGAACTGAAGGTGACCTGGTGACCGCCGCCTTCTCGCCGAGCGCCTCCGCGCGTGCCGCCCGTACGGACAGCCCGTGGATCAGGCGGTGGAGCGACGGGGCCGCGTCCCGGCTCACCCTGATCTGCCTGCCCCACGCGGGCGGCAGCGCCACCTTCTACCGGCCCTGGGCGGCGCTGATGCCCCCCGAGGTGGAACTCCTCGGCATCCAGTACCCGGGCCGGGAGGACCGCATCGAGGAGCCGGAGACAGCCGGCATGGGCGAGCTGGTGACCGCGCTGGCGGACGCCGTCGTGCCGCTGCTCGACCGGCCCTACACCCTCTTCGGGCACAGCATGGGCTCCGCCGTCGCCTGGGAACTGGCCCACGAGCTGGACCGCCGCGGAGCACCGGGCCCGCGCCGGCTCTTCGCGTCGGGCCGGGCCGCTCCCGGCACGGCGGTGACCGGGCAACTGCACCGCCGGCCCGACGACATACTGAGCGCGGAACTGGTCCGGCTCGGCGGCACCAGCCGTGAAGTCCTCGACGATCCCGGGCTGCGGGCCGTGATCCTCAAGGCCGTACGCCACGACTACCGGATCATCGAGACCTACCGGCCCGGCCCACGGCCGCCGCTGACCTGTCCGATCCATGTGCTGACCGGCGGCGCGGACCCGGAACTCGGCGAAGAACGCTGCCGCGACCGGGCCGGCGGCTGGGCGGGCCTCACCACCGCCCGTACCGAGGTACGCGTCTTCCCTGGCGACCACTTCTACCTCACCCCGCAACGCCGCGAGGTGGCCGCCACCGTCCTGCGCAGGATGGACCCCTCGCTGACCACGGGCGCACCCACCTGGCCGAGCACCCCATGAGCCACCGCCCGGCCCCCCACGCCTGGAGAGCGTCGTGATCGACTACTACTCGACCTCCGCCGAGTTCTACGAACTGGTCGCCACCCGGCACACCGCCAGCAGCGGCCCCCCGCTGACCCGTGTCCTCACGGGCCTGGACGTGTCGCACGGGCCCGTCCTGGAGATCGGCGCGGGCACCGGACGCGTGACCGAAGTCATCGCCTCCGCACTGCCCGAGGCGGACATCCTCGCGGCCGAGCCGTCGGCCACCATGCGCGCCATGCTCACCTCCAGGGTCGCCCGCGACCCGGACCTGCGGCGCCGGGTGACGGTGGTCGACGGCGCCGCCCAGGACCTCGTCCTGCCCGAACGGCTCTCCGCCGTCGTCATCTTCGGCGTGGCCGGACATCTCACCGTCCCCGAACGCGTGGCGCTGTGGAAGCGGCTCGCGGCCCGCCTGCCGGACGGCGCGCCCATCGTCGTGGAGCTGATGGGTGTCTCCTCACCACGCGTCATCCCACCGGTGATGTCCCTCAGGGAGACCATCGGACGCCAGACGTACGAGTGGTGGATCGGCGGCGAACCCACCGAGGGCGACGCCATGCGGTTCACCACCACCTGGAAGGTCCTGCGCGACGGCCGCACCGTGCGCGAGGTCGCCGACAGCTACGACTGGCACACCTTCGACGTCGCCCGACTGGCCCGAGAGGCCGGCATGACCAGCCGCCGCATCACCGAGGCGGGCGGCAGGCCCATCCCCGAAATCGGAGTACTCGTCAAGTGAAGTCACAACCGTCCGGGCCCGGCCCGGACCCGGCGGCCCCCGGCGCGGGCACCGAGGCGCACCCGCCGCCGCTGCGCGCGCTCGCCGAGCCCGTCCGGGGCCGACTGGCCCTCGCCGTCGGCCTCCAGGCTGTCGCGGCCCTCGCCGGAGTGGTCCCGTTCATCGCCGTCTCAAGGATCGCCGACCGCCTCACCCAAGGGACCCCCGCCGACGGCGACACCCTCTGGCCGCTGGTCACGCTGGCCTGCGCGGCGGGCTTGCTCGCCCTGGTGTGCGCGACGGCGGCCGGTGCCCTCGCCCATCTCGCCGACAACGACCTCCAGCTCGCCCTCCGCCACCGGCTCGCCCGGCACATCGGGCGGCTGCCGCTCGGCCGGCTCACCGACAAGGGCACCGGCGAGGTCAAGCAGGCGGTGCAGGACGACGTGAGCGCGCTGCACACGCTGTTCGCCCACACGCTGCTCGACGTCGTCGCCGTGCTGACCGCCCCGGTGCTCGCTCTGGGCTACCTGTTCACCGTCGACTGGCGCCTGGCCCTGGTCAGCGTCGTGCCCCTGGTCCTCGGCGTGCTCCTGTTCGGCCGGGCCATGTCGGGCGCGGCGGCGCAGATGGCCGAGTTCGGTGCCGCGCTGGGGCGGATCTCCGGCGCCGCCGTGGAGTTCGCGTCCGGCATCGCCGTCTTCAAGAGCTTCGGGCGCGGACGCAAGGCCCACGAGCGTTTCGTCGCCGCGACCGAGGGGTTCGCCGACTTCTTCTCCGGCTGGGTCCGGGCCACCCTGGTCAGCTCCACCGCCGCCGTCCTGGTGGTCGCCCCGGCCGTCGTCCTGCTGCTTGTGTCCGTGGTGGGCGCGGTGTTCGTCACCCACGGCTGGATGACGGGCGCGGAACTCGTCCCGTTCCTGCTGCTCGGCCCCGCCGTCGCCGCCCCCATGGGCGTCGTCGGCCCCCGCGTTCAGCAGATCAGGGCCGGCCAGGCCGCCGCCGTACGCATCACGGAGCTGCTGCGCACCCCTGCCCTGCCCGAGCCGACGGCCCCCGCGCTGCCCGACGGGCACCACATCTCGATGCGCGGGGTGTCCTTCTCCTACGACGGGCGCACCGACGTCCTGCGTGGTGTGGACCTCGACCTCGCGCCCGGCACGGTCACCGCGCTGGTCGGACCCTCCGGCTCCGGAAAGTCGACCCTGGCGTCGCTGCTGCCCCGCTTCCACGACGTCACGGAGGGCGAGGTGACCCTCGGCGGCGCCGACCTGCGGGACATCCCCGCGACCGAGCTGTACCGCCGGGTCGGCTTCGTCCTCCAGGACGTACGGCTGCTGCGTGCGAGCGTCGCCGACAACATCCGGCTGGGCCGCCCCGACGCCACCGACGAGGAGGTCGAGCGGTGCGCGCGTGCCGCCCGCATCCACGACCGCGTGATGGCCCTGCCGGACGGCTACGCGACCGAACTCGGCACGGCCGTCACCCTCTCCGGCGGAGAGGCACAACGCCTGTCCATCGCACGGGCGTTGCTCGCCGACCCTCCCGTCCTCGTCCTCGACGAGGCGACCGCGTACGCCGATCCGCACTCCGAGGCGCTGATCCAGGACGCGCTGTCCGCGCTCGCGGCCGGCCGCACCCTGCTCGTCATCGCCCACCGGCTGTCCACGATCCGCTCGGCCGACCGGATCGTGGTGCTGGAGGACGGACGCATCACCGAACAGGGGCGGCACGACGACCTGCTGGCCGCCCAGGGCCGTTACGCCACGCTGTGGCAGGCCCAGCGGACCGCACAGCCGGACCGGACCGCAGCCGTTCCCCGCCGGCTGTCCGCCTCCCCGGGCACCGACCGCGCGGCGGACGACATCCGAGAGGGAAGCGCACGATGATCCGTCAGCTCTACCGCGTCCTCGGGCCCGAGGGCTCCCGTCCGCTGAACCGGCTGCTCGTCCTCCAGTCCGCGGCGGCCGTCCTCCAGGGCGCCGCCTTCGCCCTGCTGGTGCCCGTCCTGAGGGCCCTGCTCGGCACGGACCCCGACGACGTGTGGCCCTGGCTGACGGCTTTCGCCCTCTGCTCGCTCGCCCACGCCGTGCTCCAGGGCGCCGCCCTCAGCGGCGGATTCACGGTCGGCTCCCGGCTCTCCCGGGTGCTCCACCGCCGCATGGCGGACCAGGCCCTGCGACTGCCCCTCGGCTGGTTCACCGCAGGCCGCACCGCCGAGTTCAGCCGGCTGGCCGGACAGAACGTCATCCAGGTGATGAGCACACCGGCCCATCTGCTGCGCCCCTTCATCAGCTCCTTCGTGACCCCGGCGACGCTGGTGGCCGCCACCTTCTTCTTCGACGTCCGCACGGCCCTGGTCCTGCTGTGCTGCGCCCCCGTACTGTTCGCCGTCCAACTGGCGAGCACCGCGGTGATGCGCCGGCTCGACCTCGGCCGTGACGCCGCGATCGGCGAGTCCGCCGACCGGGTCCTGGAGTACACGCGCAACCAGCCCGTCCTGCGGGCGTTCGGCCGGACCGCGGAGGGCTACGGGGCGCTGGACGACGCCCTGGTGGCCGAGGCCCGCGCGGACCGGCGGCTCATCGCACGGGGCCTGCCCGGTCTGGTCTCCTTCTCCTTCGCCACCCGGCTCGTGTTCGCCCTGCTGCTCGCCCTGGGCGTCTCCTGGCAACTCGACGGATCACTCACCGTGCCCACCCTGCTGGCACTCCTGGTGCTGCTGGTCCGGCTGATCGACAGCGTGTCGTCCGCCGCCGAGGCCGGCGCGGGCATGCGCATCGCCCGCAACACCCTGGAACGGCTCGGCGCGGTCCTCGACGAACCGCCGTTTCCCCAGCCCGCGAAGCCCCGGCCGCCCCGGGACGCGAGCGTCGAGTTCACAGGGGTGGGCTTCAGCTACGACAGCGGGGCGGCGGACGGGGCAGCCGGACGCCCGGTCCTGCGTGACGTGACCTTCCGCCTGCCCGAGCGCAGCATGACCGCGCTGGTCGGGCCCTCCGGCGCGGGCAAGACCACCGTCGCCGGGCTGCTCGCCCGCTTCCGTGACACCACCGAGGGAACCGTCCGCATCGGCGGCGTCGACGTCCGCGAGATCACCGCCGACGATCTGGCCGCCCACGTATCCCTCGTCTTCCAGGACGTCTACCTCTTCGACGGCACGATCGAGGAGAACGTCCGGATCGCCGCACCGGACGCCGGACCCGGTGAACTGGCCACGGCCGCGGCCCTGTCCGGCCTCGACCGAGTGATCGAGGAACTGCCCGACGGGTGGGCCACGAAGGTGGGGGAGGCCGGCGCGCGACTGTCCGGCGGGCAACGCCAGCGCGTGTCCATCGCCCGCGCCCTGCTCAAGGACGCCCCGATCCTCGTCCTCGACGAGGCCACCGCCGCGCTCGACCAGGAGAACGAGGCGCAGTTCGCCGAGGCCGTGCGCGCCCTGGCCGACCGCAAAACCCTCCTGGTCATCGCGCACCGACTGAGCACCGTCGTGAGCGCCGACCAGATCCTCGTCCTGGAGGACGGCGAGATCACCGAACGGGGCACGCACGACGACCTGGTCACGGCGGGCGGCACATACGCCACCTTCTGGGAGCGACGAGCCAGGGCCCACGGCTGGCGACTGGAGGCGGCACGGTCATGACCCGTCACCCGGCACCGGCGATTCCACCGGAACCAGCGCAAGAGGGAAGGCACGACACGATGAGCACCGGTCCTCGGCCCACCTGGGAGGCATGGGCGCGTTCCGTCCTTCCGCTCGCCCACGCGAGCACCCGGGAGCCCTGCCACGACCCCGCGGCCACCGCCACCCGCCTCGCACAGGCGCAACTCGCCGACCAGTACATGGTGTACGAGACGGAGGGCGGCGTCTGGCACTTCGCGGCGGGCTCCGCCGTGAGCGTCACCGCGCACGCCACCAGCATCACCGCGCGGGCCGTGGGGCGTACCTGGACATCGCGCACCGACCGGCGACCCCTGACGGCGTTCGCCACCGCCCTGTCCGCCCTGCGTGACACAGAACGCCACTTCTACGGCTGGGCGGCCTTCGAACTCTCCCACCTCCTCCATGCGGACCCCGCGGCGACCGGTGACCACCCCCTGCTGCACGTTCTGATTCCATGCGTCGAGGTGACCCTCACCGCTGAGCAGACCCTGGTCCGCGCGGTGGACGAGGCATGGGAGCGCAAGGTCGCCGACCTGCTGGTGGAGCCACCGGCGCGGCGGAGCGCCCCCGACGAGCTGTCGCCGGAGGGCACCGAGGGCGTCATCGCCGCAGGCGCCGGCGCCTACGGCGAGGCGGTGGCCCGTACGGTCGCGGACATCCGGGCGGGACTCCTGGAGAAGGCGGTGGTGTCCCGGAAGGTTCCGCTGCCCGTCGAGCCCGGCGTGGACTTCCCCGCGACCTATCTCGCGGGCCGCCGGGCCAACACCCCGGCACGCTCCTACCTGATGGACCTCGGCGGGTACCGGGCGGCCGGGTTCAGCCCCGAGACCGTCCTGGAGGTCGGCGAGGACGGACGTGTGAGCACTCAGCCACTCGCGGGCACCCGCGCACGGGGAGCCGACCCGGTGGACAACGAACGCAGGCGCGTGGACCTGCTCACCGACCCCAAGGAAATACACGAACACGCGGTGTCCGTACGCCTGGCCTGGGAGGAGATGGAGGCCGTGTGCCGGCCCGGCTCCGTCGCGGTCGAGGAGTTCATGGCGGTCCGGCCGCGCGGCTCGGTGCAGCACCTTGCCTCACGGGTGACGGGCCGGCTGCGGCCCGGAACGGGGCCATGGGACGCGTTCGCCTCGCTGTTCCCCGCGATCACCGCCACCGGCGTCCCCAAAGGCGCCGCACTGCGGGCCCTGGGCCGCCATGAGGAAGGACCCCGGGGTCTGTACGGCGGCGCGGTGTTCCGGGGAAGCACCGGCGGAGCCCTGGACGCAGCCCTCGTGCTGCGCACCCTCATCGGCAGGGGGAACGAGGTGTGGCTGCGTGCGGGCGCCGGGGTCACGGCTCAGTCCAGCCCCGACCGGGAGACCGAGGAAACCTGCGAGAAGCTACGCAGTGTCGCGCCGTACGTCAGATTCACCGAGACCTGATCCGACACCGTGCGACACCCCCCGGACCCCTGACCGACCCGTCGGCCGGTCCTCCGCCGGCTGGTGCCCGGCCGGCAGCACTACGATCAGCCGGGCACCGGGCCGGTTGTCCTCGATGCGGACGGTGCCGTGGTGTGCGGTGACGATGTCGCGGACGATGGCGAGGCCCAGCCCGGTTCCACCGGTGTCGCGGGCGCGGGCGTCGTCGAGTCGTGTGAAGCGTCCGAAGACCCGCTCGCGGTCCGCTTCGGGGACGCCGGGGCCGTCGTCCACGACGACCAGGTGTGCGGTGCCGTCCTGGGCGCGCAGGGTGACGCCGATCCGCGTCTCGGCGTGCCGCAGGGCGTTGTCCAGCAGGTTTCGTACCACGCGGGCGAGGGCGTCCGCGTCGCCCTGGACGCGTGCCGCGCCGACCGAGCGCTGGTCGATGATGAGCGGGGTGCGCCGACGCGCCTCGCGTACCTCGGTGTAGACGACCTCGTCCAGGTCGACGGGGCGGGTCCGCAGCCGGGGCCGGGTGTCGAGCCGGGCCAGTTGGAGCAGGTCGTCGGCGAGTCTGGTGAGCCGTTCGCTCTCCTGGAGCAGACCGGTGGCGAGGCCGTGCCCGTCGACCGAGCCGGGCCGGTGGGCGGCGACTTCCAGGCGGGTGTGGAGCGTGCTGAGGGGGTTGCGCAGTTCGTGGGCGGCGTCCGCGACGAACCGCCGTTGCCGGCGGGTCGCGGTGTCCAGTCGGGCGAGCAGGTCGTTGAAGGTCGCGGCCAGCCGGCCGAGGGCGTCGTCGGCGGGCGGTACGTCGACGCGTCGGTTCAGATCGGACGCGGTGATCTCGGCGGTCTGGGCGCGCAGGGCGTCCACCGGGCGCAGCGCGCGCCCCGTGAGCAGCCAGACCACGCCGGTGAGCAGGGCGACGACCGCCGGTACGCCGGCGGCCAGAGCCGCGGTGAGCTGCGCGAGACCGTGGTCGACGCCCTCGGTGGGTACGGCGACGTACACGGTCACCGGGGTGCGGTGGGTGCCCGCGGGGACGCCGACGGCACGCCAGGTGCCGCCCGGCCCGACGGGAATGTTGCTGACGGTGTGTGCGTGCGGGGTGTCCGAACGGCTCGCGGGAAAGTCGAACGCGCGCGGGCGGCCTCGCAGGTTGGCCGAGCTGGCCAGTACGGCGCCCCTGCCGTCGACGATCTGGACGGCGCCTTCTCCGTGGCCGGTGGGGGGCAGGTCCTGGCGGATGTGGTCGCGGTCCATGTCCGAGGCGACGACCTGGGCGCGTTGCAGGGCGGTCTGGTCGAGGCCGCTGATCAGACTGGCGTGCAGCCAGACGACGAGCAGTACGGTCGCGCCGGTCAGCCCGGCCGCGATGACCGCTGCCGCGGCGGCGGTCAGCCGCAGGCGCAGCGACCGGCGTGCCCACCAGGAGCACAGGCCGGCGGCCACAGGTCACCTCCTGCCGCCGCGCAGCCGGTAGCCGGCCCCGCGGACGGTCTCGATGGTCCGGCGGTCGAACGGGGTGTCGATCTTGCGTCGGAGGTAGCCCACATACACCTCGACGATGTTGGTGTCGCCGTCGAAGTGCTCGTCCCAGACGTGGGAGAGGATGTCGGTCTTGCTGATCACTTCGTCGGGGTGCCGCAGCAGGTATTCCAGCAGGGTGAACTCCCGTGCGGTCAGGTCGATGTCGTGGTGGCCGCGGCGGCAGCGGCGGCGCGCGGGGTCGAGGGTGAGATCGTCGGCGGTGAGCACGGCGGGCCGGGCGGGCGCTCCGCGGCGCAGCAGGGCTCGGAGATGGGCGACGAGCACCACGTAGGAGAACGGTTTGCTCAGGTAGTCGTCGGCGCCGAGGTCGAGGGCGTCCGCCTCGTCGTACTCGCCGTCCTTCGCCGTGAGCATCAGCACCGGTGTCCACACCCGGGCCGCTCGCAGTCGCTTCAGGACCTCGTACCCGGACAGCGAGGGCAGCATGATGTCCAGCATGATGACGTCGTAGGGCTCGTGGAGTGCCCGCCACAGTCCGTCCGCGCCGTCGGGGGCGACATGGGCGACAAAGCCCTCCGCGGCGAGTCCGTCGGCGATCGCCTCGGCGAGTGCGTGCTCGTCCTCGATGATCAGCATCCGCATGGCAGTCTCTCCATTTCCACCCTAGCTCCGGACCGTCACTGCTGTTTCCTGAGAGCCGGCTGAGGAAGGGGCGGGCTCTCAGGCCCTTCTCAGTGCCCGGGGCGCAGGCTGAACCCGACAGACAGGCGGGGGCCGGTGAGGGGAGCGAGGCGAGCGACGATGAGGGACCTCAGGGAGGACGAGCGTCCGGCGCGGCTGCGGGATCCCCGGGAGCCATGCGAGGAACGGCCTGCGGCCGACGGCCCACGGGACCGCGGGCGGCCGGAGCGCCGGGGAGTGCCGGAACTCGACGAGCGGCAGCGTCAGATACGCAGGGCACGGGTCGCCGAGCGGCCCTTCGGCTGACGGCGCCCGCGGACGGCCCGTGACCTGTGGGTCACGGACCGCCCGCAGGTGGCGTCAGTGGCGGCGGAGGGCGACCGCCGCGGTGCGGCCGTGGTACACGGCGACATCCTCGATCCCCCAGCCCGGCGGTGTCCGGGCCGGCCTCGGGCCCGAGCCGGCGTAGTCGGCGGGCAGTCCCCGGGCTCATGCCCAGGCCCTTGAGGTACGCCTCCTTGCGCACCCGGGTCCGGGCGAGGGCCGGCGCCCGTCCCGCTCCGGCGGCGCCGTCGGCTCGGCCCGCTCCTGAGGGTGGGGCTCCGGGGCCGGCCCGGTCGCGGCCGACGGCGACGGGACGCGCTCCATGTCGACGCCGACCGGTGTGTCGGCGAGCGCGATCAGGCACAGGCCGCCGCTGTGGGCGAGGGAGAAGTGCGCGCGGCCGCCCGCCACCGCGGGCCGGCCGTGCGGGGCACCGCACACCGGGCACGGCTCACGGCTGTACGTCACCTGGCGCGGTGCGACGCCGAGCCGGTCGGCCACGAGGTGGCGCAGCACGTGTGCACGGTGATGTACCGTCCGCGGATCTCCGGCCGGGCGTTGGCGTACGCCTGCCGGAGTTCGTCGGCGTCCAGCAACGTCGGCGCCGTCTGCGGTTCGGCGCGCACCGGCCACAGCGCGGCGACAGGCTCACGGCGCCCTGCGTAGCACCGCCTCCACCAGGTCCCTGGCCAGGTCGAGGGTGTGCTGCACGGGCAGATCGTGGCCGGTGTACCAGTCGTCCGTGGCCTCCGGGTGGGGGCCGACGACCGCGACCCGGCCCGCGCCGAAGCGGGTCACGAGGGCCGCGGGTGTGCCGGTCGGGTAGGTGGCGAGGACCGTGGCGTCGGCATGCTCGTCGAGGACGAAGCAGGGGCCGTCCTGGAAGAAGACGGTGCGGGGGCGGCCCCGCCAGTCGACCCGGACCAGTGTGTCGCCCGTGCCCTGGACGGTGGCTCCCGGCGAGGAGATGTACCGGTCGCTGTCCCCGGGCAGCAGGCCGAAACCCGGGGTGGCCCCGGCCAGATAGCCGCCGAGGCAGAAGCCCAGATAGCGTCCGCCGCCTCGGACGAAGGCACGGATCGCCCCGCGCTGCGGCCGCAGCCTCCGGTACGCGGCGGCCAGCGTGCCGCCGCCGGGCTGGGCGTACACCAGCGCGCGGGAGAGTGATCCGGCGGTCAGCGCCAGTGCCTCCTGGGGGCCGGTGAAGCGGACATCGAGGTCCCACGGGCCGCGGGCCAGCAGCGCGGCCACCGCCTCGGGGCAGCCGGGCAGCGAGGCCGGCCCGCGGTAGACGAGGGCGAGCAGGCGGGGTCCGGTGCCGCTCTCGGGGCGTGCCACGGCTACCTCTTCGCCGTCCTCGCCGGTGCCCGGTCGGCGCGGGCACCGGCCGGTGCGGCCGGCCCCTCGGCGGGCAGACCGCGCCAACTCGTCCCCGGTGTCAGCCGTTCGCCCTTCATGACCAGCGACAGCGCCCCGAGCCGCACACCGGCGCCGACCTGCGTGTCGTACAGCACGACCGTCCGCGCACCGATGCTCGCACCGGGGCCGACGCTCACCGTGGACATCTTCATGACTCGATCCTCGAACAGATGGCTCTGCAGCGACACCTGCATGCCGACGGCGGCGTCGTCGCCCACCTCCACGAGATCGAACTCGGTGAGGTACGTGGTGCCGATCCAGGTGCGCCGTCCGATGCGGGCGCCGAACCAGCGCAGCACCGGCGGCAGGAACGGCGTCCCCACCAGGACGCCCACGCCCGCCGGCACCGCTGCGGCCTCGAAGAGACCGGTGGCGAATTCCGTACGGCGCACGAACAGGCTCCACAGCGGCTCGACGCGCGGACGATACCTGCCCGCGACCACCCACTTGGCCAGCACACAGCACCCGATGACGGCCAGCACCGAACCCGCGGCCAGGAGCGGGGAGAGCAACAGCGACACCGGCGGCCCGGTCCCGCGGGCGATGCCGGCCAGGGCCAGCAGATACAGGAAGGCGGTGCCGGCGATCACCGAGGCGGGCACCGTGACCCGGAAGAACTCGATGGCCAGCCGGCCCAGCACGTCCTTGCGGGCGGGCCGGAACGTCCGTTCCTCGGGGTAGGCGCCGCTGTCCTGCCGCACCGGCAGGCGCAGCGCGGGCGAGCCGAGCCAGGTGCTGCCGGGCGGCACTCGGTCCGGTGGCGGCAGCGTGCCGACCCCGATCAGGGAACCCGGGCCGAGCGTGCTTCCGGCGGGGAGGAGCGCCGCGTTGCCCACGAAGGCGCGCGAGCCGATCTCGGTGGGCCGCAAGGCCATGCGGTCGGCCGCGAAGGTGGCGATGCCGACGCCGGCCATGTCGGCGACGAAGCTGCCCTCGCCGAGGGTGAGCAGGTCGGGGTCGATGTGCGCCGCCGTGGAGACTTCGGCGTACCGGCCCACGCGGGCGCCCAGCAGCCGCAGCCAGGGCACCGTGTAGAGCGTGGCGTAAAGGGAGTTGGTGAAGAACAGGCTGTGTTCGAGCAGCTTGTCGGCGATCCACTTGCGCACGCCGAGCCCCGAGCGCGCCGGGTGGATGCCGACGGGTGTCCTGGGCAGGACGGCTCGCTTGCCGACGGCCACGACCAGACACACCGTGGCCACGAAGACCGGTCCGGACAGCACGAGCGCGGCCAGGACGGCGGCCGTACCGCCGTACGAAGCGGCCGACCAGAACAGGGCGGCGCTCGGCAGGACCATGACGAGCACCGCGGCTTCCAGCGCGGTCAGGCCGAGCACCACGGCGGCCAGTTGCCGCGGTCGCCAGTGGTCGGTCGCGGTCCGGGTGCGCAGCATCGTCTCCACGAGCGGGGCGAGCGCGGCGACCGGGCGGGCCGGCGATCCGGCGCGGCGCGCTCCGGCCGGGACGGCCTTGTCAGGTCCCGCCACGGACTGCTCGCCGAGCGCGGACCCGGCACCCAGGCAGGCGCCCGGTTCGAGCACCGCGTTGGCACCGACATAGGCCCGCTCGCCCACGGTGATCGGGGCGACCGTCACCCATCCGTCGGCGACCTGCCACGGGCGGAGCGTGGCGCCGTAGCCGATGGTGGCGTCACGGTCGATGCGCAGCAGCGCGGGCAGACCGACCAGGCTGGTGGCGATGGTGGTGCCCGGGCCCACGCGGGCGCCGAGGAGTCGCAGGTAGGGGCCCATCAGCGGCGATCCGCTGAGCACCCGCACCGGGCCGGGGCCGAGCAGCAGGATGTCCAGCACCCACAGCCGCAGATACGTCGTTCCCCACAGCGGATACCGGCCGGGCCGGATGCCGGCCGCAAGCGGTCGCGCGAGCAGGAGCGGGACGAGCCAGCGTACGGCGAAGTAGCCCACCAGCGCGGCGATTCCGGTCCCGGCGGGACCCATGCCCGACGTCTGGCCGTGCCGCAGCGCGTAGGCGCCGGCCACCGGTCCGGTGAGCAGGAACAGCAGTACATAGAACGCCGCCGCCTGGGCCAGCCCGGCGCGCGCGATCCCCGCACGGCTGTGCCGCAGCGGTTCCGGCCGGGGCCGCGGCAGCGGGGCAGGGGCGCCCTGCGCGGCGCGCAGCCGTGCCGCGAAGGCGCGTACGGTCGGGTTCTCGTACAGGTCGCGCAGGGTGGATCCGGCTGCGCCGGTCTGTTCGCGCACCAGCGACACGGCGCGGGCGGCGAGCAGGGAGTGGCCGCCGAGATCGGTGAAGAAGTCGGCTTCTGCCGAAACCTCCTGCGGGGCCAGGCCCAGCGCCTGTGCCCAGGCGTCCCGCACCCCGGCCTCCAGCGCATCGCTGACCGGTAGCACCTCACGGGTACCGATGAGCCTGCGGCCGCTCGGCGCGGGCAGTGCCCCGCGGTCCACCTTGCCGCTCGGCATGACGGGCAGCCGGTCCAGGACGTCCAGCGTCGAGGGCACCATGTAGGCGGGCAGCGCGCGGCGCAGCCTCTTGTGCAACCGCGCGACAAGGTCGTCGCCGGGCGCCGTGCCATGGCCGGCGGGCACCACGTACGCGGCGAGCACGCGGTCGCCGCCACCCCCGTCGCGCGGGGCCACGAGGGCGGTGGCCGCCTGGATGACGCCGGGGTCTTCGCGCAGTACGTTGTCGATCTCGTCCAGGGACACCCGGTAGCCGCGGATCTTCACCTCGGCGTCGGCCCGGCCCAGGTACTCGATCTCCCCGTCGCCGGTCATCCGGCCGAGGTCGCCGGTGCGGTACAGGCGGCCGGGGCCGGGCACCGGCGGGTGCTCGACGAAGCGGTCGGCCGTCAGATCCGGACGGCCCGCATAGCCGCGCGCCAGTCCGGGACCGCCCAGACAGATCTCACCGACGGCGCCGTCCGGCACGGGCCGCAGCCGCTCGTCCAGGAGGACGGCCGAGTACGTGGGCAGCGGGCGGCCGATGGTCACCGGGCGGCCCGGCCGGAGTTCCTGCCAGGTGGCGGTGACGGTCGCCTCGGTCGGCCCGTATGTGTTGAGCATGCGTCGCCCGGGTCTGCCCCACCGCTCGACGAGCGAGGCGGGACAGGCCTCGCCGCCCACGATCAGGCGACGGATCCGCGGCAGGTCGCGCGGGATCGTCGCCAGCAGTGTCGGAACGCAGTACAAGACGGTGACGTCGTGTCCCTGAAGGAAGTCGGCGAGATCCGCGCCGAGCAGTGCCGGGCCGCCCGGTCCGGCGACCAGGGTGGCGCCGGCCGTCCAAGTGGGCCAGATCTCCTCGATGGAGAAGTCGAACGAGATGGTCATGCCCTGATACACCCGGTCCCGCGGCCGGATGCCGTAGACCGGTGACACGATGCGCAGGAAGTTGCCGATGCTGGACCGGGCGATCTCCACACCCTTGGGCCGGCCGCTGGAGCCCGAGGTGTACATCACATACGCGAGCGGGTCGTCCGCGCCCGCCGAGTGTTCCGGGATCCGTACGGCCGGCAGGCGGGCGAACTCCTCGGCACACGCGTCCACCCGGATCACCGGGCACACTCCGTCCGGCTCCGCCCAGGCGGCACCCCGGGCGAGCGCGGACGTGGTCAGGACCACGGTGGCGCCCGAGTCACCGAGAACGAAGGACACCCGCTCGGGCGGCGCCGCCGGATCGACCGGCACGAACGCCGCGCCACTCTTGCAGACGCCCAGCAGGCACACGTACATCTCCACGGACCGGGGCAGCAGCAGGGCCACCCGGCTGTGCGGGCCGATCCCGGCACCGCGCAGGTGGTGGGCGAGCTGATTGGCCCGCGCGTCGAGTTCGGCATAGGTCAGCCGTTGTGATCCGCATTCGAGGGCGCAGGCCGAGGGCGTACGGTCGCAGGCGTCCTCGAAGAAGCGGTTCAGCCGGCCGTGGGCGCCCGCACCGCCGGGGACGGCGCGGCTGCGAGCCGGAACGACCGGCAGAGCGGTGGTGTGGATGACCATGGGCTCCGCCTCTTCGCCAGGAGGAGGGATCGGTGTCCCCGGTGACTCCTCCAGCCTGTGCGTCGCCCGCTGAGAAGACGCTGAGAGCCGGTATCCGCACGGCCCTCGGGGAGGAAACCCGAGGCGGGCCTCCGGCCGTTGCCCGATTTGTTCACCGACCGCCGTATGCCGTGTGATCACGGCGCGGTCGTGCCGCAGCGAGACCACGCATCGGGCGGGTGCCGTGGTCCTTCCCCGAGATCCGGCCCTGTTGATGGGCATTTGCCCGAAATCGGTCTGGAGATTGGGCGGTTGTCCGCCCTGGCTTTGTTCCTTCGCGGTATGGGTCAAGTGGGTCGAACGCGAAGTAGAGTGCGATGACGGCGACTTGACCCTGACCTTCCCAAGTGGGCAGATTTCGGACACTTTACGCCATTCATGGGTTTTCGGAGAAAGGTGCGTACTATGGGCGCCTACCTGTGCCCTCCGGTCGTACTGCATGGCGAACACGTCGTGGAGACCGGTCAGATCCTGGCGGACGTGCGAAGCCGGCATCCACAGGCACCGTGGCTGCCGCGGATCGACGGCATCGCCGCGAGTACGGGGATCGCCTCCCGTGGTTGGATGCTGCCGCTGGAGGCAGCCGCCGCGCCCAGCGGCGACAGCGGACTGCGAACTCCGGGCGCCGGCCCGGCCCGTGAGGCACTGGCCCGTGGCGGGTTCACCGACCAGGAGGTGAACCGAGTGGTCGCCGCACTGGAGGCGGTACCGGCGCCGCAGACCATCGAAGAGCGCACCGCGCCGGCCTGGGCGGCCGTGCAGACCTACGGGGAGCGCGCAGCCCGGCGGGCCCTTCGGAACGCCGGACTGGAGGCCGCCGACGTCGACTGTCTGATAACCAGTCACTCCACCACCCCGGCCCTGCCGGGGCTGGACCTGTCCCTGCTCAACCGCCTTCCGCTGCGAAGCGATGTGCTGCTGCTGCCCGCCACCCAGTGGGCCTGCATCGCCGGCACCCGATCGCTGGCGCTGGCGGCCGATCTGGTCGCCGCGGACCCCGACCGGGTGGTGCTGGTCGTGATCTCGGAGGCGCTGAGCACCACCTACCAGCCCGCCGACGACACGCTGGAATCGCTGATCGTCCGGCTGCTGTTCGCGGACACCGCCGTCGCCGTGGTGGTCACGGGCCGCCCCAGCACGGGGTCGGTCCTGCGCCTGGACGCGGTCTGGCATCACACCCTGCCCGGCACCGCGGATCTGCACCGGCTGGAGACCCGGGCCGACGGCACGCATTTCGTGATGGACCGCCGTGGGCCGCGTGCCGTGCAGGAGACGGTCGCCGCGATGTGGCAGTGGCTGCGGGCGCGCCACCACGACGACCGACGCCCGTGGCATCCCGATCTGCTGCTCGCGCATCCCGGTGGAACGCGAGTGCTGGAGTACATGGAGCAGACGATGCCCGACGGGTGGCCGTCGGGGCTTCTGGCCTACAGCCGGGACAGCTACACCACGGGTAACCGCGGCGGTGCCGCCGTGTTCGACATACTGCGGCGCGCGCACGACGCCGGTCAGAAGACGGGCAGTCGCACGGTGCTGTACGCGGCCGCGCCCGGGCTGACAGCCACGGCCGTGGAAGGGGAGTGGCTGTAGGGCGTGTTTCGAAAGTCCCGTCCGGCCCGCGACGCGAAACACGCCCTAGCCGAAGCTCGCCACTCTCATTCCGGCGCGGGCGCTATGCCTCCAGTTCCGCCCACACGGCTTTGCCGGTGCTGGTCCACCGCACCCCCCAACGGGTGGTGAGCCTGTGGACGACATGCAGACCCCGCCCACTGTCGTCGAGTGGCTCACCACGGCGCAGGCGCGGCCGGCCATTGCCGGTGTCGCCGACCTCGCACGACAGACGGCTCCCGGCCTTCACCAGCCGTACCGTGACGGGCCCGGTGCCGAACCGGACGGCGTTGGTGACCAGTTCGCTGATCACCAGCAGCGCATTGTCCCGGGCCTGCTCGCCGGTGTGCCATCGCCGCAGGAGCGGGGAGGCCAGGACGCGGGTGCGGGCGGCGGTGTCATCGCGGGCGGGCAGATGCCAGGTGGCGGTGTCCCGGCTGCGGCGGCCGGCCATACGGGCGAGCAGCAGGGTCATGTCGTCGCGCAGGCGCCCCTGCGGGGCCAGACCGGCGACCACGCGATGCGCGGCCTGTTGCAGATCGTCCCAGGGATGCACCTCGCGCACCACGTCCGTCAGCCGTTCGATGCCGTCGTCGATCGAGGCCGCCGGGTCCTCCACCAGGCCGTCGGTGTAGAGGACGAGAAGGGAGCCGGGCGGCGCGGCGAACTCGTGCTCGTCGAACGGCTCCCGCACCGCGAACACGGCTCCCAGGCCCGGTTGTGGTTGCGCCGTGAGGGTCTCGGCGGACCCGTCGGGACGGATGAGGACGGGGGGCAGATGGCCGGCATTGGACATCACCACCCGATGGTCGACCGGATCGTAGACCGCGATGCAGCACGTCGAGCCCAGCGCGCTGTATCCGGCCGCAAGGCCCGTGTCCGTCTCGTCCAGCAGGGTGACCGTCTCGTCCAGACGCTCCAGCACCTCTCCGGGGCCCATCCCCGCCGACAGCAGCGCGCGGGCCTCCATGCTCAGCTGGCCCATGGCCGCCGCGGCCCCCAGACCGTGCCCTACGACATCGCCGATCACCAGCGCGGTGCGGTCACCCGGGAGCGGAAAGCTGTTCACCCAGTCACCGCCGACGCCCGCACTGTCGGGGGTGGTGGGTTCATAGACGCTGGCGACCTCGATGGCGTCGCTGCCGGCCCGCGGCAGCAGCCGGCGCTGCAGTGCCAGGACCTGGGCGTGCTCACGCTGATGCTGCCGGGCCAGGTCCACGTGCCGGGCGGTCTTGGCCACGAGTTCTTCCAAGTCGAGCAGTTCGCCATCGCGGAACGGGCGCTCCGGTCGCCGCCACACCTCCGTCATGCCCAGCACGATCGGACCGGGCGTGCCCTCGGGTCCGTCCACGACCAGCGGTATGCAGGCGACACTCACCGGCCGGTCGCCGGGCACCAGGGCGCGCACCAGCCGCGGATCGTTCAGCAGTGCCCGCTCGATCCCCTCACGGTCGGCAATGACCATGGCCTGCGGCATGTCGTCGCGCATGACCGCACCGGCCAGCAGCCGGCTCGCCTCGCGGGGAAGATTGTCCCCGGGCGTCAGATACCCCTCGGGCCAGGCCCGGTCCGGGACCAGGGCCGCCCGGCGCAGCCGGATGCGCTCCTGCGCCTGCTCGGTGACCGCCTCGCCCGTCCATACGGCGTAATCGAGGTCGACGGCGGCCACGTCTCCCCAGGCCAGCAGGGACTGGGCCAGGGACAACGCGGTCTCCCCGATGTCCAAGGACATCCCGATCGCGGTCGCGGAAGCGTACAGGTGCAGCCGCTTGGCCATGGCGATCAGGGAGACCGTCAGACCTTCCCGCGGTGGTGCGGCCGGCAGGATGCTCATCGAGACCACCAGCTCGGTCCCGTCGGCCCGCCGCAGACGCTGGACCCGGGCGACATGCGCCTCTCGCGTCTCAAGAACCCTCTGCAACCGCTGTGTCACCGTCGGTACGTCTTCGGGTGGCAGCAGATCGGCGAAAGCGGCCCCCGGCGTGACGCTCACCCCGGCGAAAGGGGCGGCCGCCAGATTGCAGCCGGTGATCCTCAGATCCCGGTCGAGATTGACCGCCCCGAGGATCTGTTCCCGGCCTCCGTTCTCCCGGCCGGCACCTGACGGCCGACCGGCGTGCTGCTCGGCCGGTGGAGCGGCAGGGCCTTCGGCCGCCGTTGTTCCGGCCCTCGGGATGTAATCCGCCAGGGCTTCGCTGACCATGTCGAACGGCGAGGCGGAGGAAGAGGAGGGTGTGGGGTCCATGCAGCTCACCCAGCTCGCTGGCTCCGGCACATGCCGGAAGATATTCCCGAGTCCGTGCGGTCAAGCTCCGAGATCCCTCACCGCACACCTCATGAGTAACATAAATTCCCGGCTCACCGAAGTGGGGTTCCCCCGCTGTACGGGAGGTGCTGATCAGCTGGTCGGCTGCGCCACGTCCGGGAGCGGGCCCCGGCACGGGCCGGTGCCGGGGTGCCGGGGTGCCGGGGCTCGTGCTTGCCGACCCCAGGCGCCCGTCGACGCGCTGCCTCCTACACCCTGCCGCGCCGGCCGAGACCGGCGCCGACCAGACCCGCACCCACCGTGCGATCCGGCTGGCCCTTCTCCGCCCGGTGCGCGCCTTACTCGGGGCCCGCTGAAATCCGTGTTGACCTTCAGGTCGGTTGAAGCTCGACGATGGCCGGGTGCCGAATTCTGAGCTGATGCCGATCGGGGTCTTCGCCCGACGCAGTGGTCTGACCCCAAGCGCGTTGCGGTTCTACGCCGACTCCGGGCTGCTTCCTCCTGCCGAGGTGGACCCGGTCTCGGGCTACCGCTACTACAGCGCTGACCAGGTGGTACGGGCGACCCAGCTTCGTCAGCTCCGTGGGATTGCCATGCCCCTCGCCGCTGTCGAAGTGGTGCTCTCCGCCGAGCCTCATGAAGCAGCCCGGATGATCGACGAGCATGTCGCGACGGTGCTCGGGGACGCGGCAGCGGTGCAGCGGAAAGCCGCTCTGATCAAGTCATCGCTCACCGACCTGCCAAGTCTGCCGATCGCCGCGTTGAAGGGGCCCGTGCTGGCTGACGCGATCGAGCAGGTGCTCACCGCGACCGCACGGGATCCCGGGATGCCGGTACTCGGTGGACTGCGCGTGGAGGCGTCCGGCGAAGCGGTCACGCTGACCGCAACCGACCGGTACCGGCTCTCCACACGAACCCTGGTGCCCGCTGAAGCGGCTACCACGACATGGGCCGCCACGGTCAACGGCGACGAACTACGGGCCGCGGCAGGCGAGATCCGCCGCAGCGCGCTGGTGCGAGTCGAAGCCACGCCGCACGGGATCTGGCTGCGCACGGCGAACCGAGAAGGCTCGGGTCATTCGACGCCGCCACTCAGCACATCGACACGGCCCATGAACATGCCCCGCACCTTTCCGAGGACGCTTACGGTGCCCTTGTGCGTACCGCCATCGAGCAGGTGGCCGAAGCCATCGCTCACCGGGACACCGCCCAGCGAGACTGGCAATGACACCCCTGGTTGTGAGGCCGCGCCATCCGGGCGCCAGAGGTTATTCAGTGAGGGTCAGTGAACGAAGGTCAGCGTCCAACATGCGGGTCAACTCGCCGACACGTCCGCCGCCACCCGGCGCTGCCGGGAAGCGTGTGAGTACGTCAACGACAACCGATGTCGCACGATGCACCGTCCGCTCAAGGTGTTCAGCGCCAACGCTCCGATCGTCGCCGGCGGCGAGTTCGGCCGCTCTGGCCGCGTAAGCGCCGGCTCCGAGAATGTGCTTGACCTGAGTGGCCTTGGCCAGCGGATGCAGGTAGGCGGCGCCTGCCGCAGCCATCGCTGCCCATGCTGCCTCGCGCGCGGCCGCGGTGTCCGCGCTCTTGGCCGCCTTGAGGGCCGCCGACGCTGTGTCCCGCAGCGATTTCCCGCGCTCACCGCCTTGGGCGAACTCCCGCGCGGCACCGACAGCGTCTCTGGGCCGTGGGTCGTCCGGCTGATCGGCCTCGAATATCTCCAGCACGGCCTCCGCGCATGCCGCGGCGAACGCGGTGACCTCGCGAAGATCCTGTTTGCTCAGAACGACCTCGCTCGCTTCCCCTGTCATGCTTCCATCTTCGACGATTGCCCTGGACGGCAAGGCGGTAGGGCGGCTCCTGGCCGCCCAGCGTGATTTCTCAGCCCCTGAGGCGTCTTGACCAGGCGCCCGTCGTGGTGCTGTGCGTGACGCCGACGGTCTGTATTCCGCTCGCACAGAAGCGGTTTGGAGCCGGCCGGCGTCACACGCCCGTAAGCACTTGGTGGTTGGGGCTACAAGGGGGCTACGGAACCGAGTATTCCCCGGCTCCGTAGCTCCCCTCAGGCGTCAGTGATCGGGCTGTTGCCCAGACGGACGTTGTCGATCGCCCAGAACCAGTTGTTGCCCGCGTTGAAGATCCGGAAGTTGACTTTCGCCGACGTCGCACCGGCGGGAACCGGACTGGAGAGCCTAACGAGCCGGTTCTGCTGGTCCTTGCCCAGGTTGGTGTTCCCGGACGTCGCGCTGCTGTAGTGGAGCAGCCGGACCGGTTCGCCGGTGTCGAACACGACGGTGACCTCGGCCTCCTGCGGGCTCTCCTGCCGGTAGTGGGAGTCGAAGCCCAGGTGGAGGGTGGACGTGCCCGCCGGGATGGCCACGGCCGGGGTGGTCAGCGTCGAGTCGAACCGGCCCCGGCCTGACGGGCTGCCGGTGTCGTCCCAGTCGTCGGGGTCGGCCACGGCCACCACGCCGAGACCGCGGCTGAAGTTGGGGCGGTCCTGTCCGGCGGGGAACCAGAACTGTTTGGACAGGAAGGTCCAGCCCTGCAGCTCGCGCGTGCCCTGCGGCATGGCCGGTGCATTGGTGATCGTCCAGCCCTCGGGGGTGGTCCGGGTCCAGCCGAGCAGGCCGGGGCGGCTGAGGTCGGCTGCCGCGGCGAGCGCAGGGGCGTCGGACTCGAAGTCCTCCGCGAGGAGGTAGCCGGTCATGACGGGCCCGGTCTTGGCGGACAAGGACGCGGACGCTTCCGCGTCGTCGCCGCCCAGCTTCGCCGTGACGGTTGCCTTGAGGCTGCCGGAGGCGCGTGCCGCGGCGGCGGGCGCGACGACGTCCCAGGCCACGGACGCGGAGGAGCGGGCCGGAACAGATGTGGGCGCGCCGCCCTTGACGGTGGCGGTCCAGCCCTCCGGGAGGGACAGCACGGGGGTCAGGCCGGTGAGCGGTGTGCTGCCGGCGTTGGTGACGGTGGCCGTCACGGTGCCCGGCCTGCCCGGCGAGAGCACGGTGCCGTCGGTCCCGGGGGAACTGGCCGGACCGGTCAGTGCGACGCTCATGGCCGGGGCGACCTTGGTCGGTACGCGCGCGTCAGCGAGTCTGAGCAGACCGTCGTCGGCGTGCGCGGCGACGACCAGCCGCCCGGCGGTGGCGTGGTGGGCGGGCGTGACCACGAAGCGCACGTCGGCCGAGTCGCCGGGCCGGAGCATGGTGGGCGTCCCACCGGTGCGCTGGACCGTCCAGCCGGACGGGGCGAGCAGGGCGACGGAGAGAGCGTCGAGCCGGCGGGCGCCCTGGTTGCGCACGGTGACCACGACATCGGTCGGGTTGCCCTGTGCGAAGGGCGTCCCGAGGGACGGCAGCGCCGCCGGCAGGCCGATCGTCGCGGCCAGCGCCGGGGCCGTGCCGGTCGCCGGGTCGGTGACGCCGGGCTTGCCGTCGGCCAGACGCCCGGTCACGCGCCGCAGGAAGGACGGGTCATCGCGGTCGACGGCCACCACGTCGTACCAGCCGTGGTCCGGGACGGGGAGTTGCACCGTGCGGGACTGGCCGGGCTTGAGGATGACGGTCCGCACATGGTCACCGTGCTTGCGGGAGTAGACCGACTCACCGACGAGCAGGGTACGGGTGGTGGGGGAGGGGTTGGAGCACACCACTTTCACCCGGCCGGGCGCGGGATGCTCGACGAGCTGGGCCTCGGCGCCCACACCGGTTCCGCGCAGCTCCCACACCGACCATCCCGGACCGTGGACCAGCAGGTCGTAGCCGTCGGCGCCGTACTCCACCGTTTCGGTGGCGCTCTTGCCGACGGGGACGGTCCAGGCGCGCGGAGCGGTGCCGTCGCCGGGGTAGGCGGTGAACGTCGCGCCGGTGCCGCCCTCGTTGCCGAACCGGAGGCGTACGGCGGAGCGGGTGACGTCCGCGCGCAGGGACAGCCGGTAGGGGGAGCGGCGCGATCGACGGGTGCCGGCCTCCTGCTCCGGGAGCGACTGGTCCTTGGGCGGTACGGGGTTCCACCGGCCGACGGGCGCCGGCACCGGGCCGGGCTGCTCCACCTCGGGCTGCCGGTGGGCACGGTCGAAGTCGAAGGCGGAGGTCAGATCGCCGAAGACGCTGCGGCGCCAATCGCTGATGTTGGGCTCGCGGACCCCGGTCCACTTCTCCAGGAACCGGATGATCGAGGTGTGGTCGAACGCCTCCGAGCTGACGAAACCGCCCACCGTCCAGGGCGACACGATCGTCATCGGCACACGCGGACCGGGACCGACCGGGCTGCCGTTGAACCAGTCGTCGCCGTTGCCGGTGGCCGGCTTCGGCGCGACCGGGGCGGGTACGTGGTCGAAGTAGCCGTCGTTCTCGTCGAAGTTGATGAACAGCGCCGTCTTCGACCAGGTCTTCGGGTCGGCGGCGATCGCGTCGAGGAGGTCGTAGACGAGGTTGGCGCTGCCGACGGGGGTGGAGCTGCTGGGGTGCTCGGACAGCGCGGCCGTCGGAACGATCCAGCTGACCTGAGGCAGCGTGCCCTGCTTGATGTCCGAGCTGAGCCGCTGGATGAGAGTGTCCGGTTCCGAGCGGTGGGCGCCCCGCAGGAACAGCCGTCTCTCGGCCTTGGTCAGCGCGTCGACGCCCTGCTGGAACTCGGCCAGCGCGGACTTGCGCTGATCCGCGGTCTTGCCCCACAGACTGTCGTAGAACTGCTCGGTAGTGGAGTACCGGCCGCTGACCTTGGCCAGGATCTTGCGGCCGATCTCCTTCCAGGGACGGAAGTACTCCACCGCGTTGTCGGTGAAGTTGTCCCATTCCTGATAGATCTGCCAGGAGACACCGGCGGCCTCCAGGCGCTCTGGGTACGTCGTCCAGTCGTACCCCTGATGTGTGTAGGAGTACGCGGCGTTGGTGACGGCCCGGTTGACACCGTCCGGCTCGTAACCGGTCGTGCCGGTCCACAGATAGTTGCGGTTGGGGTTGGTCGAGCCGTAGACGGAGCAGAAGTACGCGTCGCAGAGGGTGAAGCGGTCGGCCAGTTCGTACTGCAACGGAATGTCGCGCCGGTCGTAGAAGGCCATGGTGCTCTGGCTCTTGGCGGCGATCCAGTCGTTCCACCAGCCGTTCCCCCGGGCCTGCACGGCGTCGGAGAATCCGTGCGCCAGCGAACCCAGGTACTGGATGTCGCTTTCGGGGCGGCCCGCGTCGACCGCCGCCTGCCGCGCCGAGAACGGCAGAACCTCGGCACCGCCGGCCCGCGGCTGCTCGAAGACACTCCCACCGGTGGGCAGACGCAGCGCAGTTCGGTCGCCGAAGCCGCGCACACCCTTGAGGGTCCCGAAGTAGTTGTCGAAGGAGCGGTTCTCCTGCATCAGGATGATCACATGCTCGATCGCCCGCAGGCCACCGCGTGGCATGGGCGCGGCCATCGCCTGGTGCAGCGACGGAGGCAGGAAAGAGAGCGCGGTTCCACCGGCGAGGGTGCCGAGAACCTTGCGGCGGGAAATGTCAGACATGCCGGGAGGCTAGGTCACCTCTCTCGCGCATCGTAACCCTACGTGAGGGATCTTCGTTGCCCGTTCATCCAGTGGCGCCGAACGTTCCCTTGCCGGTACGGCCTGCTTCAGGGACGGCCGATGAACACCACCTGATCACCGACACCACAGGCATCCCGCTCGCCGCCCCTGCGGCTACGAACACGACAAGTACCGCCGCCCGGGCCGGAGTTTCGGGGCGAAAGCGCTGACCGCCCGCCGCGGCACCGAGCACGGCTTGGGCCTCCCCACCCAACGCCGGGTCGCCGAGCGCGTGTTCGCCCACCCGCACTGGTTCCGCCGCCCGCGGGTCCGCCGGGAGATCCGCGACGTCACTCGCTTTGCTACCGGGAGGAACGGCTGGCCGGCGTCGTGGCCGATGCGCTGCGAGGAACCCAAGTCTTCGGGGCGGGGGAAGCCCTGGTCGGCCGGTTCCCCTCCGCTGTGGATGTGCAGCGCGCAGGCGATCACCTGCGGATCGACGCGGGATGCAGGGCGAGCCGGCCCCGCGGATACGGCGCCGGGAGTGGTTGTCGACTTGGTTCAGGTGGCCAGCAGTCCGCCGTCGATGTGCAGATCGTGGGCGTTGATGCCGGTGTTGCGGAGCAGGAAGTCGGTGGCGTCGGCGATTTCGGCCATCGTCACCAGCCGCCCGATCGGGGTCTGGGCCGAGTGCGGCGGGTCGGGGACGCCACGCCACTTGGGGCTGTCGCCGATCAGGCCCGGGTGCAGGGCGTTGACGCGGTGCGGGGCGATTTCCACGGCGAGTGTCTTCACCAGGCCGGTGATACCGGCGTTGAAGGTGCTGACGATGGTCGAGCCGGGATAGGGGCGTTCCTTGGCGAGCCCGCCGAAGAGCACGACGGACGCCTCCGGTGTGAACCGGTCGCGCAGCACGCGGACGGTCTCCGCGTAACCGACGAGTTTCATGGTCACGGCCGAGACGGCGTCCGGGATGCTGAACTGTGCCAACGTGTTGGCTGCCTGGCCGACGGCGGTGATCACCAGGTGGTCGACCCCCGTGACGTCCGCCAGCGAGGCACTGATCGTCTCCGGCTGGGCGAGGTCCAGGGCCAGACCGCGCGTGGTGCTGCCGATCCGGGCGGCTATGGTCTCGGCGCGTGCCTTGTCCCTGCTGGTGATGACGACGTCGTCGCCGCGGCTCGCGAAGTGCTGGGCGATCACACTGCCCAAGCCGCCGCTGCCCCCGACGATGAGTGTGCTGGTCATGCGGTGACGATCCTTCCGCGATCGGTGGCCTTCAGACTGTTCAGGATGGCCCGGGCCTGCTCCCGCATGGCCGGAACGAGGTCAAGGACGCCTTGCGGCAGATGCGCTGTGACCACGGCGAGTTCGGCCGGGGTGCTCACCTGTTCGAAGAAGCCGATGTTGAGGTGGGCGCCCACCGGCGGGGCCGAGGCAATCACCGTACGGGAGAACTCCGACCAGACCTCGTCCGACATGTGTGCCGCCAGGGCCGGGAACAACAGGGGTTCCTCGTGTGCGAGGTGTGTGTGCACCAGGTCGCGCACCGCCACCGCCGCGGCGATCAGCACCGCGCGCTCCTCGGTGTTCTGCACGGGAGCGACGGCCAGCGCGTCCAGCGCCGTATCCAGCGCGTCCAGTCGGAGCGTGCCCGCTGCTGTTCCGAACGCCGACACGTCGACCGAGCTGACGCCGCCCGGTTCCGGCACGCCCGCGCTACACCGCCGCCCAGCGCATGACGACCGCCCCGAGCACACGCCCTTGACCGGCCGCCGGCCCCACGGCGGCCGACCGAGGCATGTCTGCGCCGACCCATCACCGGCTCGTCGCTGACCGGGTCGTATTCGGCGCTGCACGATGCCGCGTCGCCGGGCAGCGGTGGTTGCCGGGGGTTTTGGACGTGGGTGGTTCAGCGACGTGACAAAGGGTCCGCGACCGGGGGAGACGTCAACGGGTCAAGGTTCTGGCGCCGTTGGGACATGTCGCAGCTGTGACACCTGAGGGTCGTGACATGCGCTCCGGCGTCAGCAGATTCTTTCGGATGGCGCGTGACCACACGCTGAACGAAAGGTGCTCGGCTGATGGCATGGATCCGCCTGACGGCGGCGATATCGACAGGACTGCTCCTGACCGCTGGGGGTGTGCAGTCCGTGTCCGCGCAGACAACCGAAGGAGGCGCGGCAGGACCCGCCGCCGCACCGGGGGCCCGCCCCACGACCGTGCGACTGGTGACCGGCGACCGTGTGACGGTGACGCCCGGCGTCGACGGCCGGACCGCCGCGTCGGTGGAGCCCGGGCCGGGGCGCGAGGGGATCGTGTTCCGCACGTACCAGGAGGACGGCGGCGACCTGACGGTGTTGCCGGCGGACGCCGCGGACCTGGTCGCCGCCGGGACGCTGGACCGGCGCCTGTTCAACGTCACCACCCTGATGGCCCAGGGTCACCACGAGGCGGCCGGCTCGGCGCTGCCGCTGATCGTCTCCGACGAACCGCGTCACGGCGTGGTCCGGACGACGGCGCAGAGCGAGAAGGCCGCGGCCGCCGTCGCGGACCGAGTCGCCGCGTTCACCATGGCCTCCGCTCCCGAGCGCCGCCTGGACAGCATCCACGCGCGGTCGCTGCGCGTGGCGGACGGCGACCTCGGCGCCTTCTGGAAGGCGCTCACCCCCGGCGACGCATCCGGCGCGGCCCGTGCCGCGGCGACGCCCCGGGTGTGGCTGGACGGCAGGGTTTCTCCGGTACTGGACCGCAGTACGGCGCAGATCAACGCGCCGACGGCGTGGCAGGCCGGTTTCGAGGGCCAAGGCGTGAAGGTGGCCGTGCTGGACACCGGGGTGGACGCGCGCCATCCGGATCTGGCGGGACGGATCGCGAAGTCCAAGGATTTCTCGGGCAGTTCGAACACCGAGGATCACTTCGGACACGGTACGCATGTGGCGTCGATCGTGGGGGGAACGGGTACCGCGTCGGCCGGGAAACGGCGCGGTGTGGCGCCGAAGGCGGAGCTGCTGGTCGGCAAGGTGCTGGGTGATGACGGCTACGGTTCGGAGTCGCAGGTCATCGACGGCATGGAGTGGGCGGCGGCCGAGCACGCCGAGGTCGTCAACATGAGCCTGGGCTCGGACGGGGCGTCCGACGGCACCGATCCGATGAGCCAGGCCGTCGACACGCTCTCCGCGTCGGGCGACACCCTCTTCGTGGTCGCGGCCGGCAACTCGGGCGAAAGCGGCCCGTCGACGATCGGCTCGCCGGGTTCGGCCGATGCCGCCCTGACCGTGGGCGCGGTCGACCGCGACGACTTGCTCGCCTCGTTCTCCAGCCGCGGCCCCCGCCCGGGCGACAAGGCCGTCAAGCCGGATGTGACCGCTCCGGGTGTGGGTGTGGTGGCTGCGCGAGCCACGGGCACCACGATGGGCGGCCCGGTCGATGTGAACTACACGACCGCGTCCGGGACTTCGATGGCGACGCCGCATGTCGCCGGAGCGGCCGCGTTGCTCGCACAGCGCCATCCGGACTGGACGGGGCGGCAGTTGAAGGACGCCCTGACCAGCACCGCGCACACCGTGGCCGGCACCGAGGCGACCGAGCAGGGCGGTGGCCGGATCGATGTCGCCGCGGCGATGGGAGCGGTCACGGCCACCGGCAGCGTGACCCTGCCCGCCCTGCAGACGGGCGCCGGCGGGCAGCGGCAGGCGGCGGTCCTGCACTACACCAACACCGGTGACCAGCCCGTCGACCTCAAGCTGACCGCAGCCCTGGCGAACGCCGACGGCATCGCCCTGCCGTCCGGCGTCGTCACGCCCGCCGCCGGCACCGTGCACCTCGCCCCCGGCGCCTTTGCCGATGTGCCGCTGAGCACCGACGCCAAGAACGCCGAGCGCGGCTCGTACTACGGCTACGTCACCGCGAGCCGTGCCGACGGCACGGTGGTCGCCCACACCACGCTCTCCCTCGTCGTGCACGCTCCGCTGCACCGGCTCACCGTGGTCGCCCGCGACCGCGACGGCAAGGTGCTGCCGGGCCGGCTGCCGACCATCTGGGGCGCCGACGGCTTCGTCTCGTACACCAGCGCAGAGCCCGCCGTCGCCGTCGTCGAGGAGGGCACGTACCAGGTCGGCCACGGCACCCTGGACAACGCCGCCGACGGCCAGGAACTGCGCGAGGTGATCAACCCGCAGGTGACGGTCGCCAAGGACACCACGGTGACGCTCGACGCCTCGAAGACCACCGATGTGCGGATCCGCACACCCAAGCCGGCCGAGCAGCGGGGCATCCTCAGCTACCAGACGTACCGCAAGATCGACGGCCGTGGCCTGCTCCAGGGCGTGATGTACTTCGACATCGCCAAGCGGATCTACGTCAGCCCCACGGCCCAGGTCACCGACGGCACCTTCGAGTTCGCCTCCCGATGGCAGCTGACGGCGCCCCAGCTGCGGGCGAAGGTGTCCGGCACCTCCTCGGCCTTCACCCCGTACTACCTGCCGACCTCCCCGGTCTTCGACGACAACGGCGTCCGTCTGACCGCCGTGGACGCCGGAGCAGGTACCGCCGCCGACCTCAAGGCCGCCCGCGTACGGGGGAAACTCGCCGTCATCCGCTACGACTACGGCGACGACCGGGCGCTGGCGCAGGCGGCCGCGGACGCGGGGGCCAAGGCGCTCATGCTCGTGATGCCGCAGGGCTCCTACCCCTGGACGCGCTGGCACCCGGAAGGCGACCGCCTGGCCCTGCCGATCATGCGGGCCGGTACGGCCGAGGGAACCGACCTGCTCGAGCGCGCCGGAAAGCGCCCCACCTCGGTGACCTTCTCCGGCACGGTGCGCAGCCCGTATCTGTACGACGTGATGCAGGTGTCCCGGCAGCGCGTCCCCGCACACCTGGTGCACACCGTCTCCGAGCGCAACAGCGCGGTGGTGCGCGCCACCTACACCCGTACGGGGGCCTCCTCCTGGGGGAGCGAGCAGCGCTTCGGATGGCGGCCCTACCAGAACACGTCCTGGAACCAGTACACCCGCGATGTGCCGACGGGCCAGGAACGGACGGAGTATGTGACGGCCGGTGACACACGCTGGAGCCACACCGTGCACCACGACACCGTCACGGACCGGGACATCGAGCTGGGCGTCGGGATGCGTGACGCGCCCCACACCTACCAGCCCGGACAGCGCGCCACCGAGCGGTGGTTCGCGGCCCCGGTGCGGCCGTCGGTCCCGCACGGTGTGACGGGCTGGCCCGCCTCGGTGCGCAACGGTGACACCCTGTCGTTCCACATCGCGGAGTTCACCGACTCCGAGGCCGGCCACTGGTCGTTCGCGGAGCGCTCCGCGCTGGGCGGGATCGGCACCGGAGCGTCCGCGGTGGCCGACGCGAGCGAGGTGACCCGCGCGGAGCTGTACCGCAACGGCCGGCGCGTCGCGGAGTCCGACGACGGCGCGTGGGGCGACTTCGAGGTGCCAGCGGGCAAGGCCGGTTACCGGCTCGACCTGATGACCGCCCGCACCTCCGCCGACTGGCGGTTCGGCACCGGCACCACGACCTCCTGGACGTTCACCTCGGGCACCGCGGCGACCACCGCCCTGCTGCCCCTGCTCCAGGTCGACTACGACGTGCCCGTGGACGCCCGCAACGCGGTGGGTCCGCGACGGTCGCACACCGTGGGCCTCCACGTGCGCATGCCGGACGGCCTGGCCGCCCCGCGCGGGGTGTCGCTCAAGGTCGAAACCTCGTACGACGACGGGCGGACCTGGACCACGGCCCGTACGAACCGGCACAGCGGCGGTACGGACTTCACCGCCACCGTGGAGCGGCCCTCCTCGGTGCACCGGGACACGTTCGTGACCCTCCGCGTCACCGCGAAGGACGCCGCCGGAGACGGCGTCCGGCAGACGATCGACCGTGCCTACCTGCACCGCGGCACCGCAGCGGGACGGTGATGACGGAGCGGCAAAGCGGCGGCTGACAGCGGCGGGCGTCGGGGCGAGGGAGCCCCGGCGCCCGTCAACGCTTGCACTTCAACGGCCTTATATACAAACTTCAACGACATCCGGCCGCTCCGCCCGGGATCGGGCGGAGACGAGAAAGGGTGCGGGATGCTGGAGGCGGCAGGCTTGACGGCGCGCGAGGAATCGGTCTACCGCCTTCTGGTCGGCACCGCAACCGCGTCGGTCCAGGAGATCGCCGCTCAGACCGGACTCCCGCCCGACACGGTGGAGTCGACCCTGGTGTCCCTGCGCGGCAAGGGGCTCGCCACCCCCACCGACCACGATCCGCCGCACTTCGCCGCGACACCGCCCGACGTGGCGCTGCTGCCCCGGCTCCAGCGGCACGCCGACGCCCTCGACAAGGCCCGTACCGCGGTCGGCGACCTGCTGGACAGCTACCGCAGCGCACGCCGCCGCCGGGACGCGGGCCAGCTCATCGAAGTGATCACCGGGGCCGAGGCGTTGCGCGAGCATCTGCGGCGGATGCAGGATAACGCGCGCCACGAGATGCTCTGGTTCTGCAAGGCCCAGTACGTGGCCATGCCCTCGGGCAGCAACCGCGCGGAGTACGACGCCCTCGCCCGCGGGGTGCGCTACCGGGTCCTGTACGAGCAGGCGTTCTTCGACGACGAGGGAGCCATCGACAATGTCGCCGAGGGCGTGCGCGCCGGTGAGATCGCCCGCTCGGTCCCTCACCTACCGCTGCGCCTGGCCATAGCCGACCGGGCCATCGCCATCTGCCCGCTGGTCCCCGGCGGCGCGCACGGCAACCCCGGCGAACCGACGGCGGCACTGCTGCGCGACAGCAGTCTCCTGGACGCGCTGACCGCTCTCTTCGAGCGCTACTGGGAGGACGCCGTTCCGCTGCGTGTCGGTGCGGCCGGTACCGTCGACGGTACCGACGGCCACGGTGCGGGCGCCTTGAGCGAAACCGACCGCCGACTGCTGTCGCTGCTCGTGGCGGGCGTCGCCGACAAGGCCATCGCCAGCCAGATGAAACTCAGCCGACGCACCATCCAACGGCACATCCAGCACATGATGACCCTTGTCGGCGCCGAGACCCGTATGCAGCTGGCCTGGCAGGCCGCCCGCCGGAACTGGCTCTGAGCATGTGCTCGTCGGCCGTGTCGGGCTGTCGACCATGTCGGGCCGTCGGGATCTTATTGGCAGCGGGGAGTGCGGCCGATGTCGGTGATCCGTAGACGATGTGTCGGTGCCGGCTGGAACCGTGGATGACACGCCGCTTGCCCGGCGGCGGCCGTGACCGTCTCGTCCTTCGGAACCAAGGGAGCCTGCCATCATGTCGTCCGCGTCCTCCACCCCGCCCTGGGATGTTCACCGGCTACCGCGTGCCGAAGGCCGTGTCTTCCTGGTCACCGGCGGCAACGCGGGCATCGGGTACTTCATCTCGGAGCAGCTGTCCGCCACCGGAGCCACCGTCGTACTGGGCAGCCGGGATGCGGCGAGAGCCGAAGCCGCCGTAACCTCGATCCGCACCCGTGTGCCCGGCGCGCAGGTGCATGCCGTACGGCTGGACCTCGCCGAACTGTCGTCGCTCCGCACAGCGGTGGAATCCCTGGAGATGCATCGTCTCGACGCGGTGGTCCACAATGCCGGGGTCGCACTCGACGACCCGCCACGCCGCGAGACACGGGACGGCCATGAACTCATGTTCGGCACGAACCACCTCGGGCACTTCGCCCGGACCGGCCGGCTGATGCCACTGCTGTCGGCCGCACCGGCGGCACGCATCGTGACCGTCGGCAGCTTCGCGGCGAAGTCCGAGCGGCTGGACCTGGACGATCTCCAGTCGCGGCGGGACTACCGCCCCAAGCGCACCTACGGACGGTCCAAGCTGGCCCAGATGTACTTCGGACTCGAACTCGACCGCCGCCTGCGCGCCCTCGGCAGCACGGTGGCAAGCGTGGTGGTCCATCCCGGTGGCGCCCTGGACTGCCTGACCCCGTCGCGACCGCCGGTCCATGTACGCACCGCCGGCGCACGGCTGCGCGCGGCACCCGCCGCCCTCCTCGTCCAGGGCAAGCACGCCGGCGCATGGCCCGCGGTCCGAGCGGTGCTCGACCCTGCCGTGCGCGGAGGACAGTTGTGGGGACCACGCCAATTCAGCCTGCGCGGCACACCCCGGCAAGAAGCGGTATGGAGTCACCTCGCCGACACCGCCGTCGCGGCACGGCTGTGGGACGCCAGCCGCGACCTGACCGGTGTCGACCCCGACACCCCGCGCGGATAGACCGGCCGAGCGAGCCCTCGGCCGACCGGCGTGCTCACAATGCCCAACTGGCGCACTCGGTCACACCGGACAGGGCTGCCCGGGCACCTTCACCTGGAACTCCCCGCTCTGTCGTTGCCGGGCCACGCGGCCGGCCCCTGCCCCGCCGCCGGTCTGCCGCTTCCGGCTGTGCCGAGGCGGTGCATGACGTCGTCGTCGGCGCAGCGCAGACATCGCCGCTCCACCGCGCCGACGGGGACACCGAAGCCCGGTACGCCCGCCCCTCGCCCCGCTCAGGGTGGAGTTGAGTGCACCACCAGCACGGGGGCGTCCCGGATGCCGCTGCGGACAGTGCGTCCGTAACGTCTGCGACATGAGTGATGAGACACGCAAGTCCCCAGTGAGACAGATCAGTTGGCGGACGAAGAAGGGGCTCCCCGCGGCGGCGGCCCTGCTCCTCGCCGGCGTCGCCGTCGCGCCGGTCGCCACGGCGGCGGAGCGGCACACCGACCGCCGCGGCACCCTCCTCTCCGTCACTGCGGTCGCCGACCGTGACGCCGGGCAGGTCAGGGAGTTCCTGGCCGGGCGGGACATCGCGACCGATCCGGTGCGGTACGGCGTGCGGGCCTACCGGCTGACGTACCGGACCGTGGACCCGTACGGGAAACCCACGACCGCAACCGGTCTCCTCACCCTTCCCAAGGGCGGAGCCCAGCGGCTCGACCTCGTCTCCGACACACACGGCACCATGGTCGACCGCGCCTACGCGCCGTCCGTGAGCGACGACTTCGGCCGTGTGCCGTCGTATCTGAACGCCTCGGCGGGGCGTGCGGTCGCCGCGCCCGACTATCTGGGGCTCGGTGAGGGGCCGGGCCCGCACCCGTACATGGACACCCGTTCCGCCGTCGCCGTCTCCGTCGACATGCTGCGCGCCGCCCGCTCAGCCGCGGACCGGCTCGGCCGGACGCTCACCGGTGACCTCTACGCAACCGGCTTCTCGCAGGGCGGCCAGGTCGCGATGGCGCTCGGCCGGGCGCTGGAAGGTGGCGCGGAGCGATCCTTCCGGCTGAAGGCGCTGGCGCCGGTGAGCGGGCCGTACGACCTGGCGGGCCAGGAGATGCCGGCCCTGTTCGACGGCCGGGTCAACGACACCAGCGGCGTCTTCTACGTCTCGTACTGGCTGGTCGCCCAGAACCGGCTGCTTCACTTCTACAAGGACCCGGGCGAGGTCTTCCGTGCGCCGTACGCGAGCCGTGTGGAGTCACTTTTCGACGGACGGCACAACGAGGAGGACGTGGTCAAGAGCCTCGCCCCGTCGGTGAAGCAGTTGCTCACGCCCGCCTTCTACGACTTCCTCCAGCACCCGACCGGCCCCCTGCTGAGCGCCCTGCGCTCGGCCGATCACACCTGCGACTGGAAGCCGGATGTGCCGGTGCGGCTGTACGCGGGGGTGGCCGACACCGACGTTCCCCTCGGGAACGCCCGCAGTTGCGCGCTTCAACTCGCCGCTCACCAGGCACACATGTCCCTGGTGAACCAGGGCGATGTGGACCATTTCGGCTCCTTCGTGGTGTCTGCACCGCAAGTGGCCCACTGGTTCGGCGCGTTGACCGGAAACCCGAGGTGATCGGCTGACTGGCCCGGCGGACGCCGAGTCGCCGCGCGTCACCGGGCGGTGCGGGCGTGGCCGGTCTCCCAGGGCCAGGCGGCGCTGACGCTGATCACCACCCCGGCGACGGTCGTCTGCGGGCAGGACGACGACCCGTCGCCGGATCCGCTGAGGGCCGTCGCCGGTGTCCGGGCGGTGCGCACCCCGGGTTGACCTCAAGCTGGCTTGAGGAGGCACGTATGATGATGGGCGTCTACGCCATGATGATGGGCGGCGGCGCCGCCACCATAGCCGCGCTGTCCGAGCCCATCTACCGGGCTTCCGGGAACTCGTCGTCGATCGCACTCGGCGTGGCCGTGTTGCCGGCCGTCCTGGCGCTGGCGGCACTCGCCACACAGTGGGGTGTCCGGCCTGATGGCAACAGTCCCGGCGGCGCGGTGAAGTGGACCGGCCTGTTGCGCAGCGG
Organism: Streptomyces sp. NPDC001508; assembly: GCF_040298665.1. NCBI lineage: Bacteria > Bacillati > Actinomycetota > Actinomycetes > Kitasatosporales > Streptomycetaceae > Streptomyces > Streptomyces sp. NPDC001508. Next base: position 126,820 of record NZ_JBEPAP010000016.1, read on the forward strand.
CACGGCATGGAGAGGGGGATGATCAGCAGCATCCAGCGTGCCGCGCCCCGCCTGCGGGGGAAGGACAGCAGCGCGTTCGGCGTGCCCGTGCCGCGGGCGCCGGGAGCCGGCGGCTCCCGGAGACGCGCCAGCAGGGCGAGCGGGACCAGGAAGACGGCGGCCAGCGCCATGACGGTGATCGGCCAGCCCGCGGAGGCATAGAGCAGCAAGGATCCGCTGGAACCCAGGATCATGCTGACGCTGATGGCGGCCGTCTGCAAGCCGCCGGCCATGGTGCGCTCGTGCGGGGCCAGCAGACGTACCGCGAGCCCGTTGATCGCCACCTCGTGCGCGCCGGAGACGAGCAGGGCGAGCGTCATCACGGCAAGCACGACCGGCAGCCGGTGCACCGGGTCCGTGGAGCCAGACACAACAGGGCGAGGACCAGGACGAGTTGAGTGCTCATCAGCCACGCGCGGTAGTGACCGAAGCGCTGCACCGAGAACCTGTCCACGAGGGGAGCCAGCAGGAACTTTCCCGCCCAGGCGACTCCCAGCAGGTTCATGAGTGCCAGGTGTTCGAGGGAGGCACCGCGGCGGCGCAGGATGACGCCGAGAGCCAGGAAGAAGAAGGAGTACCCGACGTCCTGAACCAGATACAGGGTGGCCAGCAGTGTCGTCTTGCCGGCACGGCTCACCACTTGTCTCCTCGCCTCGTATATGCACATTACTTGCAGATGAAAGTGATCTGCAACAGTCACCCTGCATCCTCAAGCCGGCTTGAGGTCAAGGGTGTGGGCGCCGAGGATCGTGACTGACCCGACCTGGCCGTACCGGGTTTGAACTCAAGTCGGCTTGAGGTGCGAACCTCCCGCTACGGGACGGATCAGGGCTAGTCCCGCACAAGGGAAGTGAGGGAGTATGTGCGGAATCGCGGGCTGGGTCGACTGGGAACGGGACCTGGGAAACGAACACCGGGTACTCGACGCGATGACGGGGACACTCGTCCCACGCGGTCCGGACGACGGGGGTACGTGGCTGTCGCGCCAGGCGGCACTGGGCCATCGCCGGCTCGCCGTGGTCGACGTCGAGGGCGGCAGACAGCCGATGACCGCGGCCCGCGACGGCGAGGCACCCTGTGTGGTGACGTTCAGCGGTGAGATCTACAACTTCCGCGAGCTGCGCCGCCTGCTGACCTCCTGCGGACACCGTTTCCGCACGTCCTCGGACACCGAGGTCCTGCTGCGCTCGTACCTGGAGTGGGGAGCGGAGTGTGTGACCCGCCTCGACGGCATGTTCGCCTTCGCGCTCTGGGACCCCGGCCGGCGTGCGCTGCTGCTGGCCCGTGACCGCCTCGGCGTGAAACCCCTGTACTTCCTGCCCTACCAGAACGGGGTGGTGTTCGGCTCCGAACTCAAGACACTGCTCGCGCATCCCTTCGCGCGGCCCGAGGTCACCCCGGACGGGCTGGCCGCGATGCTGTGCGTCACACCCGTGCCTGGACGGTCGGTGTTCCGCCGGATCCGCGCCGTGCGTCCCGGACATCTCGTCCTGGCCGACGCCGCCGGCCGGCGCGAACGGCCGTACTGGAGACTGGAGAGCCATGAGCACCCGGACGACCACCCCACCACCGTCCGTACGGTCCGGCGACTGCTCAAGGACGCCGTGGAACGGCAGCTCGTGTCCGACGTTCCGATCGGCGCCCTGCTCTCCGGCGGACTCGACTCCAGCGCGATCACGGCCCTGGCCGCCGACGTGATCGGCCACGACGGCGTCACCCCCACCTATTCGGTCGGGTTCCAGGACCAGGAGAAGTACTTCACACCCGACGCCACCCGCCCCGAGCAGGACTCCGTGTTCGCCCACTCGGTCGCGGAGACACTGCGGACCCGGCACACGGAGATCCTGCTGCACACCGAGGACGTGCTGCGGGCACGCTCCGAGGTGTTGCGCGCCCGCGACGTACCCGGCTTCGCGGACATCAACGCCGCCCAGTACCTGATGTTCCGGGTGGTGAAGAAGGAGGTCACGGTCGTCCTCTCGGGCGATGCGGCGGACGAGTCGCTGGGCGGCTACCCGTGGTTCCACTCGCCCGCCGCCCGCGCGCAGCACGCCCTGCCCTGGGCGGCCATTCCCCAGTCCGTCTGCCCTGTCCTCGACGGCGACCTGAGGCGGCGGGTCGCCCGGCATCTGACCGACGACCACGCACAGGCGATGACCGAGGTGCCCCGGCTTCCCGGGGAGGATCCGCTGGGCACCCGGATCCGTGAGCTGTTCCATCTGAACCTCACACGCTGGCTGCCGCTGATGCTCGACTTCACCGACCGGACGAGCATGCGCGCGGGCCTCGAAGTCCGGGTCCCTTTCTGTGATCACCGGCTCGTCGAATACCTGTGGAACACGCCGTGGCACCTCAAGTCGCCGGGCGGCCGGGTCAAGGGACTACTCCGCGACGCCATGGCCGGCGCGCTGCCCGCCCATGTCCTGGGGCGCCGCAAGACATCGTTTCCCGTGAACGTGCACCCCGACTACGAGGCCGGCCTGCGGGAGCAGATGCGCGCCGAACTGTCCGACCGCAACTCGGCTTTGTCGCCCCTCGTCGATCGTGCGGCACTGCTCGCGCTGCTCGCCCGCCCCTGCGACAGTCCCGGCATGTGGCGGGTCCGGGACACCCTCGCCCTGCTTCTGCAGACCGCCGAGTGGTTGCGCGCCTATCGCGTCGTGCTCTGCTGAGCCGGTGGCGCGGACGTGCGGCGACCGTCCGGTGCGGGCGCCCGGCGGCCGGGGTGTGGCCCGGCATCCTCGTCGCCGTCGTGGCGCAGATCCTCCGGGGTGACCGGGTTGCCTCTCATCCGCTCCGCGACCGCCTTGCGCAGGTACTCGCACTCGATGGCGGGAGCGTCACGGGGACACGTCAACAGGTGCTCCAGATGCGCCCGGCCGACCCGCAGCCGGTCCATCTGCTCCTCGATCGCCCGTACGCGTCCTTGCACCGCCTCGCGCCAGTCGCCCTCGCCGCCCAGGGCGACGGCGATCTCGTTCACGCTCATCAGCCCGGTCTCCCGCCACATCTGGATCAGACCGATGCGATGCAGCTGATCGGGGCCGTAGTAACGGCGCCCCCCACGCCGTTGTGTCGCCTGGATCAGGCCGCGCTCTTCCCAGTAGCGCAGGGTGGAGACGCTCAGCCCGAAGCGTCTGCCTGCTTCACCGATCACCACAAGCTCGCCTTGGTCACGTGGCTCAGACATCATGGGAAGATCCTGAAGTACGTCGCACACGCACTCAAGTCAGCGTCCGGCCCCCGAGCCCGCCGGGGCCGCGGCTGGTCGCCGAGGGCGTGGTCGCCGCGGCGACCGATGCGAGCGCGGAGACGAGCCCGCCGTACGGAAAGGGGGCCCGCCTTGCGTTGGACGCCTGGTGTGCAGGCCGGCATCTCCGGGGCGGCGGTCATGAACGCGTGGCCGAGGACGCCGTGAAACCAGGTGGGACCGGCCGGCGGTGTCCGCTTTGCAGAGCGGGTTCGGAGCAAGCCGCTTGGACGGCTTGCTCCGAACCTCCGGGCCGGTCAGTTGACGGCCAGGACCGCCGTGTTGTTCGCGAGGTCCGGGTCGAAGTCGAAGGGGTACTCGCCGAACTCGCCGAACGTCGGGTGGATGCTCACGGCACCGGTCGCGCCGGGCACCAAGGTGTCGACGCGCACGGAGAACGCGAACGTGCGCTGGGTGTCCTCCAGTACCCAGTACCGCAGGTTGCAGTCGTAGCGCGGGGCGCCCGTCTGCTTCGGGTAGTAGCCGCCGTCGAGGGTGCGCGGGTAGCAGCCGGACGGCACGCCGGTGACCGTGGTGCCCTCGGGCACGATCAGCCGGACCTCGGCGACCGGGTCGCCGGAGCCGAGGTTGCCGAGCCAGGCCGGGCCGTTGTTCTTGAACGTGAGCTGGGCCGTGGCCGTCTCGCCCGCCGCGCCGGAGACGGCGTCACCGCTCACGGAGAAGTCCGCGGTGTTCTCCGCGCCGATCTGGACGGCCACATAGTCGTTCTGGGAGTCGATGTCCTGCGCGCCGTCGCCCGGCTCGACGTCGATGTCGAGCCGCTCGTTCAGCGAGTGCGGGGCGAGTCGCACCGTCAGCGGCTCGGGCAACTCGAAGGAGTCACCCGGCGCCAGCACCTGGTCGAACGTGCAGATTGCCTGGTTCGACGGCGCGTAGTCGGTGCCGTCCGTCGTGGTGTACGTGCAGGCGTCGTACCGGGTCAGATCCGTCAGGCCGTACGAGGCGTACAGCTTGACGCTGAACCCGTTCGCGCTCTCGTTGCCGTTGTTGGTGACCTTGAAGGGGATCGTCCGCTCTTCGCCGGGCTGACCGTCCTCGATGTCGGCGATGGGGGCGATGGCGAGGTCGGGCCCGGCGCCGACGGTGAGCGTGGTCTCGAAGCTCTCGTGCGGCGCGGTGAGCGTGCCGTCGGGCCCGCCGGTGGCCGTCGCCTCGTAGGTGATCCTGCCCTGCGCGCCGGCTTCGGCGCCGTCGGCCGCGCGCACCTTCAAGAACACCTGGTCCTCGTAGTCGCCCCCGATCGCGGGCACCACGGGGATGTTGCACACCGCGCTCGTGCCGCTCGGCGTGCAGTTGTCAGGCCAGGTCACCTCGGCGACCCCGGCGAGGTCGGAGACGTCGACGGTGAGCCTGCCGTCGGTCACCGTGAAGTTGTCGTTGTCGTGGTAGATGCCGACGCCGAGGGTCCGGGACTGCGGCTGACCACCGTCCGTGCCGAGCGGCAGCGTTTGCTCGTACGGCGGGTTGATCCACAACTGGTCGGTCTGCGGCGGGTCGTCGTCAGCGAACGCGGGCGCGGCGAGGCCGGCAGTCAGCAGACCGGCCGCCACCGCGACGGCGGCGCCGGATCTGAGACGTAACGGGCGTCCGGCAGAGAACAGTCTCATTGCTACCCCCAAGGGTGTGGTGACGCGACTGACGCGCCGGCAGCCCCGGCGCACCGGCAGGATCATCACATGGCAGAGGATCCCGCCGCGCCCCGGTTTTTCGGCCCAGCTGGCGAACGGCGTGCGGTCGTGGACCGAAGAAGGCCGCGTGGAACTCCGCACCCGCCGTCCACCGGCCCCCGTAGGGCTTGCCAGGGCGGCCCCATGAAGCCGTCATTCACTGGCCGGGCTCCGCCTTCGCTGCCGTGCGGCGAATGCGTCCGGCCTCTTCAATGAGCGACTTGGCGCGGGCGTAGTCAGGATCCCGGCCGGCCTCGTCCTCCAAGCCGTGTACCTTCGCTACCAGTTGGGGGTCGCGGGCGAGGACGAATTCGCCCCACCAGCGGGCCATGAAGGCGGGGACCGGCGCGAGGTGGGTCCTTGTAGCCCAGCAAGCGGGCAAGCCTGGCGACCCGTCCATACGGAAGCTTTCCGCCGACGGGTGCAGCACGTCGGGGTGGTAGTCGATGTCGACGTACAGCACGCCCTCGGCGCGCAGATCGCTGCTGCGGCGGCGCACCGTGGACACCGACAGTCCCGTGGCATCGGCCAGTTCACCCACCGGCGTCCTGCCGTCGCGGGCCGGCCGGTCGAGCAGCAGCCGGTCACGGTCGTCCAGCACGACGGGCCCGGTGCCGACCGCCCGCTTCCCGTCCCTGGGCCGTGGGGCCAGCGCGGTCGCCTGCGCGTCGGTCAGTGGCCCGCCTTTGTTGATGGCGCCGAGATCCGGCCCGAAGAACACGTGCAGGACGCAGGGCGCGAAGACACCGACCCCCCCGGGGTGTGAGGGGCAGTTTCTGGACCAGCAAGGGCTCCTCCAGGAACCGGCCCCCCCGTTGCACCTACGAGCGGGTCACCGGGCTCGGGGTCTACCGCCCTACCGGAGTCGTACACAGCCGCGACGGAGCGTTCCGCAGGCGACCCGAACGCGGGGCGTCTGGATTGATCAGCGACTTTGGACTTCTCACCGCCGGGCCCCGAGAGATTTGGACAGCTCACTGTACTGGTCCCGGATAGGGGCTCCTTAGGCTGCCGGACAAGTGAGCACCCTCACGGCCAGGACGGCCCCGCCGGGAGAGCGGGGCGTCGCGGACCTACCGAGGAGACTTCAGATGACAGCAGTCGGGCCGCCGCCGGACAAGGCAGCGATGGATGTGCTGATCATCGGGGCCGGTCCCGCCGGAGCGACATCGGCCCGGATCCTGGCGGAGAACGGCTACCGGGTCACCGTCCTGGAACAGGGCGGCTGGGTGAACCGCATCGACTACCCGAGCGACAAACTGGAGCGGGACGTCCTGCTCGCGAGTTCGTGGTCGGCGGACCCCAACGTGCGGCGCGGAACCTGGGACTACCCCTGCGACGTGTCCGAGGCCGACGTGCATCCGTTGAACTTCAACGGCGTCGGCGGCAGCAGCATCTTCTACGGCGCCGAATGGCCCCGCTTCATCCCCTCCGACTTCCGGGTGCGCAGCCTGTACGGATTCGCCGATGACTGGCCGCTGACGTACGAGGACCTGGAGCCCTACTACACCCTGCTCGACGAGATGATCGGCGTCTCCGGGCGCCCGGGTGACCCGGCGTACCCGCCGACCGTCGAACCGCCGATGCCCGGCGTGCCGATCGGCCGCATCGGCGTGAAGGCCGCCGAGGGCATGAACAAGCTCGGCTGGCACTGGTGGCCCGGCACTCAGGCCATCATGACCAGGACCCACGGCGACCGGGGCGCGTGCGCGCGTTGGGGCACATGTATGTCCGGGTGTCCCGAGGGCGCGAAGGGATCGTTCGACGTGGCGATGTGGCCTGCGGCCCTCGCCGCGGGCGCCACACTGATCACCGAGGCCCGGGTGCGTGAGGTGACCGTCGACAAGGCCGGTCTCGCCACCGGTGCGACCTGGATCGACGCCACAGGCCAGGAGCACCACACATCCGCCGCGGTCGTCATGGTGTGCGCGAACGGCGTCGGCACCCCGCGCCTGCTCCACCTGTCGGCCTCGAACCGTTTCCCCGACGGCCTCGCGAACTCCTCGGGCCTGGTCGGCAAGCGGCTGATGATGCACCCCTTCGTCGGCGTCATGGGTATCTACCCCGACCAACTCGAAAGCTGGCTCGGCCCGTTCGGCGCGAACCTGTACTCCCTGCAGTTCGCCGAGACCGATCTGAGCCGGGGCTTCGCCCGCGGCGCCAAATGGTCGGCGATGGCGATCCCGGGCCCTATGGAGATTCTGGCCCGATACGCCGACCTGCCCCTCGCCGAACGGACCGGTGCGGCCGGCCAGGCACTGGTCGAACGCACCCTCGGCCGGGCCTTCGAGTGGGCGGCCTCCATCGAGGACCTGCCGGACGAGACCAACACCGTGACCCTGAGCCCCGACATGGTCGACGGTTCCGGAATCCCGGCACCGAAGATCACCTACCGGCTCTCCGAGGACAGCGTGCGCAACCTGGAGTGGAACGTGGAGCGCATGCGGGAGGCGCACCAGGCCGCCGGGGCGATCGAGACAAAGGTCGTGCCGTGGATGCCGGGTGTCGGCTGGCACATGCTCGGGACGACCCGGTGCGGTGACGACCCGGACACCTCGGTCGTCGACCAGTACGGCCGTGCCCACGACGTACCCAACCTCTTCGTCCTGGACGGCAGCGTGTTCGTGACCTCGTCCTCGGTCAATCCGACGTCGACGGTGGTGGCCTTCGCCGCCCGCGCGGTCGAGCACCTGATGGACACGGCGAGCAATCAGAAGGTTCCGGTATGACCATGGACATTCAGCGGACTCAGCGGAAGAACATGATCGACGACCGGACCCGCGGTGGTCTCGCCTCGATCCTCGATGTGCTGCTTCCGGGCACCGAACAGCTTCCGCCCGGACGCTCGGTGGGCGCACACCTGGAGCTGCTCGACAAGGCACTGGAGGCCGACCCGCGACTGGAACCGGCCGTCACCAGGGCCGGCGAACGGGCAGCCGCCTCGCAGACGTGCACGTTCGCGGACATCGAGCGCTGGACGGGGAAGGACCTCGAACAGGTGGTGTTCGCCCTGCACTCCGCCTACTACATGTCGAGCGAGGTGCGTTCCGCGCTCGGCTACCCCGGCCAGGCCCGCCGCCCGATCACACTCGCCACGCCGGAAGAGCTGTGCTCCGACGAGCTTGTCGCTCCCGTACTGGCACGCGGCGCGGTCTACGTGCCCGCACCCCAGTAGCGGGCCGGCGCCGGCTTGCGGCCGATGCCGGCGTGGGCACCAGCACGGGCCTCGCGGACCTGCTCATCCCCGCTCGACGGGGCGGCGAGCCCTCGAGATCGCGGCCACTGTCTTCTTGCTGGCGAGTGAGGGGGCCGCCTATGTCAACGGCGAGGTCATCCACGTCGACGGCGGCCGGATCGCCGGCTGACGCCGCCGACGGCACCGCCAACAGGACCGTACCGACCGACTAGGAACGTGCTCATGCCACTTCAGTTGCCCGAGGGCAAGCGACTCGCCCTCTCGCTCGGCCCGGACTTCGACGCGCACAGCGTCTGGATGGGTACCTTCCGCTCCACCTCCCAGACACTGCTGTCACGCGGCGAGTTCGGCGCCGAGGTCGGTGTGCCCCGTCTGCTCGACACCTTCGAGCGGTACGGCATCACCACCACCTGGTTCGTGCCCACGCACACGATGCAGACCTTCCGCCCCGCCGTCGACGCGATCGTGTCCGCGGGTCACGAGATCGCCGCCCACGGGGTCTTTCACGAGTACGTCCCCAAACTCGATCCGGACGAGGAGCGGCGCCTGATCGAGCTGCAGTTGGAGCAGCACGAGCGGCTGCTCGGCGCCCGGCCCCGCGGGTACCGCTCACCGGCCCTGGACGTCACCGACATCACGCTCGACCTGCTCGCCGAGTACGGCTTCGACTGGGACTCCTCGCTGATGGGCCGCGACTTCACGCCGTACCACCCGCGTATGGTCACCCACATGGACCTCGAACGGGGCAACACCTTCGGGCCCGAGAGCCAGGCGCTGGAGTTTCCCGTGCACTGGAGCCTCGACGACTTCCCCGAGCTCGAGTCGTTCAAGGGCAGCCCGCTCATGCAGTCGAACCAGGCAGTCCTCGAACGCTGGAAGGACAGCTTCGACTTCGCCCACCAGCGCTGCTCCGGCGGCCTCATGACCTTCGCCCTCCACCCGCAGACCATCGGCCGGGCGAACAACATGATCATGCTTGAGCGCTTCCTGGACCACGTCGTCAGCCACGACGACATCTGGTTTCCGACCCTGTCGCAGGCGTACGACGCCTGGACGGACACCGAGCCGGCCGGACCCACCAACGACCCGCACCCCACCGGACTGGAGAGCACCCGGCGGCCCTGACCAGCCCGCCGACCTCGGCCTGACCGAGGACCACCACGCGGGTCCGTCACGCGGCACCTTCTTGTCGTCATGGCCCGCACGGACCCGCCGCACCGGGGGTGAGCCTGGATGACGGCACCATCCAGCGCGGGCAGGTCACGGCCGCTGTCCGACGATCCGACCAAGGCGCTGCGCTCCGCCGCCATCGCGCGGTAGACGGCCGACGCCCTGCTCGGACGCTGCCGCGTCGCCTGCCCCCCCGTACCGGTCACAAGTGACCGGGCCGGGTCTTGTGCGGATCACAGTTCCCGGCCCGGTGCCGCAGGACAAGACTGGCCAGCCAAGAGGCCGTACCCGTCTCGGTGCAGCTCGGTCCTGCGGCCCGCGCCTCACCGTTGTCCAGGAGGTCCACGTCCGAATGCCCACCGCCCCGCTCGCAGGTCCGCTCTTCGACCACTGGCGCGCAGCCCCCGAGAACGGCACCGTCTCCGTCGCCCACAATCCCGCGACCGGTGAGCCCCTTGCCGCCTTCCGGAACGCGACACCCGAAGAAGTCGCCTCCGCGGTCGAGAAGGCGACCATGGCGTTCCGTACCTGGGGCCGCACAACACCGGCCGAGCGGGCCACGCTGCTGCTCACCCTCGCGGACCGGCTGGAAGCCGCCCGCGAGGACTTCGCTAGGGCGGAGACCCTCAACGTAGGAAAGCCGCTGGGCCTGGCACGCGAAGAGATCGCATACGACGCGGACGTGCTGCGGTTCATGGCGGGCGCCGCACGGATCGCCCATGCCGGCGCGGCCGGTGAGTACCTGGACGGAAACACCTCCATGACCCGGCGCGAACCCCTCGGCGTGGTCGGGCTGATCACTCCGTGGAACTATCCGCTCATGGAGGCGATGTGGAAGCTCGCCCCGGCGCTGGCGGCGGGCAACACCGTCGTTCTCAAGCCCTCCGAGCTGACGCCCCTGTCGACGCTCTTGTTCGCCCAACTGGCGCGGGAGGTGCTGCCCGACGGTGTCCTGAACCTCGTCCTGGGCGACGGCGCCACAGGCGCGGCCCTCGTGGAACACCCCGCCGTGCGCATGGTGTCCTTGACCGGAGACGTCTCCACCGGCAGGAAGGTCGCCGTCGCGGCCTCCGCCACGCTCAAGCGCGTCCACCTGGAACTCGGCGGCAAGGCGCCGGCCCTGGTCTTCGCCGACGCACCCCTGGAGGCCGTCGCCGGCGAACTGGCTGCCACCGGCTACCTCAACGCCGGCCAGGACTGCACCGCGCCCTGCCGTGTCATCGTCGAGGACGCCGCCTACGACTCCTTCACCGATGCCTACTGCAAGGCCGTGGCCGGCCTGCGGTGCGGTGACCCCGAAGACGAGCTGTCCCACTTCGGCCCGGTCATCTCACAGCGGCAACTGGAACGCGTCGAGGGCTTCGTCGAGCGTGCCCGCTCGGCGGGCGCTTGCGTCCTGGTCGGCGGCAACCGGATCGATCGCCCGGGCTGGTTCCACGAGGCCACCGTGATCACCGAGGTGCGGCAGGACGACGAGATCGTCCAGCGTGAGGTGTTCGGCCCGGTGGTCACGATCCAGCGCGCGGGCTCGGACGACGAGATGCTGGCGATGGCGAACGGGGTCGACTACGGTCTGGCCGCCAGCGTCTGGACGACCGACGTCTCCCGGAGCCTGCGCTTTACGCGGGAACTCGCTTTCGGGACCGTGTGGCTCAACCAGCATCTCGTCCTGGCCAACGAGATGCCCTTCGGCGGCTTCGGCCAGTCCGGCTACGGCAAGGAGCTATCGGCCCATGCCATCGATGAATACTCCCAGGTCAAACACGTCATGCTGAAGGCCACGGGCTGATGCGCCGCCTCGACGGGCATCCGCGGACCGACGGCCGTCACTTCATCGGCCTCGCCGGCGTGGTCCTACTCAGCGATGCACCCGCAGGGGCCCGCAGCTCCTGATCAGCGGCCGAGTCGTCGTAAGACGCCGGGCGGCCAGGTCAGCAGAACCATCTTGTGCAACCGCCTGAAAGCCATACCCGGCGTCTCTGGATCTTTGGACCTTACGACGGCCCGTCCGACCCGCCGACAACGTAGGACCGCCTGACATACAGCGCATCCGAGGAGAACCACATGCCGACCCCGCCGAAGGCGACTGTCCTACCCCACGACGAGAGCAGGGCCAGGCCGTTCGGCCCAGCGGTCATCGAGCATCGCACCGCGCAAGCCGAGTTCGGTCAACTCGGCAGCTACTTCATGACGTTCCCCGACGGCGGTCACACCGACCCGTGGCGCCTGGACTACGAGGAGTCGATCTATGTCATCAGCGGCGAGGCATCCCTGCTCGTCATCGGCGACGAGGGCGAGAGCGATCTGCGGGCCGGCGTGGGCGAGCTGATCGCACTCGCCAAGGGGAGCACCGTCCGCTACGGCGGACAGCGGGGCACCCGCCTGCTGCTGTCGATCGCGCCAGTCGATCGGGCGACGGCCGACCCCGCATCGGAGGAGACCGGCGCGCCGCGGATCCTGTTCCTGACCCCGTTCCACTTCGAGAAGTCCGAGCACGACGACGAGTTCGACGCCGTCCTCACCTCGCTGCTGACGGGACACGGGAAACAGATCGTCTCCGCACAGCACGTGGAACGGTTCGAATCCGAGAACGTCGACTACGAAACCGCCCAGACACAGGCCATTCTCAGGGCAGTGGAACAGGCCAACGCCGAGCGGTACGACGCGGTCGTCATCGCCTGCCACTACGACCCCGCGCTGCGCGAGGCGCGCGCCGTGTCCCGGATCCCAGTCGTCGGGCCGCTGCAGCTCACCACCGCCATCGCCACCCAGTTCGGCCCGAAGTTCGCCGTGATCACCGACATCGCGGAGGCCGTGCCGGTCATTCGGGGACTCGTGGACGACTACGGACACCGAACCGCCTGCGTCGGCGTGTCCGCCATCGGCTGGGAAGGCGACGCCATCCTGGAGAATCCCCGCGGCGCGGCGGAAGCGGTGGACCACATCGTGGCCGACCTGGCCGCGGCGGGTGAGGCGCAGTCCGTCGTCATCGGCTGCACCATCGTCTCCTCCGCCTACGAACAGCACCGGCACCTCTTCCCGGACCGCAAAGTCGTCGTGCTCAACTCCAATCTCGTCACCCTGAAGGGTGCGGCGGCCCTGGCCGCCAACTGACCGAAGGAACTCTCTTCTCATGAACGTTGTCGTCCTGGTGAAGTACGTGCCCGACGCCACCGCAGACCGCAGCTTCGAGCCCGACAACACGGTCGACCGAGACGGCGTCGACGGCCTGCTGTCCGAACTCGACGAGTACGCGATCGAGCAGGCACTCCGGATCAAGGAGGAGCGCGGCGACGAGGAGATCGCCGTCACGGCCCTGACCGTGGGCCCAGACGACGCCGAAGACGCCCTCCGCAAGGCTCTGCAGATAGGCGCGGACAGCGCCGTGCACATCTGCGACGAGGCCATCGCCGGCTCCGACGCGATCGCCACCTCGCTGGTGCTCGCCGAGGCCGTGAAGAAGGCGGGCGACGGCACCGTACCGGACCTGATCATGACCGGTATGGCCTCGACCGACGGCGGGATGGGCGTCGTCCCGGCCATGCTGGCCGAGCGCCTGGGCATCCCGCAGGTCACCCTCGCGTCGCAGGTGGAGACCCAGGGCGACCGGGTACACATCCGGCGCGACGGGGACACCGCCACGGAATCGATCAGTGCCACCATGCCGCTCGTGCTGTCCGTCACGGACCAGTCCGGGGAGGTCCGCTACCCGTCCTTCAAGGGCATCATGGCGGCCAAGAAGAAGCCCCTTAAGACCTGGGACCTGGCCGACCTCGGCATCGACGCGTCCCTGGTCGGCCCGGACGCGTCCCGGACCACCGTCGAGGCCACCGCCGCCCGCGCCCCGCGCACCACCGGCGAGATCGTCAAGGACGAGGAGGGCTCGGGCGCCGTCGCGCTCGCCGACTTCCTCACAAGCAAGAAGTTCATCTGAGAAGGAACACGACATGTCTGAGGTTCTGGTCCTCGTCGACCATGTGGCGGGCACGGTCAAGAAGCCGACGTACGAGATGCTCACGATCGCCGGGCAACTCGGCGAGCCGTCGGCCGTCTTCATCGGCAGCGCCGACGCCGGCCCGTCCGTCGCCGACGCCGTCAAGGCGTACGGCGCCGAAAGGGTCTATGTCATCGACGACACCGACATCAGGGACTACCTCGTGGCCCCCAAGGCGGAGGCGCTGCACCAGCTCGCCGCCGACAGGGACCTGGCCGCGATCCTGCTGTCCTCCTCGGCCGAGTGCAAGGAGATCGCCGGTCGTCTGGCCATCAAACTCGGCTCGGGCCTGATCACCGACGCCGTCGGCATCGAGGCCGACGGCACCACCACGCAGTCGGTCTTCGCCGGCGGCCACACCGTCACCGGCAAGGTCACCACCGGGACCCCGATCATCACGGTCAAGCCCAACTCAGCCGCCCCCGAAGAGTCGCCCGGCGCCGGTACCGTCACGCCGTTCGCGGTGACGATCTCCCAGGCCGCACAGACCGCCCGCATCGACGACACCCAGCCGCGCGCGGCCACCGGCCGCCCCGAGCTGACCGAGGCAGCGATCGTCGTCTCCGGCGGCCGAGGCACCCGCGGTGACTTCGGACCGGTCGAGGCCCTTGCCGACACCCTCGGCGCGGCCGTGGGAGCCTCCCGCGCCGCCGTCGACTCGGGCTGGATACCGCACACCCACCAGGTGGGCCAGACCGGCAAGACCGTCGCGCCGCAGCTCTACGTCGCGGCCGGTATCTCCGGCGCCATCCAGCACCGTGCCGGCATGCGGACGTCGAAGACCATCGTGGCCGTCAACGAAGATGAAGAAGCACCCATCTTCGGACTCGTCGACTTCGGCGTCGTGGGCGACCTCCATACGGTCCTGCCCGCGCTCACCGCGGAAATCGACCGGCGGAGAGCCTGAGTCTCCCGCACACCCACCCTTGAGGCACGAACGATGCTCCTGGCAGGCTTGCCGGGAGCATCGTCGTTCTGCCGTGCCACACCGGGCGCGGTCCCCGTCGTGGAGATGGCAGGGCTCGCCACCGAGTTTCGGACTTCTTCCCATAGAGGTGTCCGAAAGGAATCCCTACCGTTCTGGCATCTCAAATGACACGTGGTGCACGCCACACCGAGGTCCCCTGAGCGGGCGGCGACGCATCCGTGAAATCACATGTGGAGGATGCCATATGAGCACAGCGAGTGAAGCCGCTGCTGATGCCGAAGTGGCTTCGAGCGGCGCGAACACCGCGGGCCTGCGCGGCAACATGGGTGTGCTCGAACTGATCTTCACGGTCGTCGCCTTCAACGGCCCGGTCGTAGTGTTCCTCGGGTTCATCCCGGTCGCGGTCCTGCTCGGCAACGGAGTCGGAACGCCAGTGGTGTTCCTCGCCTGCGGAGTGATCGTCACGATGCTGGCGGTGGGCCTGGTCACCATGTCCGCACGGCTGAAGAAACCCGGCGGCTTCTACGCCCTCATCACCGCCGGACTGGGCAGGGGAGTCGGCCTGAGTTCCGGCTTCACGGCTCTCACCTGCTACTTCGTGGCCCTGCTCAGCGCCTACGCGCTCGGCGGGATCGCCCTCAACACCGCCATCGTCGAAATCTTCCACGGCCCCCAGGCCCCATGGTGGGTGTGGGCATGCCTGATGCTCATCGTGACGAGCGTGCTCGGCCACTTCAACATCAGCTTCTCAAGCCGCGTTCTCACCCTGTTCCTGGCGTGTGAGCTGCTCCTGATGGTCGCCTACGACATCTCGGTTCTCGCAAAGGGCGGCGCGCACGGCATCGGCTTCGACTCCTTCACACCGAACCAGGTCTTCTCGGGCTCCATGCCGATCGCGTTCCTCTTCGGCATGGGTCTCTTCGGCGGCTTCGAGGCGACCGTGATCTTCCGCGACGAAGTACGCAAGCCGGAGCGCACCATCCCGATGGCGACCTACGGAGTGGTGGCACTGCTCGCCGGTCTCTACGCCCTCACCGCATGGTGCTTCATCAACTCCTACGGTGCCGCCGCCGTCATGGACGTGGTCGACAAGAACATGGTGACCGCGTCGACCGACAGCATCAAGGAGTACACCGGCCAGTTCGCGTACGACGCCGCGACGATCATGCTCTTCACCAGCTCGTTCGCTCTCGCTCTCGCGGCCCACAACATCAGCGCGCGATACGTGTTCAACCTCGCTGCCGACGGCATCCTGCCCCGACGCTTCGGCCGGGCCCACGAACGGCACGTATCCCCGCACAGGTCCTCGCTCGCCCTCAGCGTGACCGCGCTGCTCGTGCTCGCCGTCTTCGCGATCACGAACGCGCCCGAGGACGAACTCTACGCACGGCTGGCCGGCCTCTACAGCTACGTCTTCGTCATCATGCTGCTGCTCGTCACGCTCGCGATCGGCGTCTTCCTGCTGCGCGACCGCGTACACGGGAAGGCCGTCGGACCAGCGGTGGCGTCGCTCATCGTCTTCGCCGTGCTGTGTGTGACGCTGGTCCTGGCGACCCAGCACTTCGACCTGCTCACCGGAGCGACGGGAACCCTGAAGAACGTCCTGATCATCTTCATCTGGGGCGTCACCCTGGCCGGCGGCGGCCTGGCGCTCTACCTGAAGCGGAACCGCTCCGACGTCTACCACAGCATCGGTCGCCAGTAGGGAGCACGCACAGCGAGCACAGGGAGTCGACCCGAGCTGTTCCGGTCCTTCGTCCGGCGGCCACTGGACCCCTCCGGTGGCCACCGAAGCGTTGCACGACGCGGAGGCCGCAGGATCCCCCGATCCCAGTGCTGCTCTGGGGGAGATACCGGAAAGTGCGCTGCCGCGTCCTACAGGGGCGATGAGCTAGCGATCCGGACCGATCGCCGCGCCGAACCCCGAGGAGAGCCCTTGCTGTGCGTCATCGAGTACGGCTCCGCCGGCATCGGCGACACGCGAATCGCCGATGGCTGTGGGCCGGGCACTTGGCGTGATGGAGCGGTTGAGATCGGATTCGGCCCAGGCCATGGAGTACGCAGTCAAGGCGAGGAACAGTGACGACACCGCCGCCGGGTCCCGCAGGCTCACGTTGAGAGCGGCCTCGATCTTGGACAGGCGGTAGCGCAGCGAATTGTGGTGGACCGCCAAGACCTTCGCGGCCTCCATGATGTTCTGCTGGTACTCGAAGTACGTGGCCAGGGTCTGCAACATGAGCTTGTTGTCCCTGATGGGACGCAGCAACTCGTCCGCCCAGGCCGTCATCTTTTCCAGGCCCACATCCGAGAAGAGACGAGTGGCGAAGTCGAAGTCCTCGTAGACCATGCTGAGTTGGGACGCATCGACACGGCGCAGCAGGACCAGGACAGCCAGTTGCGCATCATGACAGGAGTCGACTATGTCTCCCACCCCGTTTGTCTGTCGGCCGACTCCGAGCAGGAAGTCGCGTGGACTTCCATTGACCTTGACGAAGGTTCTGCGTGCCGTTGAGGCAGTGGCCTGGAGAAGGCCGACGACGGCATTCTCGCGCAGCACCAGCAGATGAGGGATGTCCTCGGCGGTGAGTTCACGATGCAGTGTGTGGTACATGCTGTCCAGGGCGGCCGCATCGCGCACCGACGACGACTCCTGCGCGAGTTCGACCACGATGCACCGTGTCTCCTGGCCGAATGAGAACCCCAGCGAGGCGAACCTCTCTGCCAGCTCGGCATCGTGACGTTCGGCACGCAGGGCCAGCGCCTGTTCGAGAATGGCACTGCGTACCGCCCGCTCCTGGCGCTGGGCGGCCAGTTCGATCTGCATGCTCGTCTCGGCCAGAGAGGCGGCGATGTACACCGCCGCCATCGAGTACTGGTCCGGGAACGAGGCGCGTCGGCTCGCCACCAGCAGCCAGCCGCCCTTGGCATTGTCGGACGCACCGTCAAAGACCCTGACCGCCATCCCGTGCCAGCCCTCGATCCCGAAGATCTGTGACTCGCTGCGGGTGCGTCTGATCTCGGGAAGGAGGAGCGAGAGGGGAAGCGGCCCGGTCGGGTGCTCGGCCGCCCCGCTGCTGCTGATGATCGTGGCCACCGCGCTGCACACCTTGGCCAACCGTGAGGTCAGCGACTGAAGGGGGCGCGGAGCCGCCAGGGCCTGGGCGAGGGACCGCTGGAGCGTGGTGAGTCTGCGGGTGAGTGTCTCCTCGATCCGCGCGGTGGCACGGGCCACCTCGGTGATGAACTCCGCGGGATCGGCGTCGCCCGGCAGGCCGAGGATGACGTGCTGACCCGCACAGCCATCCAGACGGACAACTGTGCCCGCTTTCACGCGAATCGCGATGATGAGCGACCCCGGGAGACTCTCCAGCTCTTCCAGATACTCGCGCATCGAGGCGCCCTCACCCGGATCACGGAGCGAGATCAAGATGTGGTCTTCACGTATCTGGGTGTGCTCACCCGGGAGCAGGAGCCGGGCGCCGCGTACCAGCCGCCCGCGTGCTGCGGGCCTGTCCACGAGCAGGGTCAATCCCAGCCGGTCGTTGCCCAGCAGATCACCGAGCGCGCAGCCGGCCGTGATCTCCGTCATGGAACATTTCCTAAACTAACCTCGGGCTTTCACGAGGGGGACCGTCCGAGTGTTGATCAAATAAGCGAGGAGTGCCTCTGAGCTGGGACGATAGGGCTTGTCGAAGGTCCTGTTCGTCGCCAAGAGAGAAGCACTCCCCGGGTGAAGAAGCGTAGCGGGTCGTACCCGCCTGTCCGAGTCGAGGGCAACGGTCGTGCTGTGGTGTCGCAGTCCGGTGCAGTGCTGTTGGTGGAGACGGTCCGCAAGGCCGGCCTGGATCAGGTGATGTCTCAGGCGCTGGCGCCGTGGCGCAAGCCGCGGGCGGTGCACGGCCCAGGCAAGATCCTGCTGGACCTTGCGCTCGCGACCGCCCTGGGCGGGGACTGCCTGGCCGATGTCGCGATG
>NZ_JBEPAP010000017.1:0-15298 GCF_040298665.1 Streptomyces sp. NPDC001508
GCTCGGGCAGGCCGGCTCGGTCAGGCCGGCTCGGTCAGGCCGGCTCGGTCAGGCCGGCTCGGTCAGGCCGGCTCGGTCAGGCCGGCTCGGTCAGGCCGGCTCGGTCAGGCCGGCTCGGTCAGGGCTGTCAGTGGGTCGTCCAGGACTGGTTGCCAGGCCAGTTCCGCCGCGCCGACGAGGCTGTTGTGGTCGAGGGTGCAGGGCAGGATCGGGACGCCGCCGCTCTGGCCCCACAGACTGCGCTCGGCGACCACGGCGCGCAGCCGGTCCGGGTCGGCGTCCAGCAGGGTGCGGTGCAGGCCGCCGAGGATGATCCGGTCCGGGTTGAGGATGTTCACCAGGCCCGCGAGGCCGAGCCCCAGACGGTCGATCAGCGCCTCGGCCGCGGCGCGGACGGCCGGGTCGGCGTAGTGGTTGCGGACGAGGTCGTCGGCCTGCTGGAGCAGGGACACCTCGGGGCCGGGAGTGCGGCCCGCCTCGACGAGCAGCGCCAGCGGATCCGCCTCCACGTCGAGGCAGCCGCGGCTGCCGCAGTGGCAGGTGCGGCCCTCGGGGTTCACCGTGAGGTGGCCGACCTCCAGCGCCAGACCCGAACTGCCCGTGTGCAGACGCCCGTCGAGGACCAGCGCACCCCCCACACCGCGGTGTCCGGTGGCCACGCACAGCAGGTCGCGCGCGCCGCGGCCCGCGCCGTGCCGGTGCTCGGCGAGCGCGGCGAGGTTGACGTCGTTGGCCGCGAACGCCGGGCCGGTGATCCCGGCGGCCCGCACGCACTGGGCGAAGATGCGGCGCACCGGCGCGCCCACCGGCCAGGCGAGGTGCAGCGGGTTGAGGGCAAGGCCCTCCGGTTCGGCCACCGCGGACGGCACGGCGAGCCCTGCGCCGACGCAGCGGCGGCCCGTGGCCCGGAGCAGTTCGGCGCCCGTCTCGACCACCGAGCGAAGCACCTTCGCCGGGTCGGCGGCGACGGTCCCGCAGCCCGGAGCGGTGGCCACGATCCGGCCGCCGAGGCCGACCAGCGCGGCCCGGAACCCGTCGGCGTGCACCTGCGCGGCGAGCGCCACGGGCCCGTCCTCGGCGACCTCAAGCCGGTGCGAGGGACGGCCCTGGGAACCGGCCGCCGCGGCCGGCCGTGGGTCGACCCGGATCAGGCCCAGCGCCTCCAGCTCGGCGGCCACCGCGCCGGCGGTCGCCCGGGTCACGCCCAGTTCGGCGGTGAGGACGGCCCGGGTCGGCGCCCGTCCGGTGTGCACGAGTTCCAACGCGGGTCCGAGCGCCCCGCGCCCGCGGTCCAGCCGCGTCCTTGAGGTGGTCCCTTCCCCCGC
This sequence comes from Streptomyces sp. NPDC001508, assembly GCF_040298665.1. NCBI lineage: Bacteria > Bacillati > Actinomycetota > Actinomycetes > Kitasatosporales > Streptomycetaceae > Streptomyces > Streptomyces sp. NPDC001508. Next base: position 1,326 of record NZ_JBEPAP010000017.1, read on the forward strand.
CGCCCGGGGGTCCGCCTTGCCACTCATGGGGCTGAGTCTCCCATGATCCCCATGCGCTACGGCCGGTAGCGCAATCTAGAAGCCGCTCACCCGCAGGGTGAGGTTCAGCCGCCCGGTCAGGCCCAGCGCGGGCGGTGCCGTGCCCGGGTGCACCCGGGGCACGCCGTGGTACGCGAGGCGGGACGCGCCGCCGAAGACGAACAGGTCGCCGCTGCGCAACTCGACGTCCGTGTACGGCTTCGCCCGCGTCGCGGTGTTGCCGAAGCGGAAGACGCAGCTGTCGCCGAGGCTCAGCGACACCACCGGCGCGTCGGAGTCCTCGTCGGCGTCGCGGTGCATGCCCATGCGGGCGTCGGCGCCGTAGAAGTTGATCAGCGCGATGTCGTACGGTGCCGGCGCGACGGCCGCCGGGCCGAGCGCGTCGGCCACCGCCCGGCGGCCCAGCTCGCCCAGCCAGGCGGGGAAGGGCTTGACCGGCGCCCCGTCGCCGTCGACGGCGGTGCGCGCGTAGCCGTACGGATACCAGTGCCGGCCCAGGCACACCTGGCGCGCGGTCATGGTGCCGCCGCCGGGCGTGCGCACGGTGCGCAGTCCGGCCGGCGGGCGCGCCCACGCGCGGCACGCCGTCAGCAGTTCGCGCCGGCAGCCGGGGTCCAGCCAGTCCGGCACGTGCACCGCGCCCGGCGCGACCTGGTGCCGCGCTCTGGGAAACAGTTCCGCCTCCATGGCATCCATCCTGCCCGACCGGCCGCGGCGGCCGAGGGGCGCGGGGAAACGGGGCGACCGGCCACGATGCCGCCTGCGGCCGACCGACGGCGCGGCACGGGCCGTCCCGCGGAGCGCTTAGCCTGGACGCACGATGAACGACCGTATGACCACCCCATTGACCACCCCATGGGGCGCGTTCGCGCTGTCCCGGTTTCCCGAGGATCCGCGTGACCGGCTGCGTGCCTGGGACGCGTCCGACGCGTATCTGCTGCGGCATCTGGCCGGGCAGCGGGTCCCGTTGTCCGGCACGGTCGTGGTCGTCGGCGACCGCTGGGGCGCGCTGGTGACGGCGTTGGCGGAGCACCGGCCGGTGCAGATCACCGACTCCTTCCTCGCCCAGGAGGCGACCCGGGCGAACCTCGCACGGGCCGGGGTGCCGCCGGGCGCCGTGCGCCTGCTGACCACCCAGGATCCGCCGCCGGACCGCGTCGACGTGCTGCTCGTCCGGGTGCCGAAGAGCCTTGCCCTGCTGGAGGACCAGCTGCTGCGGCTCGCGCCCGCCGTGCACGCGGGCACGGTCGTCGTGGGCGCCGGCATGGTCAAGGAGATCCACACCTCGACGCTCCGGTTGTTCGAGCGGATCCTCGGCCCGACCCGCACCACGCCGGCCGAGCAGAAGGCGCGGCTGATCCTGTGCGCTCCGGACCCGTCCCTGGCGCGCCCCGCCGGGCCGTGGCCGTACCGCTACACGCTGCCCGACGACATCGGCCCGGCCTCCGGGCGCCCCGTCGTCAACCACGCGGGCGTGTTCTGCGCCGACCGGCTCGACATCGGCACCCGGTTCTTCCTGCGGCATCTGCCGGAGGGCCGGGGCGCCCGCAGGGTGGTGGACCTGGGCTGCGGCAACGGTGTCGTCGGCACGGCGGTGGCGCTCGCCGATCCCGAGGCCGACGTGCTGTTCGTGGACGAGTCGTTCCAGGCGGTGGCGTCGGCGGAGGCGACCTACCGGGCCAACGGCCTGTCCGGGCATGCCGAGTTCCGGGTCGGGGACGGACTGTCCGGGGTGCCGGCGGACAGTGTGGACGTCGTGCTCACCAATCCGCCGTTCCACTCCCATCAGGCGCTCACGGACGCGACCGCGTGGCGGATGTTCACCGGGGCGCGGCGCGCGCTGCGGCCGGGCGGTGAGCTGTGGGTGGTCGGCAACCGGCACCTCGGCTACCACGTGAAGCTGCGGCGCCTGTTCGGCAACAGCCGACTCGTGGCCGGCGACCCGAAGTTCGTGGTGCTGAAAGCCGTCAAACGGTAGCCTTCGCGCGCAATACCCGCAGTCCGGCGCCGAGTTCGTGTCACCCGGCTCGCCGTAGGCGTGCGGGCCGGGCCCGGACGACGGACGCGGCGACGCCGGGACTGAACGACGGACGCGCCGACGGCCGGGGCCTGACGACGGACGCGCCGACGGCTGGGGTGGAGCGTATCGAGGCCCCAACAGGCGGTGGACGGGGGCCAGTCCGGGGCGGTACGCGCGGCCGACGAGGGTTGCGGGGCGTGACACCGCGCACCCTGGCGGGCGCCCCGGGGGGCGGCTCGCCGGGGTGCGGGCGCGTACGCGCAAGTCCTGCGCCCCCGGAGCCCACAAGCAGGCGAGCCAGGCCGGCACGGGCACGGGCGCGCAAGTCCGCGCCCCCGGAGCCCACAAGCAGGCGAGCCAGGCCGGCACGGGCACGGGCGCGCAAGTCCGCGCCCCCGGAACCGACAAGCAGGCGAGCCAGGCCGGCACGTGCGCGTACGCGCAATGCCCGCGCGCCCGGAACCGACGAACAGGCGAGTCAAGTCGGCGCGTACGCGCGAGGCGTGCGGGCGTCAGGTGCCCGGGCGGCCGAGGATGCGCATGATCCGCGTCACCTCGCGGGCCATGGCGTCCCGGCCGATGCCCAGGTACGTACGTGAGTCGACGGCCTCGGGGCGGACGGCGAGGAAATCGCGGATCGCGCCGGTCATCGCCACGTTCAGGGCGATGCCGACGTTGACCTTGGCGATGCCGCCCGCGACCGCCGCGACCAGTTCGCCGTCCGGCACCCCGGAGGAGCCGTGCAGGACGAGCGGGACGGGCAGGGCGGCGGCGAGCCGCCCGAGCAGACCGTGGTCGAGGGCCGCGGTCCGGCTGGTCATCCCGTGCACGCTGCCGACGGCGACGGCGAGGGCGTCGACTCCGGTGTCGGCGACGAAGGCACAGGCCTCTTCGGGGTCGGTGCGGGCGCCGGGCGCATGGGCGTCCAGCGGCGCCCCGCCGCCCTGCCCGGCCTTGCCACCCACCTCGCCCAACTCGGCCTCGATCCACAGCCCTCGGGCGTGCGCCCAGTCGGCGGCGGCCCGGGTGGCGGCCAGGTTCTCGGCGTACGGCAGGCGGGCCGCGTCGTACATCACGGAGCCGAACCCGGCCCCGGACGTCTGGCGCAGCAGGTCGTCGCTCTGCACATGGTCGAGGTGCAGGGCGACCGGTATGCCGGCCGCCTCCGCGGCGGCGACGGCCGCGCGGGCCAGCGGCAGCAGCCGGCCGTTACGGAACGTGACCGAGTTCTCGCTGACTTGGAGGATCACGGGCGCGCCGGCCGCCTCGGCCCCCGCCACGACCGCTTCGATGTGCTCCAGGGTGATGACGTTGAACGCGGCGACGGCGGAACGTGTTCCGGCGGCGCGGGCGACCAGGTCGCCGGTGGCTGCGAGGGGCACGGCTGTTCCTTCCGGCGCTCGGGTCAGGGGGCGAGGATCACGGAGCGGGTGAGATGGCGCGGCCGGTCCGGGTCGAGGCCCCGGCGGGCGGCGACGGCCACCGCGAGCCGCTGGGCGCGGACGAGTTCGGCCAGCGGGTCGAGCGTGCCCTCGATCCACCGGCCGCCCGTACGGCGCACCTGTTCGGCGAGGCCCTCGGGCGCCTCGCCGAACATCCAGGTCGCCGTGGTGCTGGTGGTGATGCTGATGGGGCCGTGCCGGTACTCCATCGCCGGGTACGCCTCGGTCCAGGACAGTGCGGCCTCGCGCATCTTCAGCCCGGCCTCGTTCGCGAGGCCGACGGTCCAGCCGCGGCCGAGGAAGGTGAACTGCGTGCAGTCGACCAGCCCTTCGGGCAGCGGGGCGGACAGCGCGGCACGGGCGTCGGCGACGACGGCGTCGGTGTGCAGGCCCAGGTGGGCGCGGAGCAGGGTGAGCGCGGTGGTGGCAAACCGGGTCTGCACGACGGAGCGTTCGTCGGCGAAGTCCAGCGCCACGACCTCGTCGGCGGCCGTCCGCACGGGGGTGTCCGCATCGGCGGTGACGGCGGTGGTGCGGGTGCGGCCGTGCAGCCGTTCCAGCAGGTCCAGCACCTCGGTGGTGGTGCCGGAGCGGGTGAGCGCGACGATCCGGTCGTATGCGCGGCCGTAGGGAAACTCGGACGCGGCGAAGGCGTCCGTCTCGCCCTGGCCCGCGCCCTCGCGCAGGGCGGCGGCGGCCTGCGCCATGAAGTACGAGGTGCCGCAGCCGACGATCGCGGCCCGCTCCCCCGCCGCGGGCAGCGCCGCGCCGTGCCGCGGCGCCGCCTGTGCCGCCCGCGTCCAGCACTCGGGCTGGCTGTTCAGTTCGTCCTCGATATGAGTCATGCCGTACCCCTCCCTCGTTCTGAGCGTTTCTGCAAGATACAGCGATGTTTTGAGCACTATCAAGCATTCATGTGCGTGATCGGTGCGCTAGGGTCACCGCAGGACGGACACCGGGACGGGATGACGGAGGCTGCGGATGTCGCGCGACGCCCGCTGGAAGGCGCTGCTCGAACTGCTCGTCGAGCGTGGCCGGTTGGACGTCGAGGAGGCGGCGGCCGAGCTGGAGGTCTCGGCGGCGACGATCCGGCGCGACTTCGACCAGCTCGCCGAGCAGCAGATGCTGGTGCGCACCCGGGGCGGTGCGGTGGTGCACGGCGTCTCGTACGAGCTGCCGCTGCGCTACAAGACCGCCCGCCGGGCCTCGGAGAAGCAGCGCATCGCCCGGGCGGTGGCCGCTCTCGTCGCGCCCGGCGAGGCGGTGGGCCTGACCGGCGGCACCACCACGACGGAGGTGGCCCGCGCCCTGGCCGTGCGCGCCGACCTCGCCACCGGTTCGCCGGCGCTGACGGTCGTCACCAACGCGCTCAACATCGCCAACGAGCTGGCCGTGCGGCCCCAGTTCAAGATCGTGGTGACCGGCGGGGTCGCACGCCCGCAGTCGTACGAGCTGATCGGGCCGCTCGCGGACGAGGTGCTCGGCCAGATCACGCTCGACGTGGCGGTGCTCGGGGTGGTCGCCTTCGACGTCGTGCACGGCGCCGCGGCGCACGACGAGGCGGAGGCGGCCACCAACCGGCTGCTGTGCGAGCGTGCCGAGCGGGTGGTGGTCGCCGCCGACTCCAGCAAGCTGGGGCAGCGGGCGTTCGCCCGGATCTGCGCGGCCGAGGACGTGGACACACTCGTCACGGACGCGGCGGTGGCACCGCAGACGGTGCGCCTGTTCGAGGAGGCCGGGATCCGGGTCCTCGCCGTGTGAACAGCGCACCGGGGCCTACCGGACGGCGGCGCGAGAGGCGACATTCCAGGAGGCCGGGCCCCGGGTCCTCGCCGTGTGAACAGCGCACCAGGACCTACCAGACGGCGGCGCGAAAGGCGACATTCCAGGAGGCCGGGCCCCCGGCCCTCGCCGCGCGAACAGCGCACCAGGACCTACCGGACGCCGGCGCGAGAGGCGCTGCCGGAAGCGGTGCGCGAACGGCGCGGCGGGTGGCGGCTGCCGCCTCAGATGCCGCCGAGATCAACACGTACGAACCCGGCGCCCCGCTGGTCGTTGCAGCCGAGCAGGGGCCGGCCGACGGGGTCCGGCCAGACCAGCTGGGCCTGAAGGGCGACGCTGACCACCGTCAGCAGCAGGTCGACATCGCTCGCGGCGTCGAGACGTATCGTCACCCACTGCGAGCCGGGCACGATACGGATCGCTCCGGTGTCCCTGAGGTCCTTGGCGAACCGCCGGATGGCACGGTCCGTCAACAGCAGGTCGACATCCCGGTCCGAGTGGAAGTGGGCGATCTCGCCCTGCGCCGAGCTGAGTGCCTGGCCCAGGCCGCAGCTCGGCACGGCCCGTCTCAGATCGGGCCAGGTCGCCAGTTGCGCGAGAGCGCGCGAGGCCAACGTCATGGGCCCATCATGGACTGCTCACCCCTCCGCAACCAGTGTGTTCGCAAGCATTAACCGACCTGTATCCCATATTCCGAACACACGGACCGGCGACGAGCACGCATCCGGCGAGCGGCGGGGCCCGCCGTGCCCCACGCTGGAGGCCGGGCACAGCCCGCGCCCGCACACCCCGGCCGGGCCCGGAGCGGGCCCCGAGCGGTCCTCCGAGCGGAAGGAGAGTCCCGGTGACGGACCAGACGGAGCCGACCGCGGATCCGACGGCGGTCCGGGTCGCCCTGTGGCGGGCCCTGCACATGCTGGTCGACGTGCCGCCGCATGTGCTGGACGACGAGGTCGGCCTGCGGCTGGCGGACCCCGGCGGGGACTGGCGGGCACGCCCGGACATGGATCCGCGGGAGACCCGGCTCATGCGCGCGTCGATCGTGGCGCGGGCCCGCTTCGTCGAGGACCTGGTGGTCGAGCGGGCCGCCGAGGGCGTCGGCCAGTATGTGCTCCTCGGTGCCGGACTCGACTCCTTCGCGCAGCGCAGACCACAGGTCGCGGCGGGCCTGACGGTGTTCGAGATCGACCGGCCCGGCCCGCTGACCTGGAAACGGCGGCGGCTGGCCGAGACGGGGTACGGCGTCCCGCCGTGGCTGCGGCTCGTACCGGTCGACTTCGAGACCCAGTCGTGGTGGGAGCGGCTGGGTCAGGCGGGCTTCGAGCCGGACCGGCCCGCCGTCGTGGCCTCCACGGGCGTCACCATGTACCTCACCCGGGAGGCCGTCGAGGCCATGCTGCGCCAGGCCGCCGCGCTCGCGCCCGGTTCCACGCTCGCCACGACGTTCATGCCGACGCTGGAGCGGGTCGAGCCGGAGGAGCGCCCGCTGCGCCGGGCGATGGAGGAGGCGGCGCGCTCCTCCGGTACTCCCTTCATCAGCTTCTTCGTCCCGGAGGAGCTGGTGGCCCTGGCCCTGCGGGCCGGCTTCGGCCGGGCCCGGCATGTACCGGCGGCGGAGCTGTCCGAGCGCTACTTCGCCGGCCGGGCGGACGGTCTACGGCCGTCCAGCGGTGAGGAATTGCTGGTGGCGACGGTCTGACGGCCACCCGGCACCGACAGGGCCGCCCACACCGCCGCCGCCCTTGCTCCGCCACCGTCGCGCCCCTAGCCTGACTTTGTGCCGCCAATAAACAAAACCCGTACGCACAGCGCCGTGCCGGGTGACACACTGACCCGGCTGCGCGTGGCGATCACCGCGTTCTTCGCCCTCGACGGCTTCGTCTTCGCGGGCTGGGTCGTCCGCATCCCCGCCGTCAAACAGCAGACCGACGCCTCCGCGAGCACGCTGGGGCTCGCCCTGCTCGGCGTCTCGGCCGGTGCCGTCGTCACGATGACCCTCACCGGACGCCTGTGCCGCCGCTTCGGCGCCCATCCGGTCACCGTCGTCTGCGCCGTCCTGCTCTCGCTCAGCGTCGCTCTTCCCCCGCTGACCCACTCGGCGCTCGCACTGGGCGGCGTCCTGCTGGTGTTCGGCGCCGCCTACGGCGGGATCAACGTCGCCTTCAACAGCGCCGCCGTCGACCTGATCGCCGCGTTGCGGCGGCCCGTCATGCCGAGCTTCCACGCGGCCTTCAGCCTCGGCGGCATGATCGGCGCCGGGCTCGGCGGCCTGGTCGCCGGGTCCCTGTCCCCCACGCGGCATCTGCTCGGCCTGACCGTCGTGGGGCTGCTGGTGACCGCCGCGGCGGGCCCCACGCTGCTGCGGCACGAGCCGCCGCGCCCGCCCGAGCGCGCCCAGGGCGTGAGGGAGGAAGCGCCACGGCGCCTCGACGGCCGGACCCGCGGTCTTGTGGTCGTCTTCGGTCTGATCGCGCTGTGCACGGCCTACGGCGAGGGCGCCATGGCCGACTGGGGCGCCCTCCACCTCGAACAGGACCTGGACACCTCGCCGGGCGTCGCGGCGGCCGGTTACTCGTGTTTCGCGCTCGCCATGACCGTGGGGCGCCTGACGGGTACGGCCCTGCTGGAGCGCCTCGGCCGCACCCGAACCGTGGTCGCGGGCGGCACCGTCGCGACGGCCGGCATGCTGGTGGGCTCGCTCGCCCCCTCCGCGTGGGCGGCCCTGATCGGGTTCGCCGTCACCGGGCTGGGCCTCGCCAATCTCTTCCCGGTCGCCGTGCAGGGGGCCGGGACGCTCGCCGGTCCGAGCGGCGTCGCGATCGCCTCCACCCTGGGGTACGGCGGCATGCTCCTCGGGCCGCCCGCGATCGGCTTCATGGCCGACTGGTTCTCGCTGCCTGCCGCGCTCACCAGCGTCGCGGTGCTGGCGGCCGTGGCGGCGCTCATCGGCATGACGACCCGGCGCGCGGTGGCCGGTTGACACGGCGGAGCGGCCGGTACGCCGCCCCAAGGCGGACCAGCGGGGGCGGGGCCCTCGGCCGTTCCGCGGCCCCGCGCCGAACGATCGCGCGCGGCGGGCGCCCGCATTCCGGGAACTCCGAGCGGCCGCAGCGCCGTGGCGGGGGCCGGCACACCGTACGGCCGGAACCCCGTGGCCGCGGGCCCGGGACACCGTAGGACCGGGGCCCCGTAGCCAAGCCCGGCACACCGTACGGGCGGAGTCCCATGGCTGGCGCTGGGACAACGGCCGGAGCGCCGTAGCGGGGGTCGGCACACCGTGCGGCCGGAGCCCCGTGGCCGGGGCCAGGACACCGTACGGGCGGAGCCCCATGGCCGCGGGCCCGGGACACCCTACGAGCGGAGCGCCGTGGCCGCGCGCTCGGGACACCGTACGAGCGGAGCCCCATGGCTGGCGCTGGGACAACGGCCGGAGCGCCGTAGCCGGGCCCGGCTACGGGACACCGTACGGCCGGAGCCCCGTAGCCGGGCCCGGGGCACCGTACGGGCGGAGCGCCGTGGCCGGCGCTGGGGCGTCGTGCGGGCTCACGTGGGTGTGCCGGGTCGCGCGGTCCGGCACACTCGCTCCATGGAGACTGCGGAGTTCGTTCGGATCCTGGACCGGGAGGGCCGGTCGCTGGCCGCGGCGGCCGAGGCCGCGGGTACCGACGCCGCGGTGCCGACCTGCCCGACGTGGCGTGTGCGCGATCTGCTGCGGCACACGGGGGCCGTGCACCGATGGGCGGCGGGGTTCGTCGCCGACGCGCACACCGGCCCGCGTCCGCTCGGGGATCTGCCCGATCTGGACGGGGACGCCCTGCTGACCTGGTACCGCGACAGCCACCGCCGGCTCGTGGAGACGCTGGCCGCCGCACCGCCCGATCTGGCGTGCTGGACCTTCCTTCCCCTGCCGTCCCCGTCGCCGCCGGCGTTCTGGGCGCGCCGACAGGCCCATGAGACGACCGTGCACCGCTACGACGCCGAGGCGGCGCGCGGCGGCCCCGCCTCCCCGGTCGACCCCGAGTTCGCGGTCGACGGCATCGACGAGTTGCTGTGCGGCTTCCACGCCCGCGCGAAAAGCCGGGTGCGCACCGACGAACCACGCCTGCTGCGGGTGCGGGCCGAGACGACGGACGCCACCGGCGACGCGGTGTGGAGCGTGCGGCTTTCGGACCGGCCGCCGGTGACCGTACGGGCGGCGTCGGGGCGGGCGGATGCCGAACTGGCCGGTCCCGCCGACCTGTTGTACCTCGCGCTGTGGAACCGGAGCGCGGTGCCCAGCATCACCGGGGACGCGGCGCTGGCCGCGCTGTGGCGGGAGAAGTCGGCGATCTGACGGCGGCCGGTCAGTCCGCCAGCATCCGGGTCAGCACCGAGCGCTGCACCGGCAGCACCTGTTCGTGCAGCGCGCGCCCCTTCGCCGTGAGGGCCACGCGCACGCCCCGGCGGTCCTCCGCGCACATGGCGCGTTCGACGAGACCGTCCCGTTCCAGGCGGGCGATCAGCCGGGACAGCGCACTCTGACTGAGGTGGATCCGGTCGGAGATCTCCTGGACGCGCAGCGAGCAGCCGCGGTCCGCCCCGGCGGCCTGGGACAGCAGGTCCAGCACCTCGAAGTCGCTGGCGCACAGGCCGTGTCCGTGCAGTGCGCGGTCGAGTTCGCACTGGGTGCGTGCGTGCAGTGCCAGGATGTCCCGCCAACGGTCCACGAGCGCCTGCTCGGCCTTCTTCCCCGCCATGAACGCACGGTAGCAGAGAAGCGACTTTATTTCGTCCACATCAAATGCACTTACATTCAATGCGCGTGCATGTAGTCTCGCGGCATGACCTCTCCGCTCACCACCGCGTCCGAGGGACGCTGGACCCCCCGGCTGTGGGGCACGCTGCTCGTGCTCTGCGCCGCCATGTTCCTCGACGCGCTCGACGTGTCGATGGTCGGCGTCGCGCTGCCGTCCATCGGCTCCGATCTCCATCTGTCCACGTCGACGCTGCAATGGATCGTCAGCGGCTACATCCTGGGGTACGGCGGGCTGCTGCTGCTCGGCGGACGCACCGCCGATCTGCTCGGCCGGCGCCAGGTGTTCCTGGTCGCCCTGGCCGTGTTCGCGCTCGCCTCGCTGCTCGGCGGCCTTGTCGACTCGGGACCGCTGCTGATCGCCAGCCGCTTCATCAAGGGCCTCAGCGCGGCGTTCACGGCGCCCGCGGGCCTGTCGATCATCACCACCACGTTCCCCGAGGGCCCGCTGCGCAACCGCGCCCTGTCCATCTACACCACGTGCGCGGCCACCGGGTTCTCCATGGGCCTGGTGCTGTCCGGGCTGCTCACCGAGGCCAGTTGGCGGCTGACGATGCTGCTGCCCGCGCCCATCGCGCTGGCCGCGCTGCTGGCCGGCCTCCGGCTGCTGCCGCGCAGCGCCCGCGAGCGCGACCACGACGGCTACGACCTGCCCGGCGCCGTCCTCGGCACCGCGTCGATGCTGCTGCTCGTCTTCACCGTCGTCCAGGCGCCCGAGGTCGGCTGGACCTCGGCCCGCACCCTGCTGTCCTTCCTCGCCGTCGCCGCGCTGCTGACCGTGTTCGTCCTGGTGGAGCGGCGCTCGGCGGGCCCGCTGATCCGGCTCGGCGTGCTGCGTTCGGGCAGCCAGGTCCGCGCCCAGCTCGGCGCGGTGGCCTTCTTCGGGTCGTACGTCGGCTTCCAGTTCCTGACCACCCTCTACATGCAGTCGCTGCTCGGCTGGTCGGCGCTGCACACCGCGCTCGCCTTCCTGCCCGCGGGCGCGCTGGTGGCGGTGTCCTCGACGAAGGTCGGCTCGATCGTGGACCGGTTCGGCACCCCGCGGCTGATCGCGACGGGCTTCGCGCTGATGGTCGTCGGGTACGCGCTGTTCCTGCGCGTCGACCTCGATCCGGTGTACGCGGCCGTCGTGCTGCCGTCGATGCTGCTGATCGGCGCGGCCTGCGCGCTGGTCTTCCCCTCGCTCAACATCCAGGCCACCAACGGCGTCGAGGACCATGAGCAGGGCATGGTCTCGGGGCTGCTGAACACCTCGGTCCAGGTGGGCGGCGCGATCTTCCTGGCGATCGTGACCGCGGCGGTCACCGCGGGCGCCCCCGCCGACCCGACGCCGCAGGCGGTGCTCGACAGCTACCGGCCCGGGTTCGTGGTCGTCACCGGCGTCGCCCTGGCCGGCCTGCTGATCGCCCTCACGGGTGTGCGCGGCCGGCGCACCCAGGGGTCGCTGGCGGTCGCGAGGTCCGCGGCGGACGAGACCGGCGCGGCGAGCGAGACCCGCGCGGTCGGCGAGACCGGCGAGGCGAGCGAGGTGAACACCGCCCGCGTGGCGGTCCGCGACTGAACGCTCCGCCGGTCCGGCCGCGCCGTAGTCCGCACGCGCCGCGCCGTAGTCCGGCCGAGCCACGGCGCGGCGCGGCCGGGCGCTCCCCCGGGTCTGCCGGCTCCGCCCGGCCGGCGGCCCGGGGCTCAGCCCAGCCAGCCCGGGCGCACCAGCCCCGACTCATAGGCCAGCACCACCAGTTGGGCGCGGTCGCGGGCGCCCAGCTTGACCATGGTGCGGCTCACATGGGTCTTCGCGGTGAGCGGGCTGACCACCAGGCGACGGGCGATCTCCTCGTTCGAAAGGCCGATGCCGACCAGGGCCATCACCTCGCGTTCCCGCTCGGTGAGCCGGGCCAGTTCGTCGGCGTCCGCGGGCTGCTTGGACCGGGCGGCGAACTCGGCGATGAGGCGACGGGTCACCCCCGGCGACAGCAGTGCGTCGCCCTCCACCACCGCCCGCACGGCGCGCACCAGTTCCTCCGGCTCGGTGTCCTTGACCAGGAAACCGGAGGCACCGGAGCGGATCGCCTCGAAGACGTACTCGTCGAGTTCGAAGGTGGTGAGCATGACCACCTTGACGTCCCGCAGCTCCGGCTCCCCGGTGATACGGCGGGTGGCGGCCAGCCCGTCGAGCAGCGGCATGCGGATGTCCATCAGGACGACGTCCGGGCGCAGTTCGCGCACCTTGGCCAGCGCCTGAGCCCCGTCGGCGGCCTCGCCTGCCACCTCGATGTCCGGCTGCGCGTCGAGCAGCGCCCGGAACCCGGCCCGCACCAGTACCTGGTCGTCGGCGAGCAGTACACGGATCACCGGTCGCCCTCCTCGGACTTGATCTGCGACGGCAGTACGGCGAGCACCCGGAAGCCGCCGTCGGGACGTGGGCCCGCCTCGATCGTGCCACCCAGGGCGGCGGCCCGCTCGCGCATTCCGGCCAGCCCGTTGCCGCTGCCGCCGGCGTCGGCGCCGGTCGCGGGGCCGTCGTCGTCGATGCGCAGCCGCAGGCAGTCGGTGTCGTGGTCGAACCGCACGCGCGCGTGCCGCGAACCCGAGTGCCGCACCACATTGGTGAGGGCCTCCTGGACGATGCGGAACGCGGCCAGGTCGGCACCCGGAGCGAGCCGTGGCGCCGCGCCCTCGATCTCGACGGCGAGCCCCGCGCCCGCCGCCTGCTCCACCAGTTCCGGCAGCCGGTCAAGACCCGGGGCGGGGGCGCGCGGCGCGGCACCCGGGGCGCGCAACGTGTCCAGTACCTGTCGCACCTCTCCGAGCGCCTCCCTGCTGGCGGACTTGATGGTGGTGAGGGCCGCGCGTGCCTGCTCGGGGTCGCTGTCCAGGAGCGCGAGCCCCATGCCCGCCTGGACGTTGATGACGGAGATGCTGTGCGCGAGGACGTCGTGCAGTTCCCGGGCGATCCGCAGCCGTTCCTCGTCCGCGCGCCGCCGGGCGGCCTGGGCGCGGTCGGCCCGCTCCCGCACCCACTGTTCGCGCCGCACCCGGGCCAGTTCGGACAGCGCGCCGATGGCCAGGATCCAGGTGGCGATCAGGATCTCCTGGTCGATGCTCCCGCCCGTGTCGCCCGGCGGCGGAAGCCGGCGGTAGAGCCAGAGCGCGATCAGCACGTGCCCGGCCCACAGGAGCCCTACGGACGTCCAGGCGGCCCGGCGGTGACCGGCGACGACGGCGGTGACACAGCTCGCGGCGACGGTCAGGAAGACCGGCCCGTACGGGTAGCCCGCGCCCAGGTAGACCAGGGTGGCCGCGGCCGTGCCGAAGACGACGGCCACCGGGTGGCGGTGGCGCCACAGCAGCAGCCCCGAGGCGACCAGGAGCAGGACGCGCGCGTAGGCGTCCAGCGGCTCCCGATCGGGCTGGCCGTGCGCCGCGAAGTTCGAGCCGACCAGGACGAAGGCGGTGAGCAGCGCGGTGGAGCGCCACGGCAGGCGGGCGGCGGGCGGCTCGGCGCCGTCCGTCCGCTGCCACCACGGCGGCCCGTGCCGCCACCACTGCGCCGGACCGTGCCGGCGCACACGCTGCTCCTCCATGACGGCCACGCTAGACGCAGCGGGCGGTGGCGGACGTCAGCCGAGCGAGGTGACCGCGCGTACTCCCGCAGAAGTACGTCCGGGGCGCCCGGGCACCGTACCGGCTCCGTGACCCACCGTACGGGCACAGGATGCGCGTCCCACCGTACGGACGCGGGATACGCGCACCACCGTACGGCCTTTGTGGAGCCGTGTTCCGCCGTACAGGGCGCATCGCCCGCGGCACAGGACGCGTCGCCCGTCATGCAGCGCCCGTCGCCCGCCGGACGGAAGGCGGCGTCGCCCGTCGTACGGGATCCGTTCGCGTGTGCCGC